>NZ_JBHIME010000078.1:0-119385 GCF_042193875.1 Bartonella sp. OC68QHHN | reverse complement strand
ATCTGATCAATTTTATTGAAAAGTTGCGTGAACACTGTAAAGTTCATGGAATTCCTCTTTAACGAATCTTCAACTTTTTATATGATTGCTAAGCACTTTTCGTTGAGTTTTTTAGGATAGAATTAAATTTCGTAGACCTTTTCAGTCTATGAGAGAGAGCTGAATATTATGCATTAACTTTCGCTTTTTACGAGCATACAGAAAAAATAATACACGAAATATTGTTATAAAAAGCCTTATCTAATAAATCTTATGGTAGGCATGTTCGTGTTTTTATTATTCAAAATTTTTATGTTATGTTTGTCCTTCTGCTGTTTAATAAGTGTATATTCAGCATTGCGTAAATGTGTGACCATTTGTAGTTTTGCTGTTTCATTTTGTAGCATAGCGAGCATTCCAATTATATGTGCTTGTAACTCAGCAATACTTTTTAGATCTTTCGTTGTTTTAATTTCGTTTAATAGTTCTTCAATTTGCTGAAAACGATTGTTTGCTTCTTCAAAAGTCTTTAAACTTACGGCCTTATCAGTGATGGCTGTATATTGGATACGCTTGTTGATAAAACTGCTAGATTCATTGATAGAGATAGGAATTTGTTCTTCCCTTAAAATATTTTTAAGTGATGCAGATAGAGCAGAAGCTTTATTTCTATTGTAGAGTGTTTCTGGATTTTTGAGAAAAAAACTGCTGTAATCTGTTTGTGCATTTTTAAGTTTTTTAGTGTCGAATTTTTGGCTTCCCGTTATAGACTCGCGTATCTTTTTTGCTTCCTCAAGTTGTTTTTTTAGTGTATCGAGAAGTGGGTTTACAGGTAGCACTTTCTTTTGTTGTGGAGGGTTTTTAGGCGTTGGTTCACGTGAAGATGGCTTTCCAGAAAAATTGTCCCATATCATTGGAACTAATGATGACAAATCCGCTGCTCCAGCGCCAAAAAACTGAGCCATTGCTGGGTTTGAAATCGCTAAAGTTATTACAACTACTATTGAAATGACTTTTTTTTTCATGTTTCCCTCCTGTCATTTTTTGCGTGATGTAAGAAAATTGGTAACCATATTGCCGGATCATCACCAACTTCCGCGATAATGCTTTCGGCTAATTCTGCGTTATCAGGTGTACCTGATAAAACCAAGAGCTCATCACTAAAGTCGTGTTCGATGGTTTTTTCACCGCTTGTCAGATGGAATTTACCAAGATTCAATTCTGCAAGCGCAGATTGATCACCCTGCTTAATGAGGAATTGGCGACTAAACTCACCAAGTCCTTTAACGAGTTCAAATTCGGTATCTGTTAGTTTAAAGCCTTTTGTATAATCTTCATAGTTTGCTTTGGGATTGGCTAGAAAAATGTAAGTCGCACACTGTTGAATAAGTGTTTTGGCAATATTACTTTCCAAGGCATCGCTAGGCTCTTGTGTTGCGTAAACAAAAATACCATTTTGTTTACGGATAGTCTTTTGTTTATTTTTCGCTAAATCTTCAAAGTACGGATCTTGCAAAGGCTTCCAAAACTCATCAAAGATATACATAAATCGCTGTCCGCTAATCATGCCCTCTGTGCGGTAAAGCAAGTACATCATCACTGGGGTACGAGTTTCAAAATTATCTAAAAATTCCGTGATATCAAAGCCGTAAATTTGATGTGTTGAGAGATCAAGAGCATCATGGGGATTATCAAATAACCATCCATAATCACCACCTTCACACCATTTTAGTAAGCGAGCATGAACAGATGGGTGAGCATTATAATCACTTAAACGTGGATTTGGTAAAAATTGTACCAGAAAGGACAAACGACGGAGTGATTGGTCAATGTTACTGCTCATAACAGACATAACCGCTTTGTTAATTTCTTCTTCGTCGTGATGCGTGACCTCACCACCAGATTCTGCCAATTTTTTAACAAATTGTTTCAGAAAAATAAGATTTTCTTGTGTGGGTGGGAGTTGGAAAGGGTTGAAACCACTTCTCCTGCCTGGCTTGAATGTTAAATATTTTCCACCCATCGCTCGAATGGCAACTTCCATGCCACGATCTTTATCAAAAACAACAGTTGTCGGCTTAAATTTTTGTGCTTGTGCTAACAAAAAGCCCAGTAACACGGTTTTACCGGAACCAGATTGTCCGATAAGTGCGGTATTACCAAGTAAACGTTTATCTGTCGAGTCCTCTTCAAGTTTGGAGGCATGAAAATTGAAATAAAGCGGTGTTTTACTGGTTGTTTTAAGAATTGTGACGGCTGGTCCCCATGGGTTTCCAGTCGGTTTTCCTGACATAAAATTATGAAAAGATGAAAATGATAAAAAGTTCAATGATGTAATCGGAGCAGGACGTGGTCTCCATTTCCAATTGCCAGGAAGTTGTGCCCAATAGCCAGCCTCTATCGCTAAGTCTACAGGTTTGGGCAGTACCGCAACGTCTAGTAATGCTGCACTTGCTTTGGCCATATGGTCGCGAACTTGTTGAATTGTATCACCATAGATAGTCAATGTGCAGTGATGTTCTCCCATGACAAAATGCCCACTGATAAGCTGGTTTAGTGCTTCGTCAATTTGTTCAATTTGGCTCGTTGCCACATCTCGTGCATCAATAAGGTTACGCTGATGCCGTTGTAAATAGTCTTTAGCAGCATGTCGGGAGAGCACCGAAAAGCTCTGCGTCAATATGAATTCGAAGTCACTTTTCAACAAAACATTTAATTGTCCTGGTTTGGTTGTTGCATCATATTCTTTAATTTCCAGCATTCCAAATCGACGCATTCCACTGGTTGTTCGCAGTTCACCAAGAGCGCCCCATTTTGAGAAAAAAGGTCGATTAATGGACATATAGTCAGAAAAACGGTCTTGGCAAATTGGCATGGGGCGATATTCACCATTAACAAGCATTCCAAGGAACTCAAGTGCAGAAGAATAAGCATGGCCATTTTTTTCATAAGCACCAAGAAGTTCTGCACCGTAACGGTTTAAAGATTGGCCTAAAGTACGATTGATGTCATTGAGTTCTTTGATACATGAATCTTGTCGCATCTTTTTTTGATCAAGCGTTTCACGTTCATGTTGAGAAAAGAACGACATAATTTTATCCGCTATCGGTTGAAAAATGACAGTCAAATATAAATCATTGACCATCAAATTATAACCAGTAAAGCTTTGCCGATATTTTTCATCAAGTTGATAGCAAAACATTTGATCAAATGTTGAATCAGGATATTCATAAACACGGCGGCGCACAATATGCGTCCAAAATGATAAATTAGCTGATGCAATACCTCGTAAAGTATTATTAAGCTCTTTTGTCCATTGAAAAATATCTTCTTCTGAAGCGCTTTGATGTGAACGCCCGTCAATTTTCCAAATTGACAAATATTCCGCATTTTTAGTAGAAATAATCGTATCTGTAATGTGATGTGAATAAGGCAGAAACAGGCTTACAGGTGTCTCTGATGCAAGGCGTTTGCTGCTTTCAACAGCTGTCATGTTTATCTCCTTTTACTATAATCAGAGGGACTATAACTTGATGCGCCCCAAAAACCTTTGTTGCGATTGCGAAATTTAGTATCGATCCATAACCACCAGATACGAAACGCCTTATCATCGTTTTTAGTAATTTGCACCATAATGAACCATAATGGAGGCGCTATAATCCACAAAAAGATACTTACTGTCATAGCAATAACAGCGACCCCCATAACCATAACGATAAATGGCATCATGGGGACACCCCATATAGTTGGAACACGTGTTGCTCCTTTGAATAGGGGGAATTCTTTTTGTTCTTGCGATTTCATGGAGTGCTCTTGTCAGTGGAGGTGAAATAATATGTGGCTAATATAAAAGGCTGCACCAGCAATAATGACGCTGAAGGCCCATCGTATAAATGTAGCTTTTGCGATGATGCGAAATATATAAATAAGCAAAAGTAATAAAAGAATAATGATGGCGACGATAGGAATAAGTATACTTAATCCATATTGCATTCCTATGAAGGCATCCAAGTTCTCTGTTTCCGTTTGAGCATATGCAGATTGCGTTATTAATAACATCATTGAAGTGATAATAATAACATTAATCCTGTTGCACGTCTTCGCTTGAAACGTATTTGATTGTTTCATATCCTTTATCCCCTTTTAATTAAAGTTGCTATAAATAATATTCCTTTTTTCAGTATGGCTACATTATTACTGGTACACACCTATAATCGATGGATATTAAAAACATTACGTATTATACTGATTCATGGATTACCTTTCAATGATATTGCAGTAAGTTTGGTTGTAGATGGCACGATAATAATACCGATTGTCTATAGTATAAACGTATCGTGTTGTATTATTTGTAATTAATGCCATTATTACGCTGTTATAAATAGCAGAGTAACAAGTTGGGTTGCAGAACCTGCGATGACGACACCGATTGCCCACCGTACAAATGTTTCTTTTCCGATGTAGCGTCCTGCATAACCAATTGCTAAGCACAACAGTATAACGGCAGCAGCGATAGGGATAATCGCTTTCAAGTCAGTCTGTAAACCTTCTAAAGCGCTCTCTGCATTTTTTAAAACACTCGCTTTGGCGGCATAAGCAGAATTGTTTAAAAAGAACGCAGTCATAGCTGCAGAAATTGCAATGATTTTGTTGTTACTTTTCGATTTGAGATTAATTAATTTTTGCATGTTCTACTCTTAATTAAAATTCCAAATAATATTCGTAAAGAATAAACATATTGTATTTATAATGAATGCCATTATTACGTTGTTTTAAATAGCAGTGAAACAAGTTGGGCTGCAGAACCTGCGATGACAACGCCGATTGCCCATCGTACAAATGTATCTTTTCCGATGTAGCGTCCTGCATAACCAATTGCTAAGCACAACAGTATAACGGCAGCAGCGATAGGGATAATCACTTTTAAGTCTGTCTGTAAACCTTCTAAAGCGTTCTCTGCATTTGTTAAAACCTTCGCGCTGGCGGCGTAAGCAGAACTATCCATGAATAATGCAGTTATAGCAGCAGAAATTGCGGCGTTTTTTTTGTCACCTTTCGATTGAATACTAATTAATTTTTGCATATTTCACTCTTATTAAAATTCTAGATAACATTTTTATACGAATAAACATATTGTATTTTTAATTCATAATTAACGCCATTATGACTTAAACAGCAGAGTAACAAGTTGGGTTGCAGAACCTGCGATGACAACACCGATTGCCCACCGTACAAATGTTTCTTTTCCGATGTAGCGTCCTGCATAACCAATTGCTAAGCACAACAGTATAACGGCAGCAGCGATAGGGATAATCACTTTTAAATCTGTCTGTAAATCTGTTAGAGCTTTCGATGCATTTGTTAAAACGGTAGCTTGGGCATAAACAGAATTGTTCAAAAAGAACGCAGTCATAGCTGCAGAAATTCCAATGATTTTGTTGTTACTTTTCGATTGAATACTAGTTAATTTTTGCATATTTCACTCTTATTAAAATCTAGATAATATTTTATACAAATAAACGTATTGTATTTATAATTTATAATTAACGCTATTACGGCTTAAATAGCAGAGTAACAAGTTGTGTTGCAGAACCTGCGATGACAACACCGATTGCCCATCGTACAAATGTATCCTTTCCGATATAGCGCCCTGCGTAACCAATTGCTAAGCACAAAAGTATCACGGCAGCAGCAATAGGGATAATCGCTTTTAAATCTGTCTGTAAATCTGTTAGAGCTGTCTTCGCATTTTGTAAAGTTTGTACTTGGGCTTGTGCATGAACAGAATTACCCATAAAAAACACAGTTAAAGCTGCAGAAAATGCAGCAATTTTATTACGAGCTGTTGTGTGAAGAATATTTAATTGTTTCATGTTCTTTATCCTTAAGATTAAAACTCCCACAAATGACCCCTCTTTCATGAAGAAACTTAAAAAGATATTTTGGATCAGCCCAAGTTCTTAGTTTTCCTCTTTGTGTAAGTAATGTATATTTATTTGGCTTTCCGGTGATTGGATCATCGGAAATAAACGTAAAATACCATTCTCTTTCTGAAAGCATCACGACTGTAATCTCACGTGCTGCTTTTTGACTAAATGCTATATCAACGCTGTTTTGTTCTATCATTTTCATTATCTTTGCCCTCAATTAGAAGAGATTTTGTTCAATCTTACTAATTAGAGCTTTAACATTTTCTTATCTACCTTTCATTATAATATCCTATCAAAATTCTAGAGTTTCGTGAAAATATCAGTCGTCACTTTAGCGACCCTCTCGACGAAGAAGAATCTTCAACTGAAAAAGCATCGCGGGTGCTACTTTCTTTATGTGTAAATGCGTCTTCCTCTCCTTTTGAAGAGAGAGGAAGAAAATCTACTTTAGTTGTCTGTTCTGGTTCTTCTTTTTTAAGCCTTACAGGCTCCTGCAAATCTTCATTTCCTCGTACAGCAGCTTTTACCCCAATATATGAAGTAACTTTCTGTATAGAGGTGTGGTTTGAGTTTCCTGTGTTGTAAAAATTCAGCACAGATTGCAAAGTCGCTTTTTCAAAGATGCATTTTGATGTTGTTTGTTCATAGCAGTAAGTTAAAGCGTTTTGTACAGCTGTAAGATTTCTGCAAAAATCAAATGCATTAAAAAGAGAAAACAACTTCATATTTACAACATCAAATTGCCCTAAAATTATGTTAAAATTATGTTCACTTTGTACAGCTGTTGCGATTGTTTCCTTAAGCTGAGTTGATTGATAGAACAAATTATCTTTATCATCTGTTCCATAGATATTATCCCGCGCTTCCTGTTCGGCGATAACTGAAAATGTTATGGGGGGCGTATTGGATATGTGTGCAGGAGCAAAAAACGTGAAATCTGGAACAATCATTAGCAATACACCTTATTATGAAGAATTTTATTAATACAAATGCTAATTCTTTGTGGTGCTTTTTCTCGTTGTATTTTGATTTTATAAATTTGCAGAACGAGATTGTTTAGCTTAGAATATTCCTTGTGATTATCGCTTTGTTCTCTTCTAAGAATATTTCTAATATATGCGAATATCCAACCAACAAGATAAAAGTGTGGAATAAAATAGAGCACATTACGCCAACCAATATTATTGGAATCACGAGAAAAGGCGCTGCTTTTAAAAAATAATAATCTTTGATACTGTATTGAAGTTGCTTGTTTTATATAATTTTTTAGTTGCAAAAATCTTTTCAAAAAAAATTTATACGAAGCAAAAAGCCGTTGTGTGTGAGGGAAGGTTTTATTGTTATAATGAACTATACCATCATTATACAGAGAGGGCTTGTTCTTTGTTACGTATTGCCATAATTTATAGAGTGACGATTTATATTTACTTTTGACTACTGATTCATGAGAGTCAGAGAGGTGTGATGGTGTTTTAGCACTGCATTTAGTCGTTCCAGCGATTGAACTGAAAAAAGATGCAGTGATGGTAATTGGTATACCAATAAACAGTTCTTTGTGGTTCAAAGCACATCTCCGTCAAAGCGATATATGTATCGTAAATTTAATTTCGATAATAAATAGACAGAAATTGTCTATAATTGTGTTTAAAATATGGCAAGAAAAAATTCTTTTTTGCAAGGGGAGTAATTAAGGTGAATGAACTCAAAAATATGAATTTTGATGAACTACAAGAGATGCGTACACAAATCGATGTAGAATTAAAAAAACGGCAAGCAAAGGAAAAACAAAATGCGCGACGAAAAATTCTTGAAATTGCTAATGCCCATGGAATTGATATCGCTGATCTTGTGAGCAAAGAGCGCCATTATAGAAATCCCAATAACCAATGGGAATTATGGAATGGGCGTGGACGTAGACCTAAGTGGATTAAAGAGTGGTTGGAGAATGGGTATACACTTGATGAACTTGAAGTAACATAACACATGTGCGATCTTTACAAGATAAGGGAATACCAAGGAATGTAAATGCAAGAAGTATGCTCTTTTGGGTATTTTGATTGTATAAGCATACTGAACGAATATATTAAAGTATTGAGTGGTCAAATAAAATGATAGGGAGCATGAACAAATGTATTTAAATGCAAAAGGTCTTATTGTTATAATCTGGCAAGCATAATGATGATGCAAGATTAAAATATTGTAATTGCTTTTGGCATTTGAGAGAAAGGGATAATTCACCTCTTTTTATAGTTTTATTGATTCTTTACCAAAATGGTTGAGATGAGAATAATTTATTGCATAGTGATTTTCACTCAATATGTAAAATGATAATTTTATAATTTAATATGTTAATAAATTATCATACTTATATTTTTGAAATACTGTTCTGTAGAACAATCCTGATGTTATAGATTTTGTTTGGTCTTTTTTCTGTAGGATTATATATGAGGCATTTACTTTATTTATCGTTCGTTTAGTTAAGATGAGTTATTGTGTAGGAAATGAAAAATTTCTATGGCTGTTATGGGTTTTATAGAATTTATGACATATTTATGAGCGTTTGTGATTAAAATTCATTTATGAGCATTTATGAATAATGAATAAAGAGCGTATTTGGAAATAAAAGGATTGAGTCATTTCTATTGTGGTTTATCTTTTTTTATGGTGTGAAATAGGGGGTGGTATGTAAGTTTACAATTGTGTGTGATGGTATAGAGTACGGAGCACTTTGTTATATATCAGAATATTTTTTTCTAAAATCGTGTGGTATTCCACAATAAGTTAAAGGTTTTTTCTGAGAAACAGAATGCCCAAAATGGAATACATTAGTGTTGCTAATTTAGCGCGCCTTTTTTAAAGGGAAAATTTTTCAATGCAACTAAGCTTATTTTATGGCGCTTCTCGTGAATAGTATAACGTAAAAGTCCCTATGATCATATAAAATCCATTGTACACCACCATTTTACTTCAATAAAAAGTGTAAGCTGGCGCCATTATACACTTTATTCGCCTCCAATGGTGCTAAAGCCCTTAGTACTTGAGAGGGTAAGGCTTTTTATTGCTTTGTTTAATTGTTTTTATTTATACGACACTCTCGCTTGTGATGTGCAAGCGAATGATTTTGATTGCTTCAACATGAGAGAGATTTGAAATAAGGGTATTTTATGATCTTTAGATTTCTCATTCAATATGAGAACAATGAATTTATTATTATAAATAAAAGTGTTGTGTGCTAAAAAAGTCTTGTTTATTTTGTTTTGTCGCAAGGTGTGGTGATATAAGGCAACCTCTTTGAGACATTAAATGTTTTTTTCAGAGCGTGGTGAATATTCTTAGAATGTAGCTTGCTTGTCGAGTCTTATGTTAAGTGAAATATGGGAGGAGGCAGTCAAGAGAAAATTACTCTACAGGAATCCGGTTTATAAACAGATTAGATGAGATAGGAATTTTTTGTTCTTTGAAGGAGGGAGGCAAAGGTTGTAACAAAGTGAAATAGTATGAATTTTTGTTTAAAGTGGGGAGCCGTGTAGAAGACGTGGGGCATTTGGAGTGAGTCCGGCAGCTTCTTGAATGAGATATTTTTTTATTTTTGGCGCTTGATTAACGATTCCAAGGCCGGTATCGCGGAGCATCCGTAAAAGAAGGCTATCATTAGAAAAGAGTTTATTAAGCCAATCATTGCTTAAAGCCATACGAACAATTTCAAAACGTCTCCAGCTTTGATAGCGCTCTAAAGCAGTGAGAGAGCCAATGTCAAGACCTAGTCGTGCTGTTTCAATAATCACTTCAGCAAGGGCAGCGCTATCGCGTAATCCTAAATTGAGTCCTTGTCCTGCAATGGGGTGAATGGTGTGGGCGGCGTCGCCAACGAGAGCAAAACGTGGTTTAATGCATTGACGTGTTAAAGAAAGACTCAAAGGAAAAGCTTGACGTTCGCCATTCCAAGAGAGTTTGCCTAATCGATGGCCAATGCGTCTCTCGAGTTCTGTTTCAAAAATAAGTGTATCAGCTTTGAGATAATATTGCGCAGTTTTATGATCTTCATTCCACACAATGGCGGATCGGTTGCCTTTAAGAGGGAGAAGAGCAAAAGGACCGGCAGGTAAAAAATGTTGAATTGCTTGACCATTATGGGGTTTTTCATGTTCAACTGTGCAGATGATCGCTGTTTGTTTATAGGGATGAGAAAAGTTTTTAAGACCTGCTTTTTGGCGTAATTTCGAATGGGCTCCGTCGGCTGCAATAAGCAATTTTGTTTGCCAAGCTTCTTCATTATTTAAAGTGACGGTTGTATGTTGGTCTTCTTGATGAAAATCAATGACACGCGTGTTTGCAATAATAGGGATACTGAGATTTTTGATACGTTTTTTTAAAGTGTTGATGAGTTCTCTATGCTCTACCATAGTAGCGAAGGGCTCACCGGGCTTAATGTCGCCTTCAAAGGTTAAGAGAGTGGGTTTGACAGGATCACTTGTGCTTGTATCTGTGATGATCATTGAATGAATGGGTTGTGTATAAGGTTTTATAGGTTCCCAACATTGTAATTGTTTTAACATACGAATAGAAGCAGCAGCAAGGGCAATGGTTCGTATGTTAGAATCAGGAGTATCTCCTTGTGGAGCAGCATCAACGATTTTTATTTTCAGATTAGGGGCTGTTTGCTTGAGTGCTATCGCTAGGGTTAAACCGACAGCTGCTCCCCCTGCAATGAGCAGATCACATTGTTTAGTTTTATGAGATTTAATTTTTTTATTGGGTTGTACGTCTTTATTGCGATTAGAACACACAATACTTCTTCCATTGTTTATATTTTGCTTTCTTTTAAAAAGAATATCTTTTTAAATTGCCTAAAATATCTTAACTTCTACTTTACAAAAACGAGGCTTCTTTTTGGCGCCAATCTGATGACAAATTAGTTTTTCAGAGTTCTTTTGTTTAATCATTTATGCGATTCATTTTACAGATTTATCGGATACGCTTTTTTGAATATCCTCTTTAATTCTTTTTACACTTGGTTGATAAAAAAGAAAACTAAAAATAAACAAAGACGGTCGTGTATTTTTTAAGTTGTATGAGTTACTTTAGTATGCCTGTCCAGAAGGGATACATTTAGTTAGTATGATAAAAATTGTGTTCATTCGTGATGGTTAAAACAGTATTCATATTTTGCCGTTATCATGATGTAGCGTAAAAACATCATCTGTTTAGGAAGGTGTTATAGGGCCCATGTAAAACTTTACACATGAGGTGTTTTTTGGTTGATCGTGTGATAAATATTCAGGGAGAGCTTTTTGTGCGCCTTATGAAGGATTGTCTCTTAGGGTGGTGATATATGAAGGGTTAGAAGGCAGAACGCGCTAGATAAGAAGTCGGATTGTTTACAGACTATTTGTTTACAGATCGGCACAGAGTTTAAGCTTCATCCTTTTTTAAGAGAGAGAGGGAGTTATAACTCTTTAAAAATGTGAAAGTTTTGTATTTGGAATTGATAGATGCACCGAAGTTCTTCTCCTCATGATTCATTAAAAGTGCGAAATTCTCAAGGTTCGCGTCTTATTGAGATGTTTTTACGTCAGATAGGGGTATTTATTGGGCTTGGGCTTTTGGGCTTTATTATTTTTTGTGTGTTTGCTTTGGCGACGTGGAATGTTGCGGACCCATCTTTAACCCATGCAAGTACAAATGAGGTTACAAACCTTATGGGGTGGATGGGGGCAATTTTTTCAGATTTTATTATGCAGTTTTTTGGCTTGGCAAGTCTTGCTGTTTTGTTTCCGCCATTATTTTGGTCTTTTCTCTTGTTGGCGCAAAAGAATATCTACAATTTGACTTTTCGCTTTTTTTTATGGTTTCTATCAACGATTTGTTTTTTAATTGCTTTTGCCCTTATGTCACCTGTTGCTTCTTTTACTTATTGGCCGTTGCCAACGGGATTGGGAGGGGTTTTAGGAGATAAAGCTTTGAGTTTTGCTTCTTCAGTCTTTCCTCTTTTTCTTTCTCCTCTTTACACGGTGTTTTTCAGTGTTGTTTTTATTCTTTTAGGTTTTTTCACTGCTGCTTTTGCTGGCAATGTGATATGGCGGCGTCGAACAAAGAAAAGAAAAGAAAAAAGCATTCCAAAAGACGAAACCGTTAATTCAGTCTTTGAGTTGGAAGAAAATACGGAATATGCCGCAGAAGATGATCGTGAAAATAATGGTTTTTTTGTGACAACTTGTGGCGCTCTTTTGCATCTTTTTTATTTTTTACAAGCGCGTTTTTTTCATTTATTCTGTTTCAAAAGGCGTTTTCAGAGTAAAGGGCAAGGAAAACCATTTGATCGGATTGAGCCAACTTTTTTGGGTGGAAAAGTAAAGTGTGAGGAAAATCAAAATAAAGCTTATGTTTCTCCTGTTAAAAATCGAAAGTCTTTAACAGCTTTTTCAAATGGTGGTTTTGTTCTTCCTCTTGTAGATTATCTTTCAGTTCCACCACCGTCTGTTAGGGATGCAAAACTTTCTCCTGCTGTTTTAAGAGCAAATTCTCAGGAACTTGAAGGGGTTTTGTTAGATTTTGGGGTCAAAGGAAAAATTATAGATGCTTGTCCTGGACCGGTGGTAACTTTGTATGAATTTGAACCCGCTGCTGGCATTAAGTCTTCCCGTATCATTGGTTTGGCAGATGATATTGCACGCTCGATGCGTGCGATTTCGGCGCGTGTTGCGGTGGTTCCAGGACGTAATGTTATTGGAATAGAATTGCCTAATGCAAAGCGTGAGATGGTTTATTTACGAGAAATATTGCAGGCGCAAGAATTTATTGACAGCAAAGCAAAGCTAGGTCTTGCTTTGGGTAAGACAATCGGGGGGGAAGCCGTTATTACAGATTTAGCAAAAATGCCCCATCTTTTGGTTGCTGGTACAACAGGATCGGGAAAGTCTGTTGCTATCAATACGATGATTTTATCATTGCTTTATCGTATGACACCTGAACAATGTCGTCTCATTATGGTGGACCCGAAAATGCTTGAGCTTTCGGTTTATGATGGCATTCCTCATTTATTAACACCCGTGGTGACAGATCCTAAAAAAGCCGTGATTGCTTTAAAGTGGGCTGTTCGTGAAATGGAAGAGCGCTATAGTAAAATGTCAAAACTAGGCGTTCGTAATATTGATGGGTTTAATGCACGTCTCAAGGAGTCAGAAAGTCAAGGAGAGACAATGGTGCGTACAATTCAAGTGGGCTTTGATCATGAAACTGGTGAGCCTCTTTATGAAACGGAAACACTTGATTTTAGTCCGATGCCCTATATTGTTGTCATTATTGATGAAATGGCTGATTTGATGATGGTTGCTGGTAAAGATATTGAAGGCGCGGTTCAACGTTTAGCACAAATGGCTCGTGCTGCCGGTATCCATGTAATTATGGCGACACAGCGTCCTTCCGTCGATGTTATTACTGGGACGATCAAAGCCAATTTTCCTACACGTATTTCTTTTTCTGTGAGTTCAAAAATCGATAGCCGAACAATTTTAGGTGAACAGGGGGCCGAGCAATTATTAGGACAAGGAGATATGCTCTTTATGATGGGAGGAGGACGTATTCAGCGTGTGCATGGGCCTTTTGTTGCAGATGATGAAGTGGAGCAGGTTGTTGCGCATCTCAAAGCGCAAGCACGACCTGATTATTTGGAAACAATTACGCAAGAAGTGGAAGAGGATGGTGCTGATGTTTCTTTGGCTTCTCCTTCAGAAGATGATCCCTATAGTCAAGCTGTTGCTATTGTGCTTCGTGATCGTAAAGCTTCGACCTCTTATATTCAACGCCGTTTAGGCATTGGTTATAACCGTGCTGCGACATTGATTGAGAGGATGGAAGAAGAGGGTATCATTAGTCCAGCAAATCACGCAGGGAAACGAGAAATTTTAGTGCCTGCCGAAGAAGAACGCTTTTGAAAAATCTGTATAGTTATTTTTTTATCATATATTATAAAATAAGTATTTATCTTACTGTATCGTAGAAAGTCTGCATTTTCATACACCAGTTTTCAATTTGCCATGGCTCCTTGACACTTGAGACTCTTTATAAGGGGCTTCTTTATTTTACATAGCTTTTATCTACACACCAATCTTGCTTGTAACGTGCAAGCAAATGATTTGAGTTGATTCAATATGAGAAAATCTTACTGTATTTGGCGTTATGATTTAAGTTAAAAAGATAATTTATTATAAATCAATATCTTGGTATAAATAATGTCATTGCGAGTGTAGGGGTATAAAAGCATGTAAGGCTTGATATTTAAGTATCTTTTAAAGTGCGCTCTGAGTATTTAGGGCAAGGCTCTGATCTGTCGAGCTTTATATAAATGAATCATATGGGGTGGGAAGCCAAGTGAAATCTGCTAAATTCCAAACTGTTTACAGACTGGTTCAGGTGAAAATTTTTATTCTTTTGGGTTGGAAGGAAGTCAAAAAAGAATTTTTGCTACTTATAAAGAGTTTTCAGGTTCACGAGCAATATGTTTAGTACTTAATCCGTTATGTATTGAATATAATTTATGTTGCTTCATAGATGAGAGGTGGAAAATAATATATTATGCGTTTAGAAAATCAGCAGAAAAGCAGGAAATTTGGATGATTTCGGAAACTTAAACGCAGACTGATTATTTGGAAACGATACTGCAAGAGATCGCAAGAAATAAAGAAGGATTTTTCTTGAGCAGATGATCCCTATTGTCAAGCTGTTGCTATTGTGCTTCGTGATCGTAAGGCTTCACTTCTTATATTCAACATCGTTTAGGCATTGGTTATAACCGTGCTGCAACATTGATTGAAAGGATGGAAGAAGAAGGCATCATTAGTTCAGCAAATGATATGGGGAAGCGGAGAGTTTTGGGGACTGTAGAAGAAGAGTACTTTTAAAAATCTTTTGATAGTTTTTTCAAACAGTATCTTTATCTTATTCAAACAGTATCTTTATCTTATAAAGAAGGGTATTTATTCAGCGTTGATCACTTAAGTTATGAATTATAAAGTTAATGAAGTATTGCTTGGGAGCATTTTTTATGAAAACGTCTTTTTTACCGCAAAGAAGAGTCTTTGGGTTGGTGGGAATTATTATCTTTTGGTGTTTAACTTTTCCTGTTTTTTCGCAAGCATCTAATAAAGTGATAAAGGCGCAAAATGTTGTGAATCACTTTGCGGCAATCAAAACAATGACAGGTGATTTTATTCAGTTTAGTCCAAAGGGAAAAATGTCTCAGGGGACATTTTATTTAGAGCGTCCAGGGAAAATTCGTTTCATTTACAAAAAAATGCCTTTACAGATTATTGCAGATGGCCAATTTGTGGGTATTAACAATCGGGCTTTGAATACTTGGAATTTTTCACAACTTTCGCAAACGCCAATGAAGTTTCTGTTAGATGATAAAATTGATGTATCTTCTGGGCGCTTGTTGGCATTTCGCGAAGATCCAGGGGCTGTGACGATTGTTCTGCGTGATAAAACGATTGGGGCAGGGCAAATAAGGATGGTTTTTGATTCTAAAGGCTCTGCTTTGCGCCAGTGGACAATTGTTGACCAACAAAATTTGGAAACTACTGTGCAGGTTATGAATGTGCGGACAGACGTCCGGTTCGCTAATGGAATGTTTACACTTCCTTCGAAGAAATAGTGCGGTGTTGTTTCATTGGGATTGAAATGGATGTTCTTTCGTATTGCAACTTGGAATATTAATTCTATTCGTTTGCGTCTTGCGCAGGTTTTTCAATATTTGGAACTCTTTTCCGCAGATGTTTTGTGTCTACAGGAAACAAAATGTCCAGATGCTTTATTCCCAGTAGAGGCTTTTGAAGCAGCGGGTTATAAGCATATCGCATTGAGTGGACAGAAATCTTATAACGGGGTGGCTATTGTTTCTCGTTTGCCTTTTAAAAAGGTAGAAAAGCATTTCTTTTGCCAAAACCAAGATTGCCGTTATATCTCAGTTATTGTGGAAGCCCATGGGAGAAGCTTGCGGATTCATAATTTTTATGTTCCTGCTGGGGGAGATATTCCTGATGCTGATGTGAATGAAAAATTTCGTCATAAGCTTGATTTTTTAGAAGAAATGTCCTCCATACGTGCGGATCAAGGAGATGGTCTTTCTTCTCTTTTGGTGGGCGATTTGAATATTGCTCCTTTGGCAGAGGATGTTTGGTCTCATCAGCAATTGTTGAAGGTTGTAAGCCATACTCCCATTGAAACTGAGCGTTTAAAAGCTCTATGCTGTCAAGGTGGATGGGTTGATCTGATGCGGTTGCATATTCCTGTTCCTACCAAGCTTTACACATGGTGGAGTTATCGCGCACGCGATTGGGAGCGCGCTAACCGTGGACGGCGGCTTGATCATGTTTGGTCTTCTCAAGATTTAGCACCTTTTGTTGTAGATCTTTCGATTTTTCGTGATGCGCGCGGATGGAAACGTCCTTCAGATCATATTCCTGTGCAAACTGTATTTGATTTTTCACATCAAGTTTGAAATAAGAGGTAAATAAAGTATTAATATTAAATAATGATTCTGAAAGAATGCGGGAGAGTAGATGTATATCAGAAATCTCAAATGGGGCGCTTCTCGTGGATTACTTTCTAGTGTCTTGTTGTGTTTGCTTTTGTCAGGATGTATGGTTGGTCCTAATTACCAGAAAACATCTTTTCGTGTTCCAGAAGTTTGGGGACAAAAATCTGCACAGACGTCTGGGCAGCCAGTTGCGCTTGCCGGATGGTGGCGGCGTTTGAATGACCCTGTTTTAGATGCGTTGATGGATTATGCGATTTCTGGAAATAATAATGTTGCTGTTGCCAAAGCACGAGTACGTGAGGCGCGTGCGAGTTTGGGACAAGTTCTGGGAACTTTGTTGCCAAATGTATCCAATTCAATTTCAGGAACCCGTAGTCGTTCTGGGCAGTCTGATGCGTTTTTTAACCAATATCGTAGTGGTTTTGATGCGAGCTGGGAGCTTGATTTTTTTGGTGGGCATAAGCGAGCGGTTGAAGCAGCGCGTTATGGTGTTGAAGCGGTTATAGAAGATATGCGCGCTACCATGGTAACACTGTTGGGAGATGTGGCAACAAATTATGTGCAAATGCGTGGTTGGCAACAAAAGTTGTTTATTGTGCGGCAAATTGCTTCATCGCAGCGTAAAACTTTTGAATTGATGCGTGCTAAATTGGCAGCTGGTGATGTTTCGGAGCTTGATGTTTCAAATGCAGAAGCGCAAATGGCGAATACAGAAGCAGATATATCACAGATGGAAGCGAATTTGGCAATGAGTATTCATCGGCTTTCTGTCTTAACCGGTCGTGTGCCTACGGCATTGAAGGATCTTTTACAAAAGAGTGCTAGGCATGCAAAGATTCCACAACCACGTTGGCCGTTACCAGCCGGAATACCAGCCGATATTTTGTTAACACGTCCGGATTTACGACGGGCAGAGCGTCAATATGCGCAAGCGACAGCGCGGATTGGTCAACGTGAAGCAGATCGCTATCCATCACTTACTTTAACAGGTAATATTTCGACAGCAGCAACGGCAATTGATCAATTATGGAAAAATTCAACGATTGGGTGGTCTTTTGGACCGGGTCTCCGTTTACCTCTTTTTAATGGAGGTCAGATTAAGGCTTCTATTGCGGTTGCACGTGCACAGCGAGATCAAGCTTTTATTACTTATCGAGCTGCTGTTTTGGAAGCTTTAGAAGATGTAGAAAATGCGCTTGTAAGATTAACCAAAGAACATCAACGCCTCGAAAAGCTTATCGTTGCGAATAAAGCTTTTTTCCATTCTTTAAAACTTTCACGGAGCCTTTTTGAGAATGGAAATACCAGTTTTCTTGAATTGTTAAATGCTGATCGCTCCTATTATTCTGCACAAATGGCGCTTAAAGATAGCCGTGTTTCTTTGGTTACGCAATATATTACGTTGATGAAAGCATTGGGAGGGGGCTGGGATGGCGTTGTTGATGTATCACGTTCGGAAGTCGTTGATGGTGCACCTCATTCGCGTGCAAAGGTAGGGAAATGAAAAAAAGCTTACTCAAAAATTTCATTACAAAACACAAAAAACTTTCCTTCTTTTTAACTGCTATATTCCTTCTTCTTTTGTTGTTATGGTTGCGTTCTGTTTTTTTTGGAACATCTAGCCCAACTTATGTAACAGCGGTGGTGAAGCGTGGGGATATTGAGGAAAGTGTTTTAACTTCCGGTCTTGTACGTCCTTACCGATTGGTTGCTGTTGGTGCGCGCGCGACAGGGCGTGTGGTGTCAATGCGTGTTTTTCCTGGAAGTGTTGTGAAAGAAGGGGATCTTTTGGCAGAAATTGATCCTACGGATCAGGAAAATGATCTGAAAAGAAAAAAAGCAGCATTAGCTCACTATTATGCTAGTTTAGTAGAGCAAGAAGCTTATCTTTCTCTTGCCCAGAAAAATTTAGAGCGTCAGAAAGAAATGATCAAATCACGCGCAATTTCACGGGCTAACCTAGATGATGCTGCGACACAAGTGAAAATACGCGAGGCGCAAATTGCTCAGCTTCAGCAGCAGATTGTGCAAGCACAAATTGATGTGGATAGTGCAGAGGTTAATTTAAGTTATACGCGGATAACTGCTCCTTCAGCGGGAACTGTTTTAGCAACAATTGTGGAAGAAGGGCAGAATGTTAATGCAGTTCAGTCGGCGCCGACAATTGTTATTTTAGGTGATTTGACAAAGATGACTGTCAAAGCACAAATTTCAGAAGCTGATGTTCTTAAAGTTCGTACTGGACAACCTCTTTATTTTACGGTTCTGGGCAACTCACAGCGTCGTTATGAAGGAAACTTAGAAAGGATAGAACCTGCTCCTGAATCGATTCGTGGTGATGTAAGTATTAATCCTAGTATGGTAGGGGGATCTAGTTCTTTAGTATCGTCGGCTATCTATTATAACGGGATTGTGCATATTGATAATAAGGACAATTTTCTGCGTACTTATATGACTGCACAAGTTCATATTATTTTAGGTCGTGCTCAGAATGTCTTGTTGGTTCCAAGTGATGCTTTGCGGGATGAGACAAAAGAGCGTAAAGCGTGGGTTTCTGTTTTGGAGGGGCGAGACAAGGTGGTTACTAAACAGGTGACAGTTGGGCTCAATAACAAGGTGATGGCAGAGATTGTTTCAGGGCTTAATGAAGGTGATGTCGTTATCACTGGCTCGTCTGATGGGGTGATGCCAGAGTCTTCCGATATGCATAATGACGAAGAGATTTAAGCCATGAAAACAGAGCAAGCAGATGCTGTCTTCGTCTTGGAAAATATTGTGCGTAAATTTCCCGCAGGCGAAACGTTTGTTACCGTTTTGAAGGACATCAATCTCACTATTAAACGCGGTGAAATGGTGGCGATTGTGGGCGCTTCTGGTTCAGGAAAATCCACTTTGATGAATATCTTAGGGTGCCTTGATCGCCCAAGTTCGGGGAATTATTGGATCTCTGGTAAAAAAACGGCTTCCCTGTCTGCTGATGAATTGTCAGCTTTGCGGCGTAATCATTTTGGTTTTATTTTTCAACGCTATCATTTGTTGAATGAATTGACAGCTCTTGGTAATGTTGAAATTCCGGCTATTTATGCAGGATGTGCTGTGGAAGCAAGGAAAAAGCGTGCACAGGATCTTTTAACACGCTTGGGCATGGGTGATCGGGTGAATCATCGTCCAAATCAGCTTTCCGGTGGTCAGCAACAACGTGTTTCTATTGCTCGTGCGCTCATGAATAATGCTGAGGTTATTCTTGCAGATGAACCAACTGGTGCATTGGATAAACAAAGTGGCCAAGAAGTATTGCGTATTTTGGATGAGCTGCATCAAGAAGGGCGCACTATTATCATTGTAACCCATGATATGCAGGTGGCTAAAAGAGCAGAGCGTATCATCGAAATTAGTGATGGGGAAATTATTGCCGATAAGCGGTCAAAGGTTGCAAAAAAAAGAACTGCGGGGGCAAAAACAAAAACGGATGGTCAATCTTTGCGTGAACAACAAAATCTAAAAGGCCAACAAAAATTGGGTTTTTTTCGTTCTTTTGTCGAGCGGTTTCGTGAGGCGTTTATCATGGCTTTGTTGGCAATGAATGCACACCGCATGCGGACTTTTTTAACAATGCTTGGAGTGATTATCGGTATTGGGGCGATTATTGCTATGGTGGCTTTGGGAAATGGTACACGAGAAAAAATTCTGGAAAACTTTAAAAGTTTGGGTGCTAATACATTAACAATTTTTCCTGGCAAAAGTTTTTCTGATCCACAAGCAGAGAAAATAACCAGTTTGGTTGAGGCTGATGCAGAAGCCTTGTCTGGGTTATCTTATGTTTCTGGTGTAACACCTCAGATTTCAGCAAACTCGAAAGTGCGTTTTGGTGCAGTTGAAGTCAATGCTGTCATTGTGGGGGTAGGAGAACAATTTTTTCAGACACAAGGGCTCAAAATTTTCAAGGGACAGTTTTTTGATCAAAAAAGTGTACATGATCGAGCGGTTGATCTCGTGATCGAGAAAGAAGCATTGTCTGTTCTTTTTCCCCATAGCCATGAGAGCCCCCTTGGAAAAGTGGTGCATGTAGGTAATGTTCCAGCACGTATTATTGGTGTTGTTGATTCGCAAAATCACGCAAGTGGAAACACATCAAATACATTACAGCTTTATTTACCCTATACAACAGTGCAAACGCGTTTTCTTGGCACAACAGAAGTTCGTGCGATTACTGTTAGGATTGCTGATGATGTCGATTCACATTTAGCGGAGACCATGATCAAACGTTTTCTCATTATGCGGCATGGCGGGGAAGATTTTTTCATTAGAAATTCCGAATTCTTCCGTGAACGTATTATGGAGAGTACACATATTTTAACACTTTTAATTTCTTCAATTGCAGCGATTTCATTGATTGTGGGTGGAATTGGGGTGATGAATATTATGCTGGTCACGGTTTCTGAGCGGATCAATGAAATCGGCGTGCGTATGGCAGTTGGAGCGCGTCAGAGTGATATTTTGCAGCAAT
The DNA here is from genome assembly GCF_042193875.1 of Bartonella sp. OC68QHHN. Classification (NCBI taxonomy): domain Bacteria; kingdom Pseudomonadati; phylum Pseudomonadota; class Alphaproteobacteria; order Hyphomicrobiales; family Bartonellaceae; genus Bartonella; species Bartonella sp. OC68QHHN. The sequence continues at coordinate 98,432 of NZ_JBHIME010000078.1, read as the reverse complement.
TTCTCATTGAAGCGGTTTTGGTTTGTGTGATTGGTGGTGGTTTGGGAATCTTGTTTGGATTTTCTATCGGTGGTTTGTTTCTTCTGTTTAAGGCACCTATCCATCTTATTTATACCATTGAATCGGTCATTATGTCTCTTACTTTTTCAACTCTCATTGGAATATGTTTTGGCTTTTCACCCGCGCGGCAAGCTTCACGGCTTGACCCTGTTGCTGCCCTCTCACGCGATTAGGCATCAATCATTATAGTGGGTATGTTTGTTGTGATGCTTTCCACTTAGATGAAGCGTTTATGAAGCGAAACATAGGTGGAAAAAGTTTAGCATTATTGGCCATTTTATCCCAGAAAACGCTTTATTCTTTAAGTGGAGGGTGCTTTATATAACGTTAAAGGATGAAGTTTTATGGTACAACGTATCATGAATAAATTTCTATTATATTTTTTAGCTATACAGAATAAGGTGTACGATAACTTTAGGATTTTAACCTAAAAATAGGCGAGAGAAGTGGATAGTGTGTCTGTTAGCAAACACGATAATAAAGAAGCAAGTTTAAACAAAACACAGCTTATATCCAAAAAATGAACTGGTATATGCGGCGTGTTGGTCTATATAGCTTTTCCTTTCCTTTTGTTTACTCGTACCTGTTCTTTTTTCACAATTTGTATGGCAAAAGGAGGGGCGTTAGTTAGTATTAGCAACGCTTGGTTTAGGATTCCTCATAGCTTTATGCAACGGAGATATAGGTTTTCACAAAGCTCCAACTTTGTAGGGAGAACGAGATGAAGACACTTATGGGCTCATGCTGCTGGGAATGTTAATTGCTATATTCATTATTATGTGTATTTGTATAGCTGTTAGTTGGTTTTACGGGATATTTTTATTGCGTTTAGCTTCTCCTGAATATCGGCTTATACTCTTTACAATAGATGAACATTATAAAGAAGTTTACCAAAATAAGATAATGAGACAAATCTTCACATTCTAGTGGGTTATTACGTGATTATTTATCAGGGATGGGGGAGGAAGAAAATTCCACTATTTTGCTGTAAGTAAAACTTTATTCATTTTTTTTTGCTTAGTGCGTATTCTATTATAAATATCGGTTCATTCAGTAAATCGAGCAAGCTAAAGTCTTTTGGGTGAAACAATAGGCATTAACCAATTTGGCTAGACTCGATAGTTGAAAGTATTTTTCATTGGGGGGAAGCATGACGCTGCAATCGCTTTTACAGAAATATCGTGACGAAGCGCGTACCGAACGAGACAAAGGTACATATTTTGAGCGTTTTGCTCTTGCTTATCTGACACATGATCCTCTTCAGTTTGATCAGTATGAAAAGATTCAAACCTTTAAAGATTGGGCTCATGAAAATGGTTGGGATGGTCGTGATACTGGTATCGATCTTGTGGCAAAGATTCGTAATGAAGAGGGTTTTGCGGCAATCCAATGTAAATTTTATGATGCAGCATATCGGGTTAGAAAAGCAGATATTGATAGTTTTATTTCAGCATCAGGGAAAGCTCCGTTTAAGCGACGTGTTATTATAGATAGTACTGAAAGTGCTTGGAGTGAAAACGCTGAAACAATGATACGGGGGCAGGATATTCCCGTTATACGGATTAATCTTTCCGATATACAGCAAAGTCCGATCCGTTGGGAGACTTTTGCATCCCAGGGCAAAGTTGTTTTGGAGGATAAAAAGAAAATCCGTCCACATCAATTGGAGGCATTGCGTGATGTGCGTGCTGGGCTTATGGAAGCAGATCGGGGTAAGCTTATTATGGCTTGTGGTACTGGTAAAACATTTACCAGTCTTAAAATTGCTGAGGATTTGGCGGGTGAAGGCACGTTTGTCTTGTTTCTTGTTCCTTCCTTGGCACTGATGTCACAGACGGTTCGTGAATGGACAACGGATGCAGAAATCGGATTACGCTCCTTTGCTGTCTGTTCAGATACACAAGTGGGAAAGCGTCGTAAAAATAGTGATGATGTTGCTGAAATTGATGTGTTTGATCTTTCTTTTCCGGCGACAACCGATGCTGCTAAACTTGCAGAATGTGCGAGCGGTGTTGTTGCTGATAGGATGACCGTTGTGTTTGCAACCTATCAATCCATTCAGGTGGTTTCTGATGCTCAAAAAAAGTATGGTTTGCCAATATTTGATCTTATCATTTGTGATGAAGCGCACCGTACAACAGGGGCAACACTGGTTGGAGAGGATGAATCCAATTTTGTTAAGGTGCATTCTAATGATGTTATTCGCGCCAAGAAGCGCCTTTATATGACAGCGACACCACGCATTTTTGGTGATAATGCGAAAAGTCGTGCCCATGAAGCGAATGTTGTTCTTGCTTCGATGGATGATGAAAATCTTTTTGGTAAAACACTTTTTTATCGGGGTTTTTCATGGGCAGTACAAAATGATCTTTTAACGGATTATAAGGTTATTGTCTTAGCAATGGATGAAAAATTGGTCAGTTCAGCTGTTCAGAAGCGTCTTAGTGATGACCAGTCTTCGCTTGTTCTTGATGATGCAACGAAGATTATTGGCTGTTATAAGGCGCTCACAAAACAAGATATGAAGGCTGATGTTGGTACAGATCCACACCCCATGCATCGTGCTTTGGCGTTTTGTAAAACTATTAAAAGTTCTGAACTGGTGCGTGATGAGTTTTCTGCGGTTGTTAGAGAATATCTTGATCATACGAAAGAGGATACGGAAAATGGGTCATTTCTGAAGTGTGAAATTGAGCATGTTGATGGCACTTTCAATGCGAAGGATCGTGGTGCATTACTTGATTGGCTGAAAGCTGATAGTGGTGAGGATGTTTGTCGTATTTTGACCAATGCACGGTGTTTGTCTGAGGGGGTGGATGTTCCGGCTCTCGATGCGATCATGTTTTTAAATCCACGCAAGAGCCAGATTGATGTTGTGCAAGCGGTTGGGCGGGTGATGCGTCGCTCTGAAGGCAAAAAGATGGGGTATGTCATTTTGCCAATTGGTATTCCTTCTGGGATTCCAGTGGAACAGGCTTTGAACAATAATGATAAATATCGGGTTATCTGGCAAATTTTAAATGCTTTGCGTGCGCATGATGATCGTTTTGATGCGACGATTAATAAGGCATCGTTGGGCCAAGATATCAGCAATGTGGTTGAGATTATTGGGGTGACAAAGAGCACTGAATTACAGGCTGTTACGGCTGTTGTAGACAATCTTCCATTACGCGCACAACCCGCACGATCGGGAATTGGAACACCGGAATATGATTTCACTCGTACAGAGAAAATACAAGGACAGCTTTCTTTTTGTGTGGATGAACTTTCTCGTGCGATTCTGGCAAAGATCGTTAAGAAATGTGGGACACGTGATTATTGGGAAGATTGGGCGAGCAACATTGCTGAAATTGCTAAGAACCACATTACGCGCTTAACAGGTATTTTAGCAGAGCCAAATACTGAGGCGCGTCAAGCCTTTGACAGGTTTTTGGTAGAACTGCGTGATGATTTAAACGACGCGATTACAGAGGCTGATGCAATTGAAATGTTAGCACAGCATATGATCACGCGTCCTGTCTTTCAGGTGTTGTTTGAAGGCTATCAGTTTACACGTGAGAATCCTGTATCGTGTGCGATGCAGCGTATGCTTGATGTGCTTGATGAGGCGAATCTTGAGAAGGAATCCAAAGATCTCGAGAAATTTTACGCAAGTGTAAAATTACGAGCAAGTGGTATTACGGATCCAAAAGCAAAACAAAAGTTGATTGTAGAGCTTTATGATAAGTTTTTTCGTTATGCTTTTCCACGCACTGTAGAAAAACTAGGCATTGTTTATACCCCTGTTGAGGTGGTAGATTTTATTTTGCACTCTGTCAATGATGTCTTAGAGCAAGAATTTGGGCAAACGCTTGGCTCATCTGGTGTGCACATCATGGATCCTTTTACTGGAACGGGGACTTTTATCACGCGGCTTTTACAATCGGGTCTGATAAAGCCAGAAGAAGTGAAACACAAATTTTGTCGTGAAATTCATGCCAATGAAATCGTGCTTTTAGCCTATTATATTGCAGCCATTAATATTGAGATGACCTATCATGGTCTGATGGGGGGAGATTATATTCCTTTTGAGGGAATTTGTTTAACCGATACATTCCAGCTTTATGAGCAAGAAAAAGACCTGATCAGTGATTTGTTGGTGGATAACAGCACACGTCGGTCACGCCAGAAAGAACTGGATATTCGTGTTATTGTTGGCAATCCCCCTTATTCGTTTGGACAAAAAAGTGAAAACGACAATGCTCAAAATATTGGCTATCCTAAATTGGATTGTCGTATCCGTGAAACTTATGCTGCTCAATCCAGTGCAAGCCTTATGCAAATGCTTTATGATAGTTATATTCGTGCCATTCGCTGGGCAAGTGATCGCATCAAAGACTGTGGTGTTATTGGTTTTGTGACTGGTTCTGGTTATGTTGAAAAATTAGCAATGGATGGACTCAGAAAAAAATTGAGTGAAGAATTTTCGAGCATTTATGTTCTCAATTTGCGGGGAGATATTCGCAAAAATATGTTGAGTAAAGGGCGTGCTCAAGAAGGACAAAATGTTTTCGGCAGTGGAAGCATGACAGGAATTGCTGTGACACTATTTATTAAAAATCCAAATGTTACGGAGCATTGTAAAATTCACTATTACGATATTGGTGATAACCTCACAACAAAAGAGAAATTATCTAAACTTCAGCGATTGGGCAGTGTTGGTGGTATCAAGCGTGAACACGGCTGGCAGATGATTACACCAGATGAGCATGGTGATTGGTTGGATCAGCGCAACAGTGATTTTGAAAAATTTTTAGCCTTAGGTGATAAGAAGGGCAGTGATAAAAAGCTCTTTGAAAATTTCTCTCTTGGCATTGCGACTAATCGTGATGCTTGGGCATATAATTCAAGCCGTGAAGATCTAGCGAAGAATATGAGCAATATGATTGCCTTCTATAACAGTGAAGTCGAGCGTTTTAATAATTCTTATTCACATGCTGATCGTAAGGTGCGTGTGAATGCTGTAAACGATTTTGTCAACACAGATGTCAGAAAGATCAGTTGGAGTCATAATATTAAACAAGAACTGATAAGAGGAAAAGCTTTTAAATTTGAGGAGACATGTTTTATTAAAAGTCTTTATCGTCCTTTCATGCAGCAATGGCTTTATTATAACCGTACTTTCAATGAAAGAGTGTACCAAATGCCGCGTATCTTTCCGATAGGGAAAGCGGTTGAAAATAGGGTCGTACAAATTACAGGGTTGGGAGCAAGGAGCGGTTTTTCTGTTCTAATGACTAAAGATTTACCGGATTTAAATATGATGGATGGTGGTAGCCAATGCTTTCCACGGTATATTTATGAAGATGTTGCGTCCTTGAAAAATAAAAAGGAAGAGCAGGTTCATTTGTTTGCAAATTGTGCAGAGGAAAGAAAAAAAGCTGGTTTGCAGCGGCGTGATGCACTCACGGATGAAGGGTTGGCTTATTTTAAGGCAGCATATCCTAGCGAAGTGATAACAAAGGATGATTTGTTTTATTATGTTTACGGGATTTTGCATTCTGAAGATTATCGTGCTCGTTATGCGCATAATTTATCTAAACAATTGCCACGTATTCCAACAGTTAAAAAGGTAGAGGATTTTTGGGCTTTTGTTACAGCGGGGCGCAAGCTTGGTGATTTGCATATGAATTATGAAGAGGTTGAACCCTATCCTGTTACCTATAAACAGGGTGATCCAAGAACTTGGGTGATTTCTGATGAGAAGAGTTTTTATCGTGTTGAGGCGATGAAATTTGCTGGTAAGCGTGGTGCTATTGATAAAAGCACAGTGATTTATAATGCGCATATTACAATGCAAAATATTCCCCTTGAAGCTTATGAGTATGTGGTCAATGGCAGGCCTGCTCTTGAATGGGTTATGGAGCGGCAAATTGTCAAAACGGATAAAGCGAGCGGGATTGTTAATGATGCCAATCGCTATGCTGTTGAAACGGTGGGTAATCCAGCTTATCCATTGGAATTGTTTCAGCGGGTTATTACGGTAAGTTTGGAAACAATGAAAATTGTCCGCAACCTGCCAAAATTGAAAGTGAGAGAAACTGAAAATGTTAAGTTATCCATTGTGCCGTAAAACAGCGTCATGTCGTAACAAACTAGCACTATCATACACCTTGTCAGCTTGTAGGTATCGCGACAGCCCTTAGTATTTGAGACGGTCCAGACATGCCTTTCTTGTACAGTTTTACGCCACGCAGGCTCTCTTCCCTTGTGATGTGTAAGAAAATGGTTTTGATTGATTTAATAGAGAACAGGTTTGAAATGAGAGAATCTGATGATATTGAGAGCTCTCATTCAAGTTGTAGCGTAATAAACTTTCCTTATAAATCAATATGTCGCAGGTGATAAAACATCATAGGTAGTAAGGTCGCTAAAATGATGACGCATGAGCTTTAGCGACAGTGATGAATATTTTTTGGCAGGATTTGTTCCTCGAGCCTTATGTGAATAAACCATATAAATGGGGAAGTTGAGAGAGGAACCTGCCCAGAGAAGTAGGAGTGTTTACAAACCGTTGCTGATGGGAATCATCATCCTTTGAGCGGGGGTGATCGGAAGTGAGCAGGGAGAACGCGTTAGACAAGAAGCTGAGTTATTATTGTTTACAGATCGATAGAGTTTAAAAATTTTCGTTCTTTTTGGGGAGGCTGCCAAACAAAAAGTGTTTTTAGAGGGAAATGATTTATGCCAAAAGATATTGCTATAAAAAGTGTGGGATGTTCGTGGCGGTGTGCGTTTTGAGCTTATTCCTATCTGTGATCTAAAATGCTCTTATGAAGATGTTTTGTAGAATGAAGAGATTATTAATAACATATTGGTTTATAATGATCGTTTAACGTTCTCTCTGTTAAATGAGAAATCTAAGTATCATAAATTTTCTTATTTTAAATCTATTAAAATTACTTCTTTGCATGTCATACGAGGTTGGTATGTTCGTGTTGAAGATAGGTGTAAAGCATGCCTCTTACTAATCATCATCCCAGGTGGCTTAAGAATTATCATAATATTGGGGGGTGAAAAAATATAGGATGGGGCAGTTTGTATTTTTTATGAAGCGTAAGATAGTAGTATAAATAGATTTCTATAACAAGATCTGGAGATCTTATAGTTGTCTGGGGGCTCTATTTACAAGAGCTTATATATTGGGATGGCATGTACAGGATCTGTGCTGTGAGATATGTTTAGGATGTAAGAGATGTCTTTGGGTGAATGTGCAATACAGTGATACGTGTATTGGGATGTTCTGCTTTGTATGAGGGTAGCTCTGTCGAGCTTGTATAGAGGCAACTTGTGTGGAAGGGTATGGAAAGAACGGTATGAAGCGGTCAGAAGATGGCAAGGTTTTTAAAAAGTCAGAAGAATAAAGATTAGAATGCGGTTCTGATATAGACGTGGAGCGTTTTAATATATTGGAATATGAGAATGCGGATTTGATTGATCTGTTGTATTGCGCTTTCAGCATCGCTCTTTTTAACAGGGTAAGCAATGAAATGGATATCAGGCATTAAATATTTAAGTTCTCGCATCGAGCGCCACATATGGTAATCATGGGTGACGATATAAAGGGTTTTATAGTGGTGCTTTTTGATCCAAGCAGCACTTTCTGTAGCGTTCCCTCTGGTGTTAATCGCTTGATGCCCAATGTCAATACAACAGGAGACAAGCCGTGGGGTAATATGCATGTTATGCATGAGACCTTTCAGATTGGTTGTGGTGTTTACGCCACTGATAAGGAGTCGTGAACCAAGCTCCCTTTGTAAAAGATGGAGTCCTGTCTCTATTCGGTTTTCTCCGCCTGTAAGCACAATGATGGCATCAGCTTTGGGGAGAGGCTTTGGGGGAGAAAGTCGTTCAGTTTTTTCAGAAAAAACAATAAAACCGCCCCAGAAAATGAAAACAATGATTGTAAGAGTAAGTGTTGTCGGTGGAAAATAGCGAAATAAAAAGCACACAAACCAACTATAGTGGGGACGTTTTGGAAGAGGACGTTTTAATTTTTTTTGCATCAATGAGTTGGAATGGTAGGAGTGGTGAGTCATAAAATTAAAATAAACCGTTTTCACATTGATCGATTTTTTTCAGTTGCGCTAAAATAGTCATGCGGTTTGTAAGGGTGGTAAGAAAAGAAACGAAAATAATAAGAAGAATGATTTTTCCATAGGGGATGGAACTTATAGAAATATGTCCAAACAAAGCTGTTACTTGGCTAGCTTCCACTCTTCCCAAGTTATAATTCGTCCAGAGACAAAAGGCTAAAAATAGAAATATGCTTGTGAGACCACCATATAAAGCACCACGCAGCGCAGTTTTAAAAAAATGCCAGTCAAATTGGCGGGCAATGAAAAGAGTTTCAGTACCAAGGAAATATAAGACATTGATAATATGTGCATTTTCTATCAATGCATTGCGGGTGGTAAAAATGATGGTAAGAATAAGAGAGCCTAGAACCAATGCTAAAATTGAAAAACCAATGAAAACAGTGGTGTGTGCCATGGTCGCAAAACGATGGACCCAAACACGGTGATCATCAAATTGACCTCCTGGAATTTGGGTTTTAATGGCGTGATTAATGGCTGCAAAATTGATTTTTTCATCCCCATTCAGGGTCACAATGATAAGGCGGGGAAGGGGCAGTTCATTGAAATTGAAGCCTGTTCCAAGCCATGGCTCCAGTAACTTTTCTGTAGCTTTTTGGTCAACAATTTTTGCATCTTGTACACCAGAAAATGTTTTAACCAATCGTACGGCATCACGGAGCGCTTTGTTGATATCAACATTGTCAATGGGGCGTATTTGTATTGTTGCTTCATAGCTAATCTGATTACTCCAATTTTGGGCGGCACGTTGGACTAAATCAACACCGATTAAGGTAAGGCTTGAAAGAAATGTCATAATAGCAATCACGGCAACCAATGCTTTTCCAGAAATATTACCACTGGGAATAATCGCTGTTGTATTTTTTTTATTGCTTGTAAAAATGGGGAAAGGCTTATTCATGAATCGTCATCCGTCCGTTATGGAGAAGCATACGTCGTGCTGCAACTTGTTCCATTAAGGCAATATCATGGGTAGCAATGATAACAGCTGTTCCAAAACGATTTAATTCAATAAACAAACGGAGTAGGCGTTTTGCTAAGGGGGGATCGACATTTCCGGTGGGTTCATCGGCAAGTAGAATTTCAGGTTGATCAATGAGCGCACGTGCAATGGCTACCCTTTGTTTTTCTCCGCCGGAAAGAACTGGTGGTAAAACATGAATATGATCTCCCAGACCTACCCAACAGAGAAGATCTTCCACTTCACTGCGATAGGTTGCTTCTTCTTGTCCTTTAATGCGCAAAGGTAAGGAGACATTTTCATAAGTGGTCATGTGGTCGAGTAAACGAAAATCTTGAAAAACGACACCGATACGTTGTCGCAGCGCAGGGAGCTCTTGTCGTTTGAGTAATGCTGTGTCTGTTCCAAATAAATCAATATGACCTCGGGTGGGTTTGAGTGCCAAAAACATAAGCCGCATCAACGACGTTTTCCCTGCTCCAGAGGCGCCAGTGAGAAATTGAAATGATCCAGGAGGAATATGAAAGCTAATATCACGAAGGACCTCAGGTCCCATTCCATAGCGTAGACCAACATTTTCAAAATGAATCACTTTTTATTATTACTCCTGATTTTATATTGCATCATTTATTCTAAGAACTCTTACTTTCATTGCTTTAGATTTTTTTTGTAAGCTTGTTTATTTTAGATTTCATGGTTTTCAATATTTTTTGTACACTCTTGTTATAGATAAATATTTTTGCTCAAGAATATTATCACTTATACTTTCTCTTTTTAGCTTTATTTATAATTTTAGCAGGAATTTCAAAGTGATTCTAGCATAAACATCAGAACTATTTTTCCTTCTTTCTCAGAGGCTGTTTTGCATTGAGTGGGTACTGGGCGATTTTAAAAAGCTATGTTGCTCTTTTTATCTCACTTTCTTATTCTTATTCGCATTCATATTCCAATCTTGGCATCTTCCAATTGTTTTGTTTTTTATTTTCATCGGTGGTTTTTGTAACAATGCTAGGATAATTTTAGCAAAAAAACAAAAACTACCTTAGGTTGTATTTCTTCGTGGTTTCTTTAATTTTGTCGGTTGGCAATCAGATCTTCAACAACTTGTGGTTCGGCAAGAGTTGAAATATCTCCGAGAGTATCAAAATCGTTTTCGGCTATTTTTCGTAAAATACGTCTCATAATTTTTCCTGATCGCGTTTTGGGAAGCTGCGGGGAAAATTGAATTTTATCCAATATGGCAATGGAACCTATTTCCTTTCTCACATGTTTAATAAGTTCTTTTTTTAACTCTTCATTTGGAGTTGTCCCTTCCATTAAGGTGATAAAACTATAAATTCCTTGTCCTTTAATGGAGTGCGGGTAACCCACAATAGCTGCTTCTGATACAGCTGGATGAGAAACAAGGGCTGATTCAATTTCAGCAGTTCCTAACCTGTGCCCCGAGACATTGAGAATGTCATCAACCCGCCCTGTAATCCAGTAATAGCCATCATTATCGCGCCTACAGCCATCGCCTGTAAAATATTTTCCTTTATAGGAGGAAAAATAGGTTTGAATAAAGCGCTCATGATCTTTATAAAGCGTGCGCATTTGTCCGGGCCATGAATCACTGATACAAAGATTGCCTTCTGCTTCACCTTCTAAAATATTGCCTTGAGCATCAACAATTTGGGGTTGAACACCAAAAAAAGGACGTGTGGCTGACCCTGCTTTGAGGGGAGTTGCACCAGGCAAGGGCGTGATCATATGCCCTCCTGTTTCCGTTTGCCACCATGTATCGAGAATCGGACAACGGTCATTTCCAACTGTATGATAAAACCATTCCCATGCTTCTGGGTTAATAGGTTCTCCTACTGTTCCTAAAAGACGCAACGATGTCCTGTTTGAGTGTTCAACAAACGAATTTCCTGCTCCCATTAAGGCGCGGATAGCTGTTGGTGCAGTATAGAGTGTATTAACTTGATGCTTGTCGACAATTTCCCAAAATCTTCCTTTGTCAGGAAAGGTTGGTGTGCCTTCAAACATTAAAGTGGTCGCACCATTGCATAAAGGTCCATAAACCAAGTAAGAATGACCGGTAATCCAACCAATATCAGCTGTACACCAGTAAATTTCATCAGGGTGATAATCAAAAACATATTGATGTGTCATCGCGGCATAAACAAGATAGCCCGCTGTGGTATGCAAAACACCTTTGGGTTTGCTCGTGGAGCCTGAAGTATAAAGAATAAAAAGCGGATCTTCAGCGTTCATTGGTTCTGGTAGACAATCTGTTTTGGTATGAGCTATTTCTTCGTGGTACCAAAAATCACGCCCCTCTATCCATTGAATGGGTCCACAAGTCCGCCGTATAACCATGACTTGGTTTACATGCACGTTTTGGCGCGCTGCTATCTTAATAGCATGATCAACATTGTCTTTTAAGTTGATCCGTTTGCCGCCACGCAAGCCGTGATCAGCGGTAATGATGAAGGTTGATTCGCAGTCAACAAGGCGTCCTGCTATTGCCTCAGCAGAAAAGCCAGCAAAGATAACCGAATGAACAGCACCAATGCGGGCACAGGCGAGCATAGCATAGGCTGCTTCGGGTATCATGGGGAGATAAATGGTTACTTTATCGCCTTTCTTAATGCCACGACTTTTCAAAAGATTGGCAAAACGACAAACATGTGCATAAAGCTCGTTATAGGTTATTTTTTTATCATGATAGGGGTTATCCCCTTCCCAAATCAGCGCAATGTGATTTCCATGGGTTTTCAGGTGGCGATCAATGCAATTATAGGCAACATTTGTTATCCCATCTTCATACCATTGAATCGACACATCTCCGTTAAAAGAAGTGTTTTTTACTTTTGTAAAAGGTTTAAACCATTCAATGCGTTGACCATGTTTGGCCCAGAAGCTTTCTGGATCATTGATACTTTCTCGATACCATTGTTGATAAGTTTCCTCATCGAGTAAAGTATTTTTTTTGATCTCTTCTGATACTGGATAGATTTTTTCAGTCATGCTTCCCTCTTTTTATTTTTTAGAAAAATCAGCCATTGTATTTTTATATTTGTGGCAGAGTCGTTCCAAAAGCTTTTCATTGTGAGGTTAGACTAAATGACAAAGATTGGAATAGTCAATTTTTAAAATCTGATACGTTTTTCTTAAAAAGGTATTTTATGCTTATTTAGGATACGTGAATGCGAAAGAATCTATTGTAGTACAGAGTTTTTTATAAAAGTATAAAAACATTAAAAAATACCCTATAAAAAAGGGAGAGGGAATGAGAGTGCTTTTTAAAAGAATAAATTTACTAAATATTAATATAAACCAAAATATCTACGCAAAAAATTAGAAATAAAGAACATAATAAATGACGATAATGCCATTATAATAGACAATCTCCAACCTACGCCATTGAATATTTTAAAAGAAATGGCAATTATAGGAGTAATTATAATTAACATGCAAAACATTCTTACAACTTCATAATGAATATCCATTATAACAAAATCCTAGTTATAGTAATGAGATTAATAAATACTTATGAAAAAATTTTTTCAGTGTACTTGGAACTCATCCAATAAATATTAATATAAACCAAAATATCTACACAAACTATCAAGAATAAAAAACACAATAACTGACAATGAGGCTATTTTTATAGATAGTTTCCAACTGTAGCCACCAATTTTTTTTAAACCAATAGCATATATAGGGATAACGACAATGAGAATGCAAAATAGCCTTATGATTTCATAACGAATATTCATTATAAAAAAACCTGATTATAAGAGATGATCCACAATAGATATCCCTGAAAAATATTTTATCCATAGATGTAGATATTTAACTTTGGTATATTCTTTCAAATATACTTACAGAACTATTAATTTCAGAGATATCTTTGTCGCTATTCTCTATAAATTAGAACCAACACTCACGACCTTTTTCTATAAAGCCCCAAGCAGCACCTCCTATGTATCCCAATGACAAAGCTCCCATTCCACCTGTAAATGCGCCCGCTGGTCCCCCAGTTATACCACCTTGAATTGCACCAACTACTCCTGACGGCACTCCTACTTCGCGGCCACGCGCATTCATGTGAGACATAAAATCATTAGGACTACATGCATTTCCATGAGTAGGTCTTGAATTGTGCGAATGACCAAAAGAAGGCTTTGTCGCCATATGACCGAATGTGTTGAATGAACCAAACATGTTAATTCTCTACATTAAAAGTAGTATCACAATGATACATTTCAAATGGCTATCGCGTATTTTTAGAAAAATGTCAAAGATAAACTTAAAAATAGCAATAAAATACTGTATAAATAATAAATATATTATGTATATATGAAATTTTTTTCTTAAAAAAATAATAATATTATTTGCAATATTTTAAAATATAAGAAATACCACATATTTTTTTTAATTAAAGTTTAAAATTAGAAAAATGGGCATATGAAAATTTGAAGTTTTTCTCTTTGTTTAAGAAATCGACAAAGGAATAATGATAAAGAAATATCGTTATTGAAATCGGTTTCATTGCCATTGTTTTGCCTGCATGTATTATGTGCATATGCGTGGGATTCGTTTTTTTATTTTTCAGGAGAATATTGACCGTATTTACGCTTTGTAGAGCATAGAAAGCCTCTATGCTATTTGTTGACCTTATAGATTGCTATTCATGTTGTTTAGCGCGGCTCTTGGTGCTCTATTGAGCATTTGAGATGTTTATTTTGCTAAGTGGCTTACATGAAAGAGTTTTGTTACTGTATTATGCAGCCATAAGCCTTTTTTTCCTGCTTTACGTCCTTGGCATGTGGGGAAATTGTTTACACGTGCTGGAGAAGTTTAAGAGAATTCGTGGTTTTTAATGGAAATCATTGCGATAATCGTATTAAATATTCTTTTGCAATTATTTATTTCGCAACAGTTTTTTCATTCATGCGCAACGCTCCTCTTATCATTTTGCCTTTATATAAGGATTTATTTTTTTATGTTGCTTTTGCTGGAGAGGCGGTCAGAGGGAAGGCGAAGTAGAGCCAATGCGCGAGAATCTGAGAGCTAAATTGCAATGCTATTTTGAAGCTATTGTACGTGTTGTGGATGTGCCGGTGAGAAATTTGAGAAGACCAGCTTTTTTGCTTATTTTGCTAACAGGATGAAAGAGGGGCTGGAATCTTTTTTGCTAGAATTGCTCTTTTATTGATATTGAGGGGAATATTTTTTCTCAGTTCTGCTGTTTTTGGCTTTTGGTAGAATTTCAATGGGAATTTATATGAGAGGAAATTGCTTTATACAGGGCGTTTTCCAAATAAAGTAGAGCCAATGCGAAGAACGTTAGAGCCAAACTGTAGAGCGGTTTTAAAGTCACTGGACATGCCCATGGAAAGCTTTGGAAGACCGGCTTGTTTTGCTAATTTTGCTAAGAGTGCGAAATAGGGTCCGGGGTTTTCGTCGACAGGGGGGATGCCCATAAGACCGATGATATCGAGTCCATAGTTGTTTTTGCATTGGTTGACAAAAGGGATTACTTCTTGGGGTGTCACACCACTTTTTTGAGGTTCTAAGCCAATGTTGACCTGAACATAGCAAGGAAGATGCTTTTTTTGTTTTTGCATTTCTTCGGATAAAATTTTGGCTATTTTTTCACGATCAACTGTTTGAATGACATCAAAAAGTTTTACCGCTTCTGCTGTTTTATTTGATTGTAAGGGACCGATGAGATGAAGTTTAATATTTTCAAATTGTCGACGTAAAGCAGGCCATTTTTGTGCTGCTTCTTGTACGCGGTTTTCTGCAAATAAAGATTGGCCTGCTTGCAAAAGGGGACGTATATCAGTGGCAGAAACAGTTTTTGAAACAGCGATAAGTTCAATTTCTTCTACAGGGCGTTGTAGCTCGTGACATGTTTCAGCAATGTCTTTTTGAAGGTTTTGCCATGCTTTAATGGAAGGGGCATCGATGGGCGTTTGTGTATTCATATTTTTGTGCTTTACCGTTTTTGTTCAAGAGTTGGTCGTTTTTTTAAAAGTTTTATAAAATACTTAGGGAAATATTTCACGAAAATGTTGACGATGAGGTTAATCCATGGTCAAGCATAATAAAACAAGTTTTTTGGTTCTGTTTTATTAAAAGAGTATAATGGGAATGACGATTGGACATTATAATATAGGCGAACGCTATAATCCACGTGCGAGAGAAAAAAAATGGCAAGAAATTTGGAATGAAAAGAAAATTTTTCAGATTGCTCAAGAAGATGCTCGTGAAAAATATTATGTTTTAGAGATGTTTCCTTATCCGTCAGGCCGCATTCACATGGGGCATGTGCGCAATTATGCCATGGGGGATGTGGTGGCACGCTATAAAAGGGCAAAAGGTTTTAATGTGCTTCATCCTATGGGCTGGGATGCTTTTGGTATGCCAGCTGAGAATGCTGCTCTGCAAAGTAAAGTGCATCCTAAAACTTGGACCTATCAGAATATTGCTGTAATGCGCGGGCAATTAAAGCAATTAGGGCTCTCACTCGATTGGACGCGTGAATTTGCGACTTGTGATGTGGAATATTACCATCGTCAACAAATGTTGTTCCTTGATTTTTATCAAAAGGGTTTGGTTGCGCGTAAAGTGGCTAAGGTGAATTGGGACCCTGTTGACCACACCGTTTTGGCAAATGAGCAGGTTGTTGATGGGCGGGGATGGCGTTCTGGTGCCTTGGTGGAACAGCGTGAATTGACGCAGTGGTTTTTCAAAATTAGCGACTTTAGTGAAGAGCTCTTGGCTGGGCTTGAGGAGCTGGAGCAATGGCCGGAAAAAGTTCGCACGATGCAAAAAAATTGGATTGGAAAATCACAAGGTTTGCTGATTCGTTGGGCTTTAAAGGCAAAAAGTGGTGTTGATGATGTTTGTGAGGCATTTGATGAGGTTATTTGTTATTCAACACGTCCTGATACACTTTTTGGCGCTTCATTTTTAGCTCTGTCTGTTGACCATCCTATTGCACAAGCTTTAGCAAAGAAAGATAAAGCGTTGAGTGCTTTTATCGAAAATTGTCGATGTGGTGGGACGACAACAGCAGCACTTGAAACAGCTGAAAAACAAGGATTTCTTACGCCCCTTTTGGCAGTTCATCCTTTTGATTCAACAGTACATATTCCTGTTTATATCGCGAATTTTGTGCTTATAGATTATGGAACAGGGGTTGTTTTTGGTTGTCCGGCTCATGATCAGAGAGATTTCGATTTTGCGCGTAAATATGATCTTCCAATACAACCGGTGGTTTTGCCAAAAGGAGAGCAAGCAGAAGATTTTGTCATTGCTGAAACACCTTATACGGGTGATGGTGTGATGATAAACTCCAGCTTTTTGGATGGTTTGACACCTCAACAAGCTTTTGAAGAAGTAGCCAAAAGGCTTGAAGAACAAATGCTCAATGGGCAACCGCAAGGGAAAAAAACAGTGCAATTTCGGTTGCGTGATTGGGGGATTTCACGTCAACGTTATTGGGGGTGCCCCATTCCGATGATCCATTGTACATCTTGCGGAGTGATTCCGGTGCCGCGCACCGATTTACCGGTTGTGTTGCCTGATGATGTTACTTTTGATCAACCTGGAAATCCTCTTGAACGGCATGAAACATGGCAGAATGTTACTTGTCCTTCCTGTGGTCAACTTGCCAAACGTGAAACCGATACCATGGATACATTTGTTGACTCTTCTTGGTATTATGCACGCTTTACGGCTCCTTTTGCGCAAGAACCTGTTGATAAACAAGCGGCAGCTGAATGGTTGCCTGTGCAACAATATATTGGTGGAATTGAGCATGCCATTTTGCATCTTCTTTATGCACGCTTTTTTATGCGTGCTATGAAATTAGTCGGACATGTGACAGTAGATGAGCCTTTTAAGGGGCTTTTTACGCAAGGGATGGTGGTGCATGAAACCTATCGGGATGATCAAGGGTGGGTTTCTCCAGCAGAAATTTCGATTGTTGAAAAAGATGGAAAGCGACAAGCTTATAAATTAACCGATCAAAGTGAAGTGACAATTGGTTTGATTGAGAAAATGTCAAAATCAAAAAAGAATGTCGTTGATCCTGATGATATTATCGCATCCTATGGCGCTGATACTGTGCGTTGGTTTGTGTTGTCAGATTCTCCTCCTGATCGGGATGTCATCTGGACAGAATCTGGTGTTGAAGGAGCCCATCGCTTTGTACAGCGTATTTGGCGTTGTGTGGCTTTGAGTGCTTCTGTTTTAAAGAATGTGGCGCCTTGTGCAGGGCATCAGGGGGCGGCTTTGGAACTTTCAAAGGTCGCACATCGCACGCTTTGCGCTGTAGAAAATGATTTGGAAAAATTTGCTTTTAATCGGGCTATTGCACGTCTTTATGAATTCTTGAATATTATGGCACCGTTGCTCAACAAAATAGCAAGTGTTGACGATGAAATGAAAGCTTCTTTACGTCAAGCCATGGATTTTTTTCTTGCCATGATCGCACCGATGATGCCCCATTTAGCAGAAGAATGTCATGCTGCTTTAGGGGGAAAAACTTTAATGTCTGCGCTTGCTTGGCCTGTTTATGATCGTGCGTTAACCGTTACGGAATGCTATACTTTGCCAGTACAAATTAATGGTAAAAAACGCGGTGTGGTAACCGTTTCAGCAACAGCGAATGAAACGATGATTAAAGAAGCGGTTTTGGGTTTAGATTTTGTAAAGGCACAGCTGGTTGAAAAGCCCGTGAAAAAAATCATTATTGTTCCACAAAGGATTGTGAATGTCGTTTTTTAAAAGTTTTATTCTTGTCGTTTTAGCTGGTGTATTCACACTGTTGTGTGGATGCAAAGTTGAACCGCTTTACCGTCAAGAGTTGCAGAGTGCAATGACAATGGATTCTGCTTCTTATGGGAATCCTGTTTCTGGGCAAGCTTCTTTGGGGCTTGCGCAAAAGCTCGCTTCTATTGTTGTGGAAGAGCCCTCGGATCGTTTTGGTCAAATGGTGCGTAATCATCTGCTGTTTCTTTTGTATGGAAATGGTGGTAAACCTTTTGCTCCGGCTTATCAATTGGCATTGCAGTTATCCGTATCTACAAGAGAATCTATGCAGGTAGAGGTTGATTTCAAGAAAAAACGAAAAGGAAGACCTTCTGTTGGAACTGTTATGAGCAGAGCTTCTTACACTTTGCAGGATATGAAAAATACTCTTGTTGCAAAAGGAACAGCGATGATGAATGCATCTTTTGATCGACTTCGTCAAGAATATGCAACGATGCAAGCAGAAGAAGATGCAAAAAAACGTGTTGCTGAAGAGCTGGCTGAACAGATTTTTTTGTTACTTTCAAAAGATCTTTCCAATAAAAATTCTAGACATTAAGCAATATTTTGTCCTGTTTTTTTCCAGTCGTTGAGAAATATTTGCAACCCTTTATCAGTGAGAGGGTGTTTGACCAGTGCTTTTAAGATCGCTGGTGGAACTGTTGCAACGTCAGCACCACTTAGTGCTGCTTCTTTGACATGATTAACGGTGCGGATTGAAGCGGCCAAGATTTGTGTTTCAAAGTTATAGTTATCATAAATTGTGCGAATTTCATGAAGCAGTTCACTTCCATCATTTCCGCAATCATCTAGTCTACCAATAAACGGCGAAACAAATGTTGCGCCTGCTTTGGCTGCAAGTAAGGCTTGATTGGCAGAAAAGCAAAGTGTGAGATTTGTTTTTAGTCCTTCTGCTGTAAGGGCTTTACAGGCTTTTAATCCATCGAGTGTTAAAGGAAGCTTGATGCAAATATTGTCGGCAATTTTTGCTAAAACAGCCGCTTCTTTCATGATGCTTTCAAATTCCGTTGCTGCAACTTCAGCAGAAACAGGTCCGCTAATGAGAGCACAAATTTCTTTTGTAACATCAAGAATATTGCGTCCTGATTTTAGGATAAGAGAGGGATTGGTGGTGACACCATCAACAAGGCTTAAATTCTGTAACTCTTGGATTTCTTCAATATTGGCGCTATCCACAAAAAACTTCATCTCTAACCTCTTCTTGTTAGCTTTTATCCTATTTTTTGTTATGCGCTATTGTTGACTGCAAAAGCAAGAGAAAGAATTAATATCTGTGTAAAGAACAAGAATGCTATGATGTTAATCATGTACCCGTTTTAGGTAAAGAAATATGATTTATTGTTTCTACATCCATTTTGTAGCGTTGTTCGAGATAAGGTAGAGGACTCATTGTGTACCAACATTTTTGCATATTGGAATCTTTGCGTAGTGGTATTTTTATCCTTATGAAAATAAGCTAGCATTATCACACACTTTGCTCATTTCTTATTTGCGATTGCTCTTGATATTTGAGAGTACATCATAAGATACCTCCCTTTTTCAGGGGGTACGTTTAACCTGATTTTTGATAGAAGCGAATGGATTTATTTTATCGTAAAAAACCGTTGAAGAAGGCATGTAAAATTTTACACATGAAGTGTTTTTTATGGTCAATACATTGATTTATTCTGTGTACCCCATTCTTCAACAATACGCTTTTGTGTTGCTTGTATTGTTATGTATTCTCAATCAAGCTGAAAGATGTACACACGTGTTTCCACGTTTTGGCACAAAGCCAAGGTGAATATTGTAACGGTCTCATTTGTAATATTATTCTCCCTGTCATTAAAATCATGGGATACTCTTTTCATCAATAAGAATTTACAAATGTTTTTCGATGGGTTTGAAATAAAAAAATTCATTGTATTGAGAGTTTTTATTACAATAGGTAAAATGGTGATTATATCTTTATAAATCAGTTTGTTGAAGATAAATTGAGATATGAGGCGGTAAAAAAATAAAAGTGTGTGTGTTGGGAAGAAGTCACGCTATGGGATAGCTTTGTTGAAGAGCGCACTTACGATATCATGTTGAATGCTTAATAGTGATGATTTATTTGCACAGAAGAATGGCGCTGTTTTTTTGCTATAGAGTTTTTTGTTATAGGGGATGAGATTGGTTCTTTTATTGGCACTTTGGTGATGGAATGAGTGTTAAAAAGAATTCTTGTGAGAAAAGTGTTATGATAGGGGGGAGAGATTGAATCCTGCAATGAATTTTATAAGAGTGTTTAAAGATAAGGTTTAGACTTGTTGGTGCTCCAGAGGTCGTAGATTGGTTTAAAAGATGAATTCAAACATGATAGAGGAAAAAATTGTATCCGTATTGGTTCCTCTTCCTGTTGCTCACCCTTATAGTTATAAAGTTCCATCTTCTATGGAGGTGAACGTTGGTTCCTTTGTTCGGATTCCGGTGATGGGGCGTGAGCTTTGCGGTTTTGTTGTGGATGTTGGAGAGAAGGCAGCAGATGGACAAAGGTCTGGTTCGGTGGCGCGTGAAAAATTACGTTCTCTGCTTCATGTTTTTGATTGCCCCCCATTAAAGGCAGAAATGATCACATTTTTGCATTTTGTTAGTCGCTATACAATGGCGCCTTTTGGTCTTGTGGCGCGATTGGTTTTGTCTGTACCGGCTGCTTTAGAGCCGGAAGCGCAGATGCTGGGTTTGCGATATTGTGGTGGAAATGTAGAACGTCTCACACCAGCGCGATCACGGGTTTTGGAATTGGTGCGTAATGAGAAGATATGGACACGTTCTGGTCTTGCGCATGCGGCTGGAACTTCGGTTTCTGTTGTTGAAGGTTTAAAAGCGCTAGGGGTTTTTGAAGATGTTATAGTTCCTACTCCTGATCTTGTGGCAATGCCTGATCCTGACTTTTGTCTTCCTCAGTTGCAGGGAGCGCAAAATGAGGCAGCAACAATGTTGCGAGAAGGTGTTTTATCTTCTCAGTTTCAAGTTTTTTTGCTTGATGGTGTTACGGGATCAGGAAAGACAGAGGTTTATTTTGAAGCGGTTGCTCAAGCCTTTAAAGGGGAAAAGCAGGTTTTAATTTTATTGCCGGAAATTGCTTTAACACAGCAGTTTTTAGATCGTTTTTATGCACGCTTTGGAGCTGCGGCAGCAGAATGGCATTCTGATTTGACGCCACGTCGTAGAGAACGCGTCTGGCGGCAAGTTGCAGAAGGGCGGGTGCGTGTCGTTGCGGGGGCTCGTTCAGCGCTTTTTCTTCCCTTTCATGAGCTTGGCTTGATTGTTGTCGATGAAGAACATGATAGCGCTTATAAACAAGAAGAGCGCATCTTTTATCATGCGCGTGATATGGCTGTTGCACGGGGCTCTTTTGAGCATTTTCCTGTTATTTTATCTTCAGCAACACCGTCGATTGAAAGCCAAGCCAATGTTTTAAAAGGGCGTTATCAAAAGGTGCATTTACCTTCCCGTTTTAAAGAAGTTGCACTTCCACAGTTGCGGGTGGTTGATATGCGCCAAGGAGGGGTGCAAAAGGGGCGCTTTATTTCCTTTACTCTTGAAAGGGCTTTAAAACAAACGCTTGATAAGGGCGAACAAGCTCTTCTTTTTCTTAATCGTCGTGGTTATGCACCTTTAACTTTATGCCGAATTTGCGGACATCGTTTTCATTGTACCGATTGTTCAAGTTGGTTGGTAGAACATCGTGCGCAAGGACAACTGAAATGTCATCATTGTGGATATCATCAACCACTTCCTCAAGCCTGTCCTGAATGCGGGACATTAGATCATCTTGTGGCTTGTGGACCGGGTGTGGAAAGAATTGCAGAAGAAACGCAAATGCTTTTTCCTCAAGCGCGATCATTGATTCTTTCAACAGATCTCAAAGGAGGGATTGGGCAATTGCGAAGCGAATTGCAAGCCATTGCCAATGGTGATGTGGACATTATTATTGGAACACAGTTGGTTGCTAAAGGGCATCATTTTCCCAAGCTCTCTCTGGTTGGCGTTATTGATGCTGATCTTGGTCTTGCCAATGGCGATTTACGCGCAAGCGAACGTACCTACCAGCTGCTTTCCCAAGTTACCGGAAGAGCAGGGCGTGTGGGATTGGAAAGTTTAGGATTATTGCAAACTTATCAACCAGATCATCCGGTCATCAAAGCCTTACTTTCATGCCAGCCAGAAGATTTTTACACACGTGAGATTGCAGCGCGTCAGTATTATCATTTGCCTCCTTATGGGCGACTTGCCTCTTTGATTGTATCTGCACAACAGCGCCAAGCAGCAGAATATTACGCGCGCGCATTGCGTCAAGCAGCACCACGGGAAAAAAATATCTCGGTTATGGGACCAGCAGAAGCGCCTTTGGCTTTGGTTCGGGGGCGTTATCGTTTTCGGCTTTTGCTGCAAGGACAGCGCTCTTTTGATATACAAGGGTTTATACGTGCAATGCTTAGCGCTACACCCAAAATGCCCAGTTCCGTTCGGGTTCAAATTGATATTGATCCGCAAAGTTTTTTCTAAAATCAGTATCACATAAAATGAAGGTCTCTTTGCTTAAGGTTCTTTTAATATTATCTTATTCAGAATAAGCATCCAAGCAGCAGAATATGATACATGTGCATTGCATTAAGCAGAGCCACGGGGAAAAATATCTTTGTTATGGAATCAGCAGAAGTCCCTCTCTTATTCGAGGGTGCTATCATTTCGGCTTTTACTCCTTTTTTGTTTTAGGGACAGTATCCTTTTGATAGGCGGATTCTTTTTATAGGGGTGGATTATAGGAACTGAAAATGCTTGCAAATACGCCAAAAATACCCAATTCTATTTGGGTTAAAATTGATATTGATCTATGCTTTTTCTAAAATCAGTGCAATATAGTGCCATATAAAGTGAAGCTATGTGGGCTTAATGAAGGTCGTGTTTTTGATGTTGTTTGACCTTAAAATCTTATGAAGTAGCGTTCATAAGATGTATTAGTGCTGTATGAGTCGTATCTGCTTTTGTATGCTAGATTAAGGCGAGAGTATTGTATATATCTATTTTATTTATCTTTGACGAGAACACAGACTCATTTTAGAGCGGAAATGTCAAAATGAGCATCCATCGTTGCCGTCCTTATTCATTTGGCTCTAGAATTTTCAGAAGCGCCTATAACTATAATTTTTATAAATAATAACATATTAATTTATAGTGATAATATGCCATTATTCATATTAGAGTCTCAACTATCGTAGGATTCTCTTATTTCAAATCTGTTTATATTGATCCATCAAAACCATTCATTTGCATGTTACAGATGGGGGAGTCTGTGTCGCGTGAAACTATACAAGCAAGGATTAAAATGCCTAATCATCTCAAGTGTTAAGGGCTGTCGTAAAAATGGGAGATGGCAAAGTGTGTTGTGGTGCCGACCTGTTCTTTCATAAGTGTAAAGATGAGGCTGCTCAATGGGGTTACTATTATAGCATTCATAGGCGCTATCGTGAAATGGAGATTATCCATTGCCTCACGCTTTTGTTACTTTCGTTCTCTAATGGGGACACATTTTTCATGTAAAGCAGAATGCCCAAAACAGAATATTACAGAACATCTATTGTATTACTACATTCATATGCTTGTTTAAGCAAATGTTTCTCGAGTGTAGAATGTAAAAGCTTTCATGAATGAAAAAACTGCGTTAAGACTCCCTATCTTTATTTCATAAAGGTATAAAATGGCGCCATTTATTATTTAGCTTTTAGTATTTATTACGAAAGCTCTTGGTACTTGAGAGCGTTTATAAGAGGTGTTTTTTCTTTAATCATTTTCTTTTTTGTTTGTGATGGAGCAAGGGAGTGATTTTGATAACAGGATTTGAAAAGAGAGAATCTTTCGATGTTTTGGTCTCATCTGGTATGAAAAATGATACATTATAAATCAATGCGTTGTATACTTAAAGAGTGTGTTTACAAGAAAATATATTTGGTGAATTTTTTAAAGGAGTGGGTGTTTGAAGAAAAAAGATCAATTTTTCTTTAATTTTTAGGAGGATATTTATTATTTTTTCTGTCTTATCAGTTTGAAATAATAGACTTTTTTAGTCGCATTCGCATCTCGTTAAAGGTTTTGTGGTGATAAAGGGAGCGTTTTTTAGAGAATAAGTGTTTTGTTATGGTGGCAAGAGCGTTTGAAAAAAATCAAAGAGAGTGAAAAAATCGCTCAGAGCATGTCAAAAAGAGGCATAAAAAATTGTGATGCCATCCTGTATGTCTCAAAAAAATTCTTTTCAAAAATATTTTGAATATTTTATTAAAATTTTTTAAAAGCAGCGATTTGTGGTGTTGCGAGTCGGCTATGTCTATGCTAGAAACCAAGTGATTTTTGTTCTAGGTCTTAAGAAGAAGATTCTTAAGATTGAGAATGTCTGTTTCATTTCATCTGATAACTATCAGAGAGTCGCTCAAGGGAAAGAGGCGGTATTTCGTGTCGGATTCATTTTCTCTCATACCGCTGCCGTTGGTAGATCAACGCTATGCGCAAGCGCTTTTTGATTGCGTTCAAGAAGCTGGAAACGTTGAAAAGGTTGAAAAGGCAGTGGAAGATCTTTTGCTTATTTTGGAGCAAAATAAGGATTTAAAACGCTTTGTGCTCAGTCCATTCTTTTCAGTTAAAGAGCAAATTAAGGTGATGCAATCTGTTTGTGCAAGCATCAAATTTGCTGATAAAAACGCAGGGCAGGTTATTGGTAATTTTTTACGCGTTATTGCAATAAACCGTAGACTTAGTGCCGTATTTGGTATTTTACATGCTTTCCAGCGTTGTGTTGCACGCGCTCGTAGGCAAGTTACTGCGCAAATTGTTTCTGCGCGCCCCTTAAGTTCTCAACAAAGACAAGAGTTGTGTGAGGCTTTGGAAGGTGTCGTTGGAGGAAAAGTTTTGCTACACATCATTGTGAATCCAACAATTCTTGGTGGATTAATCGTTCGTGTGGGGTCGTCTCAAATTGATACGTCTCTTCTCACAAAATTGTCTTCGCTTAAGCTTGCATTGAAAAAAGAGGTCAGCTGATGGATATTAGACCATCTGAAATTTCAAAAATTCTAAAAGAACAAATCAAAAACTTTGACCAAAAGGCTGAGGTTTCAGAAATTGGTTGGGTTCTCTCTGTAGGGGATGGTATCGCTCGCGTTTATGGTTTGGATAATGTCCAAGCAGGGGAAATGGTCGCCTTTCCAAACGGTGTGCGCGGTATGGCCCTCAATTTGGAAGTTGATAATGTTGGTGTGGTCATTTTTGGCTCAGATCGTGATATTCGTGAAGGTGATTGTGTAAAGCGGTTAGGCGCTATCGTCGATGTTCCTGTGGGGACCGCTTTGCTCGGGCGTGTGGTTGATGCGTTGGGAAACCCTATAGATGGTAAGGGGCCCATTAAAGCAACAGAGCGTCGTCGTGTCGATGTTAAGGCTCCTGGAATTATTCCGCGTCAGTCAGTGCACGAACCGATGTCGACCGGATTGAAAGCGATTGATGCACTCATACCTATTGGACGGGGGCAGCGTGAATTGGTGATTGGTGATCGCCAAACAGGAAAAACAGCAATTTTGCTCGATACATTTTTAAACCAAAAACCTTTTCATGAAAAAGGGGCTGGACGAGAGCAAGACAAAGTTTATTGTATTTATGTGGCTATCGGTCAAAAACGTTCGACGGTGGCACAATTCGTTAAAGTTTTAGAAGAACGTGGAGCGCTGGAGTATTCTATTATTGTTGCAGCGACTGCTTCTGATCCAGCACCACTGCAATTTATTGCACCTCTTGCTGGATGTGCTATGGGTGAGTATTTCCGTGATAATGGGCAACATGCTTTGATCGGGTATGATGACTTGTCAAAACAGGCGGTGGCGTATCGTCAAATGTCTCTTTTATTGCGTCGTCCTCCAGGTCGTGAAGCTTATCCGGGAGACGTTTTTTATCTGCATTCGCGTCTTTTAGAGCGGGCTGCGAAGTTGAATGCGGAAAACGGATCTGGGTCGTTGACAGCTTTGCCGGTTATTGAAACGCAAGCAAATGATGTTTCTGCCTATATTCCTACAAATGTGATTTCGATTACTGATGGACAAATTTTTCTAGAGACAAATTTGTTTTATCAAGGAATTCGTCCTGCTGTAAATGTTGGTCTTTCTGTGTCGCGTGTTGGTTCTGCCGCACAAATTAAGGCGATGAAGCAAGTTGCTGGCTCGATTAAAGGTGAATTAGCGCAATATCGTGAAATGGCAGCTTTTGCGCAGTTTGGCTCTGATTTGGATGCGTCAACTCAGCGTCTGTTGAATCGGGGTGCGCGCTTGACAGAGTTGTTGAAGCAGCCACAATTTTCTCCACTCAAAACAGAAGAACAAGTGGTGGTTATTTTCGCGGGTGTAAATGGCTATCTAGATGCTTTGGCGGTTTCTGATGTTGCGCGGTTTGAGCAGGGACTTTTGGTGCTTTTGCGTAGTGATTATCAAGATCTCTTAAAGGCAATTGCTGAGAAAAAGCAAATAACAGACGAGCTGAAAGATAAGTTGATAACTGTTCTTAATACTTATGCAAAAAATTTCTCGTGATGAATTGATGGAATGCTTGAATGTCCTCACTAAAAGATCTTAGAGACCGTATCGCTTCGGTTAAAGCAACACAAAAGATCACCAAAGCTATGCAGATGGTTGCAGCGGCAAGGTTGCATCGTGCGCAAGAGGCAGCGCAGTCTGCGCGTCCTTATGCGAAGAAGATGGCTGATATTTTGACCAGTGTTGCTGCTGATGTAGATGGTGTTGATGCGCCTGCTCTTATGCGTGGTACGGGGAGAGATGATGTGCATCTCTTGGTGGTGTGTACTGCTGAGCGCGGTTTGTGTGGTGCTTTTAATGTGCAAATCGCTCGTCGTGCACGTGAACAGATTAAGGCATTGTTGGCGGCTGGTAAAATAGTGAAAATTATCACTGTGGGTAAAAAAGGTGCCGATATTTTGTCGCGTGATTACAAAGGCTTGATAATTGATCATATCGATTTGCATGCTGTAAAGCGCATTGGTTTTGCAGAGGCAGTGATGATTAGTCAACGGATTGTTGATTTATTTAATGAAGGCGCTTTCGATGTCTGTACGCTATTTTATTCTGAATTTATTTCTGTGATTAATCAGCGCCCAACAGCTTTTGGCTTGATTCCGATGATTGCTCCAAAAGCAGCTGTTAAGGCAATAGATGTTGAGGGGCAAACTGATCATAGCAAAGGGTCACAATCAATTGTTTATGAGTATGAACCTGATGCGGCTTCTCTTTTAGAGGCGCTTGTGCCACGCAATCTTTCGGTGCAAATCTTTCGGGCTTTGCTAGAAAATATTGCTGGTGAGATGGGCGCTAAGATGACAGCTATGGACAATGCATCGCGCAATGCAGGTGAAATGATTAATAAATTGACAGTTGCTTATAATCGTCAACGTCAGGCACAGATTACGACAGAATTGATCGAAATTATTGCGGGCGCTGAAGCGCTTTAAATGGAAAAGGTAAGAATTGATGGTAAATGCAGTAACCTCAAGCAAAGGAACAGAAAAAGGTGAAAAAAAGAAGTCAGCTGCTCGTTCCGGTGTGAAAAAAGCCGCTTCGAAATCTCAAGTGGATGTAAAGGCTCCAGCGGATGTAAAGGCTTCCTCTGTAACTGCGCGTAGTGCAGCTAAAGATACACCTGTAAAAAAAGAAGAGCGTGCAAAAGGCGCTGTTGGTGAGATCAAGCAGGTTATTGGTGCTGTTGTTGATGTGCAATTTGAAGGTGAGCTGCCAAATATCCTCAACGCTTTGGAAACAGAGAATTTAGGCAATCGTTTGGTATTAGAAGTTGCGCAGCATTTGGGTGAAAATACCGTGCGTACGATTGCTATGGATACCACTGATGGTTTGATGCGGGGCCAAAAGGTTGTGGATACAGGTACGCAAATTAGCGTTCCTGTAGGAGAAGCAACATTGGGGCGTATTATGAATGTGATTGGAGAGCCGGTGGATAATGTGGGACCCATTCATGCAACCAAAATGCGTTCTATTCACCAAGAGGCTCCTGAATATGTTGAGCAATCAACTATTTCAGAAATTCTCGTCACCGGTATTAAAGTCGTGGATTTGTTAGCTCCTTATTCTAAAGGAGGTAAAATTGGCTTGTTTGGTGGTGCTGGTGTTGGAAAAACCGTTCTCATTATGGAGCTTATAAACAATATTGCAAAGGCACATGGTGGCTATTCTGTATTTGCTGGTGTGGGAGAACGTACACGTGAAGGAAATGATCTTTATTATGAAATGATCGAAAGCCGTGTGAATGTGAATCCAAAAGAGAATAATGGTTCAACGGAAGGGTCAAAATGTGCCCTTGTTTACGGGCAAATGAATGAACCACCAGGAGCACGTGCGCGTGTGGCTCTTTCAGGATTGACAATTGCAGAAAGTTTTCGTGATGAAGGACAAGATGTTCTCTTCTTTGTGGATAATATTTTCCGTTTCACGCAAGCAGGAGCTGAGGTATCCGCTCTTTTAGGGCGTATTCCTTCTGCTGTGGGGTATCAGCCGACTTTGGCAACTGATATGGGGGCTTTGCAAGAACGTATTACCAGTACAAAAACAGGCTCTATTACTTCCGTTCAGGCAATTTATGTTCCTGCTGATGACTTGACGGATCCGGCGCCGGCAACGTCTTTTGCTCATTTGGATGCAACAACTGTTCTTTCGCGCTCTATTGCAGAAAAGGGAATTTATCCAGCGGTTGATCCGCTTGACTCTTTCTCGCGTATGTTGGATCCATTGATTGTGGGGGAAGAGCATTACACTGTTGCTTGTCAAGTGCAAACCATTTTACAACGTTATAGAGCGCTTCAGGATATTATTGCTATTCTTGGAATGGATGAACTTTCTGAAGATGACAAATTGCTGGTGGGACGGGCGCGTAAAATTGAACGCTTCCTTTCGCAACCTTTCCATGTTGCGGAAGCCTTTACTGGTTCACCGGGGAAACTTGTTCCTTTAGAAGAGACAATCAAAGGCTTTAAAGGTCTTTGTGCTGGCGATTATGATGATTTGCCAGAAGCTGCTTTTTATATGGTTGGTTCGATTGATGAAGCACTTGAAAAGGGAAAGCGTCTCATGGCAGAGGCTTCTTAGTAAGAAGCTTCTTATTCAAAAGAAAACTGTTATGAATATTTTTCGTTAAAGAGGGCAAGTCGTTGAAGAAAACAGAGAGTCCTTGTATCGGGTGTTGTGGAGATTTTTGTGGAAAACAATAGAGAAGAGCATTTTTTATTTGAGCTTGTATCGCCTGAAAAAATTGTGTTTTCAGAGCAGGTAGTGTCTGTTGTTCTTCCTTCAGCCTCAGGTTCTTTGACAGTTATGGCACATCATGCGCCTTTGGTGGCAAGTATTGTGTTGGGTAGTGTGCGTGTTCGTACCTCTTTGGGTGAAAAATTATTTGCTGTATGCGGGGGCGTTGCAAATATTACTTTTTCGGGTTGCTCTTTATTGGTAGAGCACGTTGTGGCTGTGGAGCATCTTTCTTTTGATGTATTAGAACAGCAGATTTTGCAGGTTCAAGCGACGTTAGAAGGAGGAACAAGAGATGAGGATAATCATAAAATAGAGGCTTTTTTCCAGCAATTGTCAGCTGATGGTGCTTTGTTGATAGAGGCGTAGCAGCGTATACAGGAAAAAGGTGACATGAGCCGAAAAAAGAGTACGGTTGTGTTTGCTAAAAGGAGTGGAAAACCTTTTCCTCGTCCTGGTCGTATTTTTGCAGGACCTTTGCCAAAATGTTTTGTTTATATTTTTGCTTCTCTTATTTTGCAATGGGCTTATGGTTTAGGGGCTAATATTGTTCAGTCTAACATTGTCCATCTTACGGGTGATTTTCATGCAACTTTGACCGAGACAACATGGTTGGTAGCGGCCTATATGGCGCCAAATGTGAGTGTAGCGATTATGTTGATCAAAATTCGCTATCAATTTGGTTTGCGTGCTTTTGCTGAATTATCAATCCTTGGCTTCGTTTTGGTTTGCGTGTTGCAACTCTTTGTTACGGATTTGCGTTCTGCATTGATTATTCGCTTTTTTGCTGGGATTGCGGCTGCTCCTTTGGCTTCGCTTGCGCTGCTTTATATGATGGAGGCTTTTTCTCCAGCAAAGAAGTTTACTGTTGGTCTTAGTTTGAATTATATGAATGCGGCTTTAGCGGCACCTTTATCACGTTTGATTTCTCCTGATTTGCTAGAAAATGGTGGTTTTTCTAGTCTTTCCGCTCTGGAAATGGGGTTGGTTCTCATTAGCTTGGTCTGTATCTATACTTTGCCTCTAACGCCTGTTGTTCGCAGTAAGGTTATTCAAAAGTTAGATTGGATAAGTTATGGTTTAATTGCTTTTGGTCTTGGATTAAATGCCGTGATTATGTCTGTTGGCATATTGTATTGGTGGTATGAAGCACCATGGATTGGTTGGGGGCTTGCACTTGCTATTTTCTCGTTGGCTATTGCTATTATTATTGAGCTTAATAGAGAAAAACCGTTGATTGATTTACGTTGGATTTTCAGTAAAGAAATGGTTCAATCTGTTTTGATTTTATTGATCTTTCATGTTTTTTTGTTGGAGCGGTCAAATTTGCCCGTAGGTTTTTTTAATCTTTTTGGTTTGCTTAATCGTGAAATGGCGCCCATGTATCTTGCGGTGACATTGGGTATTCTGTTAGGGGGGGCTGTTTGTGTCTTTTTTACGGGCGGGGCGTGAAGATTATTTTTATTTGTTATCTTTAGGTTGTTTGGCGCTGGGAGCTTATTTAGACAGTCGTGTAAACTATTTAACGCGTCCGAAAGATATGATGTTGAGCCAAGGGTTGGTGAGTTTTAGTTATGCACTTTTTTTGCCTCCTGCTCTTTTCAAAGGGTTTGTGATCGCTGGTGAGCGAGGACCGCGTTATGTTTTGAGTTTTATTGCGGTTTTTTTGCTAACGCAAGTGACAGGGGGATTAATGGGATCGGCTTTTTTTGGTAGTTTACAGTTTTA
This sequence comes from Bartonella sp. OC68QHHN, assembly GCF_042193875.1. Taxonomy (NCBI): domain Bacteria; kingdom Pseudomonadati; phylum Pseudomonadota; class Alphaproteobacteria; order Hyphomicrobiales; family Bartonellaceae; genus Bartonella; species Bartonella sp. OC68QHHN. The sequence goes on along the minus strand of NZ_JBHIME010000078.1, from coordinate 67,386 downwards.
TTTTGCCCATAAAAACTTTGAGTCCTTAACACAAAATATTGTTGTGACTGATCCGCTTATTTCTGGTGAGATGAATACTTTGTATTCGCCTTCTTATGGTGCCTCTGTTCCCCATGGTTTGGGGAGTGAACAGGGTACTTCTATGTTGATAGAAAAATTTAAGTTAACAGCAAATATTTTTGCTTATGATGACGTTTTTCGGCTTTATTTTTATATTTCAATGATTGTATTTATTATCTTTCTTGTCACAATGGTTATTAAGTCATGCTCTTTGCGTACGTTAGAAAAGTAGAATGATATGTTATAGAAGAGGGGTGCAGAAAATGATAAAAGCATTACGGTCAAAAGCTACGATTGTTGCATTCCTTTCAGGTATTACGGGTGTTTTGCTAATTTTGTGGGCTTGGAGACTTCCTCCTTTTGTAAATAGCATTCAAATAACGGATAATGCTTCCATTAAAGGCAATGTTACTCTGGTTAGTTCACAGATCTCTGGGGTGATTGCACGGATTTATGTGCAAGATTATCAACGTGTTGAAAAAGGAATGCTGCTCTTTGAGCTTGATGATTCTCTTTTTCGTCAGCAGCTTGCGCGGGCACAGGCTGTTCTCAATTCAAAAAATGCAAAACTGGCAAGTATTGAATTGCAAGCTCAGATTTTACAGGGAGAAGTTAATGCTGCAGAAGCAGAGTTAGCGCGTTCACGAGCCTTCTCCAATGTTGTTTCTGATAGTAAAAAGTTAGGCTTTGGTGATGCGGCAATTTCTGATTCTCGCCCTCTTTCACAACTCTTGGCAGCCCTAGAAACAAAACGACAATTGCAAAAACAATTAAATCTTGAAAAACAAAGTTTACAGTCAGAAGTTTCGGGAGCAAAGGTAAGTGTTGAGTTGGCAAAACTTAATCTCGATCATACAAAGATTTTATCTCCTAGAACAGGCTATATTGGATTGGTTGGCGCTAGGGTAGGACAATATGTTATGCCGGGTACGCAATTGGTCTCCGTTATTTCTGATGATATTTGGATTATTGCTAATTATAAGGAAACGCAACTTTCGCAGATGCGTGTGGGACAACCGGTTGTTTTTTCTGTTGATGCATTGAACAACAAAAAGTTAACAGGGCGTGTGGTTCGTTTTGCTCCAGCGACAGGTTCGGAGTTTTCATTGTTAAAAACAGATACGACAATTGGTAATTTTATCAAAATTGCGCAACGTATTTCAGTACGGATTGCTTTAGATCCTGGGCAGGAAGGGATTGAAAAGCTCATTCCTGGGATGTCCGTGGTTACGTATGTAGATACTTCGCAGCGGGTCGATTCTGGAGGATAAAATTTTGGTTTTTTTCAGTTTAATTTTTGCTTCATTTACTTATAGCAAATGGGTATTTACATTAGAAGATTTCGTTTGGTTTGTTATACTACATCTCTTAAAGCTTTTAAAATTCTTATATGTCATGCTGTGAAATAATGTTCCTTAGAATATTAAAGCGCATGCATCTTTACTCTGTTCTATTTCTTTTGAAATTACTCAGTAAAAGGGGGGGATGCACTGTTGAAAACTTTTCTTGTAGTTTCTCATAACACTGTCCTTTGAGGTGTGGTGCCACCGCGTGTTTTGAGGATAGGGGTAGGGACTGCCAGATAAAAAATTGGATGATAGACTGGCGAGATGGATGGAAAACTTACCTTTTGCAGAAAAGCGTAAAGTTAGGGGGAAGACGTAAAGTTTATATTTTGTAAACTATAAAAAATGCCCGCTTTGAGTCGGGCATTAAAAGGGAAGGTTGTTGGTTGTGTTGTTAATTTTTACGGATCAGCAAGAAGCTTACTAAAACGACTCCTGCTGCTAATGCGAGGGTTTTTTTAGGATTTTCTTTCGCTTTTTTCTTTAATTCTGTAGCCTGTTCGTTGAGATGATAAAGTGCGTGACGACCTTTTTGTTTCCATGTGTTAAACAGCTCAGAAATGTTTTCAAAGCTATCATTTTGAGAACTCCAATGATTTATGGGGACCAGTTCTCTTTTTAATTGTGCTATACGTTTTTTAATTTTAGCATTTTTGTTATGGGGTGAAAATAGACACATTTATTGACTCCTTCATGTGTTAAATTGTTGCGTGACAGTTGGAATTGTGTTTGGGGTTTTGCTATAACGGCTTGAAAATTGAAAGGTTGCATTGATAATACCGCGCGTGGGTGAGATGGGAATTAAGAGTTTGGGTTTAATGAGGCATTTCTTAATGTGCTCGAGTTCATTTCATAATGGTGTTTGTTAAGGATGTAAGGTAAAATTTTTTACAAAATGGTGTAAAATTCATTCTATCATCTTTATTTCATAAAGATGTAAGTCGGTGTCTTCATTTTTTTGTTTGTTTAAAGTGTTGGGATAGCTTTTGGCACTTGAAATAGTTTATAAGGAATTTTTATTCCTTATTTATAGTTTTTATCTACTTGTTCTCTTGTGGCTGTAAGGGGAGGTATTGATTGATTCAATTAAGAAGATTTAAAATGATAAAATCTTACGATATTTGGTTTGCCATTCAAATTTCTAAAAAATAGATTATTATAAATCAATATGTTGGATTAATTGGGCAGTGCCTTTCATGCATTTTTAAAAATTTGAGGACTTGATGAGTACGAGCTATTGTTTATCTAAACCATTTGAGCGTCGTCGGTCTATTGGTGTTGCTGTTGGTGATGTGATCGTTGGGGGGCAGAGCCCGATAGTTGTACAGTCAATGACCAATACGGATACAGCTGATGTTGATGCAACTGTTGCTCAAGTGGCTGCTCTTTGGCAAGCTGGTTCACAATTGGTTCGGATTACTGTTGATCGTGATGAAGCGGCGGCAGCTGTACCAAAAATACGGGAGCGATTGGAGAGGTTAGGATTTTTTGTACCCTTGGTTGGGGATTTTCATTATATTGGCCATAAGCTTTTATCTGATCATCCTGCGTGTGCTGAGGCGCTTGCAAAATATCGCATCAATCCTGGAAATGTTGGTTTTGGCGCAAAAAAAGATCGTCAATTTGCAGAAATTATTGAGATTGCTTGTCGGTATCATAAACCTATTCGCATTGGCGTGAATTGGGGTTCTCTTGATAACGCGTTGTTAACACGGCTTATGAATGAAAATGCACAGCAAGAAAATCCTTTACCGGTTGCTGAAGTGATGCGGGAAACTGTTGTGCAATCTGCTCTGCAATCGGCTTTTTGCGCTGAGGAGATGGGATTGGGACGTGATAAAATTATTCTTTCTGCTAAAGTGAGTGATGTCCAAGATCTTATTGCTATTTATACTACCTTGGCGGTGCGTTGTGATTATGCTCTTCATTTGGGATTAACGGAAGCTGGGATGGGAACAAAGGGGGTTGTTGCTTCTTCGGTGGCTTTGGGCATTTTATTACAGCAAGGGATTGGCGATACGATACGAGTTTCCTTAACACCAAAACCTGGTGGTGATCGGACACGAGAAGTAAAAGTGGGGCAAGAACTTTTGCAAGTGATGGGGTTTCGGCAATTTTTGCCCGTGGTTGCGGCTTGTCCTGGTTGTGGGCGCACAACCTCAACGGTCTTTCAACAATTGGCGCAAAAAATTGAAGCAGATTTATACAAAAATATGCCTGTTTGGCGTGAAAAATACCCTGGCGTTGAAAGTTTGAAGGTTGCCGTGATGGGATGTATCGTCAATGGACCGGGGGAGTCAAAACATGCGGATATTGGAATCTCTTTGCCTGGAGTGGGGGAAAATCCAGCGGCACCTGTTTTTATTGAGGGACAAAAGGTAAAAACTTTGCGGGGTGATCACATTGCTGAAGAATTTGAAGCGCTTTTGAGTGATTATATTCATACACGCTTTGGGCAGAGTTGAAATAAATTCTTTGAGTGCATTTTTTCAAAATATTGTCAATGGTAGTTCTTGCATTTTTTCTTCATTAAAGGCTGTATTTTTGCTTGTAAATCAATATTCAGTCCTCATTGTGGTTGCATGTTGAGAAATAAGATGATCGTTTATAAATTGATGCGCTTCTTCATTGTTTTCAAGCATTTTTCCTTAATAATACTGTCTTCAAACAGATCCAATAGAAAACTAAACGTGACATTATTTCCAGCAATTTTATGGGTTTCCATGAAAAGCTGGATAGTGCTGTTAGAATTTTTCCCAATTAATAGGATAATTTGAACTCTTTTCAAAATTTTATTGTTTAATTTTTTTACAAAAGCTTTATTGCTTGCAGATCGTGGGGTCCTGTACTTTTTTTCAAATACTTCAATACCTCAAAAAAGCTTTGTATTGCTATAACAGCCTTCTATGCAAGTTCATAAAAGTACAAAAAATCATAAACTGCGCAGATGGTTGGAAGTACTTATCTTCGAAAAATAAAAATCCATTTCGAACAAATATTACAGACTTGAGACGCTATAAAAAATATGGCTTGAGCGATTTTGTAACGGAATAAGTTATTCCAAATTATTAACTGACATAATTAAATATAAATGCAAATTTAAAATAGGGAGAGATTATTCTTCCGAATATTATTTTAAACGAGGAGGTTAAAATGAAAGTAGAATCAAATAGTAAAGTGGTACTAGGAACGAAGATCAAGTCTTATTCTTCTACATCTGCTAAAGTAAAATCTTTGATTTGCGATTCTGCATTATCATAATTGAAAATATTGGAAGGGGTTGTATGACCCCTTCTATTTACGGTTGGGGGTGATATGTATTTACAAAATGAAGAGGCGCTATTATTGGCTCGCGATATGAGAGAAAGTAGAGTCAATTTGAATGTCCTTGGTTTAGGAAAGAGATCTCCGTATATTGGTCGCGAAGAAATGATAAGAACAGCGATGGTTTCTTTGTTTTGCGCTTATAAGAAAAGTATTGTTATTTCTGGTCCTGCTGGATGTGGGAAGACTTCTTTTGTGCGTGAGTTAGCTTTTAGGCTTAATCAGTTTAAGCCTATGTTGAATGGATATGTCATACTAGAGGTTAATTTAGGAAGCGTGATATCTGATACGGGATTACGGGGGGAGTTTGAACGAAAAATCGGAACTTTAATAGAAACTGTGTCTCCATATGAGAATGTCGCCCTTTTTATTGATGAAGGGCATTCAATCGCTAATACCAGAAGTGATGGAGGTATCGGTGCCATGGATTTATTCAAACCTTTTATGCTGGAACAGAATTTAAAGTTAATTATAGCGACAACTTCTGCAGAATTAGCACATATTCAAGGGGATGCAGCATTTTTTCGTAGATTTCATCATGTACGCTTAGGTGAGCTCTCAATAGATGAAAAAATGAATGCTATAAGGCTACATATAAAATATCTTGAAGAGTATCATGGGCGTAAATTTTGTTTCGATAATTTTAATTTTGATAACACAAGTGATTTGCACGATTTGTTGAGTCATGTAGATCTTCAGCTTGCTAGGGGGAGATTTGAAAATGAATTTGCTATATAAAAACAAGTATGTTTATTCGTATACCATATCAGCGAGGCAAGAAGGTGATGAGGTTTTGATAGGGGCGGATCTGCAAAATGTTATAGCTCTTGATATGAGTGGTACGTCACCGAATGTTATAAAGGCTTTGGCGTGTTTTGATGCAGAGAATACCATAGGTGATATAATATTGAAATGTAACCTAGATACTGCAGAAAGCGAAGATTTTTTGTATTTAGCAAAATATATGCTTGATAATAGAATAATAGAACCCCCCTTTTCAAAGGAGGATTCTATTAGAAAAGCTGGGCTTAGTGAGAGCGAGTATAATAGATTTGATAGGCAAATTAACTTATTCAAGCATGTATCAGGTAGTTTTGACAATGCCCTTTTAGCTAACTCCAAATTGAAAGATGCTAAGATAACTATAGTTGGTTTGGGTGGATGTGGAAGCTATGTTTTTTATACATTATCTGCTATGGGGGCAGGACATATTAAAAGCTATGATTTTGATATTGTCGAAGAATCAAATTTATCTAGACAGATACTCTATAATTATAGTGACTTAGGTAAAAAAAAGGTTGATGTTGCTAGAGATAAAGCTCCATATATTAGTCCTTCGACTCAATATGAGTTCTATGATGAAAAAATAGATAATATAGAAAAGGCATGCCGTCTATTCGAAAGAGCTGATCTTGTTATATGCGCAGCAGATAATCCAAGGCCAGCTTTTTTCCATTTAATGAACGAAGCTGCTTTTAATATGGGTGGCGCGCTGTTATATGCTGCTTCGGCCACGGTAAATGCTATTGTTGGCCCGTTGATTATTCCAGGTAAAACAAGATGTTATGCATGTGTGAATCAGAATCATATGAAGGATGTTAATGAGTTTGAGTTTGTTAAGACTATTAAGCAAAACTATATGAATACTTTGATAGATCCGTATAATGCGGTTGCTGGTTCTTTGGCTGCTCTTGAGGCAGTAAAATATTTAACGGATTTTGACAAATGTCAAATTATAGAAAAAACATTATTTATTAATTTTTCCAGCTATAAAATTGATAGGACTGAAGATCCTTATAGCGGTTATTGCCCTATTTGTCGTAAAATGTAAGTTTTTATCTTTATATAAATGATGTATATGGTGCCCTTTTTTGGCGTTATTGGGGGGATGGATGACAAGTATATTAGCATTTGGATTTTTATTTAACGGTATAAGAATTTTAACAGGTGCCTTTATTGTATTTTATATGCTTGAAAAAGGGCTAACTCTTATTGATATCGGGATCATTAAGTCATTTCAGGCTTTTATTATGATGGTTACAGATATTCCTCTGGGATATTTTGCCGATAGAAAAAGTTATAAAATATCTATCGTTTTGGCAGCGGCTTTTGCCGCTATATGGCTCTTTCTCATGGGATTTTCTACAAGCTTTTATGGTTTTCTTTTGGCAGAATCTTTTAATGCCTTATCGCTGACATTGATTGCTGGCGCCTATAATGCTTTACTTGTTCAATATGCAAAAGCAAAATTGACATCGACTAAAAAAGTGCTTGGTTCTAGCTCTCAATATAATTATATTGGCATGTTTATATTCAGTTTAATTGGCGCATATTTTGCTGATTATTCTAGCCAATATATATGGTATATCGCGGCGTTTTTAATGTTGATGACAACACTATTTGGTTTGTTTTTTCTTGATGACCTGAAAGGAGAAAAACAACCAAATAAAGTGAATTCTCTCATTTATGATGCTAAAGAGATGTTGTCTATTTTTATTAAAGTTCCTTATATCTCTTTATGCTTTTATTTTTCACTGATCTTTTTCAATATATTCTCGCAGTATTGGCAGTGGATATTTAAAGATCATCATATTAATGTCACTTATTTTGATCTTGGTGTGGCATTTTCACTGATATTGCTCTCTCAACTTTTGGCTAGTTTTCTCTTTACAAAACTAAGTGAAAGAGTGAATTTTATTTTACTGTTGTTTCTTTCAGCTTCACTGATTTTTACCGTTGCTTTTTTTGAGCCAAAAAAAGAAATTGCTGTTATTTTAGTTTGTATGATTTTTTACTTAATTAAGTATACATATCTTCGTGTAGAAGTTGTTTTGCATGATAGTATTAGTGACCATTTCAGGGCTACATATGAATCTTTCTTGTCAACCGTTGGGAGATTTAGCTTATTGGTATTTTTTTACATGAGTGCGTATATGGTCAATATATTTGGCTTTTTCTCTCTCGTTTATATTTTGGGTATCTATTTATTGGTTTATCTGTTGGCAATGTTTTTTTTAGAAGGAGCCCTAAAGAAATCTCAGTGAAAATAGTAACGTATTTCACGTGTGTTTCATGGGGGTTATAGTGGATCAAGACTTTTATTTATTAAGGCGCATCATTGTTTTGCATGTTGAATGGGAAAGAAGAATGTTATTCGTTATTCTTATTTCAAATCTATGTATGTTGAAGCAATCAAAGTCATCTGCTTATACGTTATAAGTGGGCGTGGCATAACAATCATTAAAAAAGAAATAAAAATGCTTCTCATGAATATTGACCAAGAGTTTCTGACAAGATTGGACGCTGATAAAGAAAATGATTGTGCCGGATTATATGCTTATTAAGGAATGGTGATGGAGCAGTTTTTCCATTTTCATTGGGTTCCTTGTGGTAATACTTTATCGCATTAGAGCTAATTTAAGTAGTCGGACAATTTATAGCCTGTTCAAATAGATTTTTCTCATGACCGATTTTATTGTTGGTATAGCTAACGCGTTTTATTCCTGTTTTCTTTAAAATATGAATCATCTTGTTGAGATAACGACATCTTTTATTCTTATTTTTAAGTATTTTCTCTTTGGTTGTGACGTTAGCTCTGTATTTGTATTGTTGGGATGTACTCGCGTGGATAGTCTAGAGCAGTACAATAAGCTTTACGAAGAATACATAAATGAAAAATACGAGGCTTTTGAATATTTTCAAAAATAAGAGCAAGCAAGAAACTTCGTCTATAGCCGTGGTTATGAGAATATAGCGCCCAAATTTGATATTATACGGCATCGTCACATACTTATTGTTTTATGTGGACGCTTTGTTAATTTATTGCGCGGTGATTATAATGAGGGGACGTCATAGGCAATGTTACCAAATGTTATAAGCAGTTTGCGTTATGACTATAATTGGAAAGAAAACGATTTTATTTGGGCATATAATATGTCTGTGAACTCTACGAATTCCATGATTGATTATGCGACAAAATCTCTTAATTCTTCAAGCGGAAATGGCATTAGCCCAACACTACAAATTATTGAGCTTGTGTCTAGTATGGGAGCTGGTCATAATGAAAATACTAAACAAATAGCGCATTTTTGCATAGAGCTCAATACGATATATGACATGATGAAACCAAGAAAAATTTACAAATGACATTTAATGGGTAATGGGCAAAATTCTCTCGAAGGATATTAAATGGCTATGATACTCTATTGTGATCATCACGATATTTCTTAGCCATGTTGCATGTTTTTTATTATGCCTTCAAAAGATGGACATATTTTCCAGCTTTGGCAACAGGCATAGGTTCACTTACAATGATGCTCTTCATCTTAATAATAAAATTTCACTTAAAGGAGGAAATTTGCACTTAGCTTGAAAAAAGTACTTATCATAAATTAAATTGCGATATTATATATAATAATAAGGACTTTTTTATCTTTCTGTTTTAATGATCATTCTCTGTTTAATTTTATCAATTCTCTTTGTTATGCGATGAATTGAATAAACAAGATAAAGAGCGTGACGAATTAAAGTGGTACAGTGATCGTAATTATTATTAAATTGAAGTTATTACATAGTTTTGTAAAAATGTTTCTACTCTTGAAGGAGCATGCCGACACTATCACGCACTTTGCTAGCCCCCAATGTTGCTGCAGCCTTTGGCTCTTGAGACGATCCATAAGAGATATGTTTTAGTCCTTTCTTTGATGTTTTTTCCTCACGCGGCTCTCCCCTTTTGTGAGGTGAAAGCGAATGATTTTGATTGATTCAACATACACAGATTGAAATGAAAAAATCCTACGGTATTCAGAGTTCTAATTCAATATGAATAACGCTGAATTATCATTATAAATAAATTATTTGTAGCGTTTTTGCCAAGAAAAGAGAGATCGGTACTGCTTTGGTTTTTCGTTCTGTTGAAATTGATGACTTTATTTGTCCTATTATGCCGTAAAACACTGTCATTTGAGGGGTGTAAAGGTAGTCTGTTTAACACATTGAGTATTTTAAAAGTGCATGGTGAATACTCTTAAGTCTTGTTTATCGAGTCTTTAGTTTAAGTGAATCGCATGCGTGGAGAAAGCTAGAAGAACCTACTCGGTAAGAATCTAGACTGTTTACAGAGCAGATTGGGTTAAAAACTTTGTTCTTTAAGGGGGGCATGAAAATCAAAATAGCAATTATGTTCATTTTTTTCTGATATTTTAAATACGGGCTTCAAAAAAATGATGCTTGAACTAAATAATGAGCACTTTTGTAAAAGTGTTTTTAGAGAGCAAACAATACACGAGTGAATTTACAGAATGTAACCATATTTGATCTTCTACAACAAGATAGCGTGGAAAGGCATAAAAATTACGACTCTCTACTGAAGGCATTGTCCTTCTTTTATTGTTTTTTGCGTGTTTATAAAATGCCTTGTTGTGTACTTATTCTGTTTATTTTTTGCCCTATCCGTTAGAAGATTAAAGACAATGAAGGAGAAAACGAGTTTTCCTCTTTCCGGTCGTTTTTATTCGGCTTAAAGCATCTACGGTAATATCTTTTAAAGCATGGTGATTACGCATTGTTTCACATTTTGTTTCTTTCATTCTTTAATGGAGGGCATTTTTCATGCAAAATAGGATACCCAGAATGCACTTGTGTTATAAATTCACGCGCTCGGTTTAATGAAATCCCTCTCAAGATTTGTTGCACCCATTTCATGATAAGGACTATAATGGAGATTAATGGTAACATTTCTTTGAAAAGTCTATTATGCATTTAACAAAGATGATGGTGTACACTATGTGCAATAGGATGGATGAAGTTTAATTTTTGCGTATTGCACTAAAGTGTGCTGCTTGTTGGAGGGGGAGTGCTTTAGCGCCAAAAGGGTGTAAGAATGCTTCTGCTTTACTGATGAGTGTATCTCGCTTTTTTTGGGTTTCTTCAATGCCATAAAGATGAACAAAAGTTGCTTTTTGTGCCGTTTTATCTTTCCCAGCAGTTTTTCCTAGGGTTTGCGTGTTGGCGGTAACATCAAGAAGGTCATCGGTTAATTGAAAGGCTAAACCAAGATAGGTACCAAAATCAGTAAGCTTTTCGGTTAATTCTTTAGATGCATTGCCAATGATGGCGCCTGCTTGGCAAGCAAAGCTTATCAGGGCTGCTGTTTTCATGTGTTGTAGAGTGATGATGTCAGTACTTTCTTGCGGTCTTTTTTCAGCTTCAAGGTCCAGCATTTGTCCACCTAACATACCGCCAAGTCCTGCCGATTGTGCAAGAGACGTGATCAGCTTGATTCTAATGTCTGTAGATAGAGTACTGGCTTTATGGGCAATGAGTTCAAAGGCAAATGTTAAGAGAGCATTGCCTGCTAGAATTGCGGTTGCTTCATCAAATGCTATATGGACGGTGGGTTTTCCACGCCGGAGTATATCGTTATCCATAGCGGGAAGATCATCATGAATGAGTGAATAACAATGGATACATTCTAAGGCACATGCAACATCAAGAGAATGTTCTACAGGGATATCAAAAAGTGCGGCACTTTGAATCACAAGAAAAGGACGCAGGCGTTTTCCACCGTTCAGCACACCATAGCGCATGGCTTTGATTAAGTTTTTAGGGCGTGAAATTTCACCATTTTGGATTTGATCACTTAACAGGGTATCAAGCCGCTTCTCAACAGTGTGTCCATGTTTTGCAAGAAGGGTGGTAAATTCGTGCATTCTTATTTTCATAAATTGGTGTCGTTTTTTATTAAAAATCAATTTCTCTTTTTATCCGTATCTCTACTGTATGCGCAAATCCATTTTTAAGCCAAATAAAAATTGAATGAAGGTTTTATGAAAATGCTTTATATTGGTGTATAAAATTTTCAAATTTTGCGGTGTTTTTGATATTCATTTGATTATTGTGACACCATTTTTGATAAAAGAAGGTCATTTTTGGTAAGAGGAGGATCATTTTGACATTGCCTCTTCTTTTTTATCAGTGTATAACATCTTCAAATTTTATGGTGTTTTTAAATGAAGCATTGTCATTTTTGACATTGCTTTTTCTGTTTTAATGGATTTTGGAGTGTCTTTTTATGGCTGTACCTAAACGAAAAACCTCTCCAGCGAAGAGGGGCATGCGCCGTTCGGCTGATGCTCTGAAGGCGCCGACTTATATCGAAGATAAAAATTCTGGTGAATTACGTCGTCCTCATCACATTGATTTGAAAACGGGAATGTATCGCGGGCGTTCCGTTTTAGTGGTCAAAGACTGAGTGTTTTATCTCTTTTCCAGTGGTAAGCTTCTCTTGATTCATTAGTGAGTGCACGCTTTGGGCGTGCATTTTTGCTTTTTCTTCAGAACATGTGTGGAATAAGGTTTTGCTGTAGAAAAATGATTCTATTGTGGGAGATGTTTTTTTTGTTTTCTTGGGAGGCTATAAAGGATTGCTTATGTCAGTGTCTTTTATGATGATTGCGTTAAGAGCTGGGGTATTGATATAAGTTAGCTTAGTAATGGAATCATTTTGTATCGCTCTTAATTTTACTTACTCTAGAGGGAATCCTATTAGACCGTAAAATATCGTCGTTTAAGGTGGTTGACCCATGTAAGGCTTTAAGCATACCGGTGTTTTTTATGAGAATATTTAAGACAATGGTTTGTCTGTAGGTTTATATTGTGACATGTGATTCTCAGTAAAAAAATAGAGATCTACATCACATTGATTTATAAAAATCATTCGTTGTTTTGCGCCTTGAATGAAAGGTCTATCCTAGAATTTTCTCATTTCAAATTTCTCTCATGTTGAATCAATGATAATCACTTGCTTTTCGGTCACAAGTGGGGCTGGCATGTGGGTAAAAACTCTATAAGAAAGGAAAAAATGTCTATAATGAATACTTTCAAATGTAAGGATTGTTGCAACATTGGGGGTTAAGTGTATGCTGATGCCAGCGTGCTTTCTTATGAGCAGAAAAGAGAAAACCGTTACAAGACAGAAGGTGTACACATTCAATAATCTTTAGTGCTTTTGATGATAAAGGCACATGAGATTTTTCTATGAATATCACGTTTTCTTTTCATATTTTGAACTAAGAATTGTCCATATATTTTTTCTTATTTTTATGAATATAAGGGATTTGTTACGAACAGCTTGTAAAAATAAGTAAACTTAAAACCAGATATGTTCTGTATGGGGTTGAGCAAAGTATTTTATCAAAGCCGGTATGACTCTCCAGTTCATAGATGGTTTATGAATGGTTTTATGATGTTGCTTACCCAAGTATGTGATTTTTTTGTTATCTGTTCATCAATATCCAATCTTCAGCAGTCTGTTTAAAATAGAGATTGAGACTTTTAGAGTTCGGTAAATCGTTCTGGATTTTGTGTATCCAATTGGAGTAAGAATATTGCGTATATCTTGTAATCTCTGAAATGAGAATATAACCTCATTTTGGAAAAATATGAAGTTGCAAAAGGCAATGCTAACGTTCATTTTTATTGTTATTTTTTAAGTTAGTTTTACACTTTTCAAAAGTATTTGGAATGCCTTTTACAGAATGGAGATGATGGTTTAGTTCATACTTTTGTTTATCGCGTTCTGTGATGGGGGAATGCTTCTCATGCAAAATAGAGCGACCAAGACAAAATACGCTTATGCTTATGTTGTATCGTCACGCGTTTTTTAAAAGGAATATTTGTTGTATCCATTTTATAACAGCGTTTTTGAATGTTATAATGGTTTTGTAGAAGGGGAAATGGGAAAGTCTCGGTGCAGTGTATAAACGGCACTATGATATTTACGCTTAATAAAAAAGAACGCCTCGCGCCCCTTACATATTTTGCCAGATTCCAGTGTTGCTATATCCTTTGGTACTTGAGACGGTTCTAGCTCTTTTTTACAATTTTTACCCACAGATCAGCCCCGCTTGTGACCGAAAAGCAAGTGATTTTGATTGATTCAACATGAGAGAAATTTAAAATGAGAAATCTTACGATATTCAAGATTCTAATTTAATATGAATAACGCTAGATTATAATGATTAATCAATTAGTTATCTATGAAGCAAGTAAAGGAGGAGGAGGAATTTTTTGAAAAGTTAGATTGTTTATAGATCGGCTCTAGTTAAGAAACTTTGTTCTTAAGGGCAGAGAGGATGTTAAAAAATAAAACCAGCGAAAAGCTGGTTTTATTAAAATATCTCATCATGATGAAAGAGTGTATTATGCAGCGTAGACAGCTTTACTGTTTTCATCTGTTTCTTCTCTCTCAGTTTTAAATTCGCGTTCCGGCTTGTTGGAGAGATGCATCTCTATGAGATTGATAGCTTCTGTTTCAGAAAGACTATTAATAACCGCAATTTCGCGGGCCATTCTTTCAAGAGCAGCTGTATAAAGTTGGCGCTCAGAGTAAGATTGTTCAGGCTGTAGATTAGAGCGGAAAAGATCACGGACCACTTCGGCGATACAAATAAGATCTCCTGAGTTGATTTTAGCATCATATTCTTGTGCACGACGTGACCACATGGTTCGTTTAACGCGTGCTTTTCCGCGTAAAACTTTTAAGGCGCGTTCGACAGAATCAATAGCAGATAATTTACGCATTCCAACGGAAAGGGCTTTTGCAATGGGGACTTTGACATCCATCTTATCTTTCGCGAAATGAATGACAAAAAGTTTTAATTTATGTCCTGCAACTTCTTGATCTTCAATCGCTATAATTTGTCCTACTCCATGCGTAGGGTAGACGATATATTCAGAGGTTGCAAATTCTTTAGTCTTGGAGGACGTTCCATGTTGGGATGCCATATTTTAGTTTACTCCCTTTATGATCAACAAATGTGTCGGAAAACAGGTTATAAACCTGAGGGTTGAGTTTTCTTTAACCAAGTATATTGTACCAATTAAGTGAGCATAAAAGCCGAGTACTTTTAAATCCAAAAAAAATACATCGTCTTACTATAAAAAGCAAAGAAAAATACTTAGAAAGATGATCATGTTAAAATAACACTAACATCAAACTTCCAAAGAATCAATAATTTCGCTTAAGGATTTTTTTATTTTTACAAGAGAAGTCTTTCAATTGTTGAAGGAGGAGGGTGTACACTGTATCATTACTCTTCGCCACTTCCTGGATTTTCTGAAAAATACTTTTCTAATTTATTTGGAACGCCATCCATTTCTTTTGCTTGAGTAAGAGGATCTTTTCGGGTGGTTAGATTAGGCCATTTGTTTGCATAATGAAGATTAAGTTCTAACCACTTTTCTAATCCTGGTTCTGTATCAGGGACAATCGCTTCTGCTGGGCATTCTGGCACACAAACACCACAATCGATGCATTCATCGGGGTGAATAACAAGCATGTTTTCCCCTTCATAAAAACAATCAACAGGGCAGACTTCAACGCAATCCGTATATTTGCAGTGAATGCAGTTGTCGGTTACTACGTGGGTCAAGATCAAACTCCATTTGTTACTTTAATTCTCTTTAGAGGAAAGTGTGTGCGTGTTTTTATGATTGGTGAGTTGATCGCGTAGTATAGCTAGTTTCGCAAAAGGTGAATCAGGATTAAGGCGCTTTTCTTTTTGAAAAGGTCTATGATTTGCATGTTTGCCTTGGGATTTGTGGAACTTATGAGAGCGTTTTGTTTGTGATGGTGCTTCTTGAGGGGAATTTTCATTTGTGTGTTCCCCTTTTTTTACAGTGCTCTTCGATTTATTTTGCCATTTATTTCCTAATTTATCACGTTTTTTTTGTGCGTGGTGATGAAATTGATGCCTATAATGCCATAATAAAATAACTTTATCTTTTTCTGTAGGGAGAGGAGATTTGGCAAAATTCCCAACAGGCTCAGCTGCTGGTAAACGATTGGTTTTATGGGGATATTTTTCAATACCAGAGGATAAAGTGTTTGGGTATGAGGTATTTTTTTCTTCTCGTGTTGTTGCTGAATCGCTTATTGTTTTCCATTGACTGCCAACGCATTCTGCTGCAGGAACATCTTGCATTGTCCCATTGACAGGGGAAGAGGCTTGGTGTGCAAAGAGATTTTGTTCAAAAACAGTATTGCTTATGCTGTACGATTGATAACCAAGTCCTTTGAGGATTTCTTCCATATCGGTTCCATTGGCCCCAAGAATGGACATCATGGCTGGTGTAACAAAAAAATTTTTGCCATCATAGGCGCCATCGGGTTTGGGATCACTCCCTTGTTTCCAATGCAATGCAGGGCGGATGAGATTGGCAAGACGTTCTAAAATATCAATTCGTACAGCACGTTGTCCTAGGATTCGGTAGCCGGCTAATTGATAAAATTGGCGGTTATAGGTAGGGTCAACAATCAAAGAGGTTCGACCGGCAGACAATGCTGAAAAAATTTCACCCAAACCAGTTTGATCTTGTCCCGCATTTTGAAGATTCCACAGGAGAGTAATGGCTTGAACCGGGGCAGGTTTAAGCATTCCGGCAACATAGATATGAAAAGCGCCAAAACGCACACCTAGACGCCGAAGTACGGCACGTGATTCTTGCGCAAGTTTTTTGACAATGTCTAAGACTTCGCGGCGTGGTAAAATCCCTAAAGAATTAAAAAGTTGTAAAGCAAGACTGTTTGTTGAATCCGTTAAATTATCAGCATTGCGCAAATCAAACAGGGGTTTTAAAGTCGTTTCAAAATGAAAAGTAACAAAGCGTTCTAATCGCTTCACAACGTTATTGCGGGATTCTCCTGTGAGTTGTTCATCTGCTAAAACAATCAGCTTTGGTTTGAAAAAATCTTCTGTTGCCACAAGTTGCCCTACGGGTTGACCAATCCAGCGCACAATTCCATCAGAACTGAGGGTAAAATCTCCATTTGCACAAGCACAAAAGCGTGTTGCGCGTTTGGAAAAAGCAAGAATCAAATTTTCATTCTCCGTTGAAATTTGCTTCTCAGCTATTTGATCGGAACTGTTTTTGTTGGCATAAAAACGAAAACCTTCAAATTTACCCCTTCCGTGTTTTTCAATGAGAATATCATCTTGAAGAATTTCATTCTGTTGAACAATCTTGCTATCCATGATCAGTTTCTTTCTCAGTGCGAAATTGGTCAAAAGCTTTTTGCGACAATTTCATAATGGTTCTCTTTCTTTAACACGTTTGTTGCGTTTGCTTCAATCACTCTTGTCGTTTTTTTGATGTTTCTTTTTGCACCTTTAAAACTTGGATGATTCTTTTTTAATTCAGTTTTCATTCAGTTTGGGTGCTTTATATTTGCAAATTACACTTATTAGTTGCGTTGTAAAGCTGAAAGCATAAATAAATTCTTCAATTTAAAAGGAAATGGAACCGGTTATCAAAAAACAGCATTTGTTTTGCATGATCATTTTGTTTTTTGCTGTTTTGTCATGAAAAGTGAAGAGAAAGTTTTTTCAAACATTTCATAGGCTAAAAGGCATATTGTAAAGGCATTTTTCAGGTGAAATTGTGTCTTATGACAAGAAGTTTTACCATGACAGTAAAAAAAAACAATTGCGATTACAAAAATACACGCTAAAGTAGCAAGTACAGAAGTGAACAACTTTTGAGTTTTTTAAGTAAAGAACAATGATGTCGTTGCCAAATCAATTTTGATAATTTTAATCGCAAGGGGTTATTATGGGTAATCTTTCAAATGCTGTTTATAAAAGCAGCAAAAATTATAGCGATGCAGACAAAAGCTTAGGACGTAATATGATGCGTTCTGCTATGCAAGCACCTTATCTTGAACGACAAAAAGAGCATGATTTGGCTCTGCGGTGGAAAGACAAACGTGATGATGATGCCATGCATCAAATTGCAGCGGCTCATATGCGTTTAGTGATTGCTATTGCTAACCGCTTTAAACGTTTCAAAATGCCATTGGGGGATTTGGTACAAGAAGGGTATGTGGGACTATTGGAAGCAGCTGCACGTTTTGAACCTGATCGGGAAGTGCGTTTTTCAACCTATGCAACGTGGTGGATACGTGCTTCTATTCAAGATTATATTTTGCGAAATTGGTCAATCGTTCGAGGGGGAACTAGTTCTTCGCAAAAAGCACTTTTCTTTAATCTTCGGCGTTTGCGTGCAAAACTGATACAAGATGATAGCGCTTTGTCAAAACAGGATATTTTTCGCACAATCGCTGAAAAGCTTGGTGTTTCCGTGCGTGATGTTGAAACGATGGATTTTCGTTTTTCTAGTTCTGATAATTCCTTGAGTGTTTCTGTTTCTGAGAACAGTGATAATTCCATTGCTAAGATGGATGTTTTGGTGGATGATAGTCCTCTTCCTGATGCTTTAATTGAGCAAGTAATTGATGGTCAACGGCGTACACAATGGCTTTACGATGCGTTGCAAATTCTCAATGAACGGGAGTTGGAAATTATTCGCTTTCGTCGCTTAAATGAAGAGGGTGCGACTCTCGAAGTTTTGGGGGAAAAGTTAGGAATTTCGAAAGAGCGCGTGCGTCAAATTGAAGCTCGGGCTTTACAGAAATTGCGTTCTGCTCTCCTTACGGTTCATTCAGAAGATGCTTACGATATATAAAGCAGTGAAAGGCTTTGTGGGAGGAAGAGAGAGAAAGTATAAGGGGGGGGGTATATGAGAGTATGATGAAGTTGGTTTTTAAAGTGTCCTTCTTCATTTTTGAATATGCTTTAAGGGGGAGGGCGTGATACAGATAGAAAAGAATCAAAACTGTAGCAGATGAGAAAAAGGCTTATTCTGTAATAATTTTTACTTTTGTACCTGCGGGTAAAGTTTGTGTTGGCGAGAGGGCGTTGAGGATGCGAAAGAGTTTTTCTTTATCTGGTGTGTGTTGCATTTTATTGGCTAGGTTTGCAACGTTTTCTCCTTGTTTAACGCGGACAACACGGATTTTTAAGGGCTTTAGTTTTTTTAACTGTGAAGATGAAAGAGAATGAAAGCTTTGTAGTGTTTTTTGGGCAACCTCTACAAAATTTTGAGAATTATGTGGAGCGGCTGTCAGAAAACGAAAGATGTGGTTGTTGAATGGAATGACAACTACATCAAATTGCCATTGCTCATTGGTAGCATGGGCTCGTGCTCCGAGTAAGCTTTGGCTTTGGAATCCTTGACTGGGGAGCCTCTGAATTGTGATGGGGCGGATAGATGATTGGTCTAGCCCGATAATCCAGCCGCTTTTCAAATAATCATTCGCAGATATTCCAGCAAGATGCGGAATGGCATCAAAACGAATCGCAATTTTATCTGGTCCACTGGCCCAAACAGTGTGTGCTGAATGTTCTATTGTAAAATTGTTTGGAACAGAAAAAGCTATGCGCAATTGTGGGTGAATAAATTGGTTGCCTCGTATAAAACCTGTATAAAAGCCTCCTCCAAAAATCATGCCATCAATGCTTTTGAGAAAAGAATCGCGATCGGTTGTTTTACTATTCCCTTTACTGATTTTACGCGCTTTTTCTATCGCAAGCTGAATGCGTTGAGGGGTTGTTGGGTGAGAGGCTAGAAAATCTAGAGAGGCATTTTTGGTGTCGGAGATATTACGCAAAGCACTATAGGCTTCCATTGTTTGAAGAAAGCGCGGTGAAGCAAATGGATCATATCCTGCTTGTTGGAGCATTTCGAGTGCTAGGGAATCAGCTTCCAGCTCTTGATTGCGGGAAAATTGCGCAAGTTGTTGCTTGTTTTGCATAGGGTTATGAAGTTTTTTGCCAATAGAAGAAAGAAGACGTGAAGATATGTGATTTGTCATCTTTAATTGAGCTTCTTTTTGCAGGCGTAAAATACCATGATTGGCTCTGATATGTGCTATCTCATGGGCTAAAATGGCTGCAACTTCTGAAGAATCATTGGCTAATGCCAGCATACCACGAGTGATGTAGATCGCGCCATTGGGGAGCGCAAATGCGTTAACACTCTCTGAGTTTAAAATTGTTACAGAATAGCTTTGATGAGAACTATGTGATGAAACTGTCAGTTTACCGACAATCTTTGCTAAAAGGTGTTCAAGTTTTGCATCATAATAAGCGCCACCATACATTTGCAAAATACGTGGGTGTTGCAGAACGCTTAATGTGACATAGATATTGTGATTGTTGGTATGTTTGATTGTTTTAGAAGAAGTGGAAGAAAGCCTATCATTTTGAGAGAGGGGCGTATGACAAGCCGAAAGGAGAAACGTTAAACTTATGAAAGTTGCTTTATATAGGCGCGAGCGAAAAAGAAAATTGCGTTGAAAAATGGGGTGCGTTGGACCATGGTGCACATTGTTTCTGCGGAGTAATTTGGCAAATTGCATTTGTATCTTTGTATCGTATGTTTCTTCAAGAGAGTCATTAGGGATAAGGATTCGTTTGGCTATATCACGCTTTTTGTTTATAAAAAATGACTCTCACCTATAAAAGGGTGCGCTATAAAGGAAATTTTGTGAAAGGCAAAGTATGGCATGACAACATTTACGATATTGTTAAATGGAGATATTTGTATCACTGATCGCTTGCTTAATCAAATTCAAAACAGTCGGGTAATTGCTGCTGATGGTGGTATGCGTCATGCGGCAGCGCTTAATGTGTCGCCTGAGTTGTGGTTAGGCGATTTTGATTCATCGGATGAGAATTTAATACGCAAATATAGTCATGTTCCGTGTGAGGTTTTTCCCTCTGATAAAGATATGACAGATAGTGCTCTGGCTTGTGAAAGAGCGCTGCAAAATGGTGCTAAAAAGATTATTTTGTGCGGTGCTTTGGGAGGTGAAAGAAGTGATCATAGCCTTTCTCATATGACGCAAGCATTGGTGCTGGCTGAAGGGGGCATTTCAGTGTTGTTGACAAGTGGTTTGGAAGAAGGATGGCCGGTTTTGTCAAAACCTTGTTCATATGATTTGCCTAAGGGATGTTTATTTAGTATTATCGGTTTTTCTGATTTAAAAGGCTTAACTCTTAAAGGGGTAAAATGGCCAATTTGTGACAAAAATGTGTCGTTTGGCTCTTCTTTAACACTTTCTAACCGTATTTGTGGAACCTTTTCTTGCCATTTAGGTTCTGGAAAAGCTATATTGTTAGCGTCTGTGCCTATTCCATAAAGCTCTTCCAATATATTTTGAATAAGGCAGGGGGGGGCCTAGTGATTAAGTGCCGACATAAACGATATATTATGTATTGATCTTGAGAAGGAAAGGTTTTGATATGTTAAAATCAATTTTTAAAGTGGCAGTTGTTTCAGCCATTGGTTTCAGTTCAGTTGCTTGCACCACAAACGATGAACGCGTTGCACGTTACGGCGTAGGAGGAGCAGCAATCGGTGCTTTGGCTGGAACTGCCATTGCTGGAAGTACTCCTGGAGCAGCACTTACCGGTGCAGCATTTGGTGCTTTGGCTGGAACAGTAACAGGCGCGGCTGCAAATCAAAGAAAACAACAAAGACAGGCATCACAATTGTGCACGTATCGTGGTCATAGAGGGCATGTTTACCAAGCACCTTGCGCACAAAGAGCCCCTGTACGACAATTGTGTTCTTACCGTGATGGAAGAGGGGTGATGTATAAAGCACCTTGTCCGCACTACGTTCGTTAATGGCGGTGCCGCTCCTGCGGCTTGACCGCATTTTCTTAAATTTTGGAAAAACGCCTTTGCTCAATCAAGCTTGTTTATCGATTGAGCAAGGGGCGCGTATTGCGCTGGTCGGCCGTAATGGTTGTGGAAAATCGACTCTGTTAAAAATTGCCGCAGGGATATTAGAGCCTCATGGTGGCGAAATTTTTCGTCACCCGCGAGTGACGCTCCGTTATGTCTCACAAAATCCGGATTGTTCAGGATTTGAAGATATTAACGCTTATGTGGAAGCGGAGCTGGACGATACATCTGATGTCCAGTGGATCAATACGCTTCGCACAAATTTAGGGTTTTCGGGGGCGGAAAAATTGGAAACGCTTTCGGGAGGCGAAAAGCGGCGTGTTTCATTGTTACGGGCCATTGCTGCAAAACCCGATATTTTGTTCTTAGATGAACCAACCAATCATCTTGATTTACCAACCATTGAATGGCTGGAAGCTGTTTTGTCTTCTTTGCGTTCAGCAATTGTGGTGATTTCCCATGATCGGCGATTTTTAGAAAATGTTACACGGTCAACGGTGTGGCTTGATCGTGGCACAACTAAAAGACTGGAAAAGCGTTTTTCAGAATTTGAAAGTTGGCGTGATAAGGCGTTACAAGAAGAAGCCATCGAGCAGCATAAATTGGGGCGCCAAATTGCGCGTGAAGAGCAATGGTTGCGTTATGGCGTGAGCGCACGGCGTAAGCGTAATGTACGGCGCTTGGGGGAATTAAAAAACTTAAGACAGCGTCATCAAACCTATAAAGGGCAGCCGGGAAATGCACTTTTGACAGCAGCGAAAAGTCATGATTCTGGGCAATTGGTGCTTGAAGCAAAGAAAATTTCAAAATCCTATGGTGATCGCATTATCGTGAAAGATTTCTCTTTGCGCATTCAGCGTGGTGATCGAATCGGTTTGGTAGGACCCAATGGTATCGGAAAGACAACGCTCCTTTCTGCATTAATTGGGCAAGAAGCCGTGGATAGTGGAACGGTGAGGCATGGCTATAACCTCTCTATGGCATTGCTTGATCAGCAACGTATTTTAAATGAAGAAGAAACTTTAGCGCATTATTTAACGGGAGGAAGAGGTGATACTCTTGTGATCAATGGGTTGGAGCGGCATGTGGTTTCTTATATGAAAGACTTTTTATTTTTGCCTGAACAAGCACGCACTCCCCTTAAAGAATTTTCAGGGGGAGAAAGAGCGCGCCTCATGCTTGCACGACTTCTTTCACGTCCTGCAAACTTTTTGATTCTTGACGAACCGACCAATGATTTGGATATGGAAACTTTGGATTTGTTGCAAGAATTTATTGCTGATTTTGCGGGAACAGTATTGTTGGTCAGCCATGACAGAGACTTTTTAGATCGTACTGTAACGCATATGTTGGCACCTCAAGGTGATGGTCATTGGGTTTTATATGCGGGCGGCTATAGTGATATGATGGCGCAAAATCAGCAAGCTCTGAGTTTACAACGCAAAAAAACAGAATTATCACAGCGTAAAGCATCTTCAAAATCTCATACGGGAGAGCTTTCAAAGCAGGACTCATCAACAGATCATAGCTTGATAGTGCGGGAGAAAAAAACACGAGGTAAATTGTCTTATAAGCAGGTTTATGCATTGGAAAGATTGCCTGAAGAAATTGCTATTTTGCAAAATGAAATCAAAAAAATTGAACAAGAGCTCTCTGATCCAGCCCTTTATCGCAGTGATAAAGAGCGTTTTGAGCGTTTATCAACAGCGTTGGAAAAAAAGAAAAATATTTGCACACAAAAAGAAGAAGAATGGTTAGAACTTGAAATTTTACGCGAAGAAATGGAAGCGTGTTCACAGTAATATCTAAAACATTTTAAGAGATTTGTATCGCATTATCACGTTTTCTTGGATTTGTTACAAGATCTTATGGCTGATTTTCGGGAACAATGTTGTTGATGAGTCATGGCAGAAACTTTTTAGATCGCATTGTAATATAGCACCTTAAGATGAGGTTTATTGGGTTTTGTATACGGGAGCAGTGATATGATAGCGCAAAACAAGCATGCTCTGAGCTTACAAGGCAAAGATAGTTTTGTTTCTTTGCTGTGAGTTTTTTCAAAATTTCGTATATGGAAGTACGCCAGTCCCCAATGCTGCTACAGCCCCTTGGAACTTGAGAGCATTCATAAGAAACATTCCCTTGTCTTTACCTTATACCATAAATACACCAACCTCGCTTATGACGGAAAAGCAAATAATCCTGATTGATACTAACGTGAGAGGTGTTGTGATGAAGAAAGCTTACTGTATTCGACGTTATGATTTAAGTTTAAAAATGATGATTTGTTAGATAAATCAACGTGTTATTGTAACGTTTTTAGGAGGAGAAAATGATGGCAATTAAAACAAAGCGCACAATTTCCACATTGATCAGTTTAGAAGATTCAGTTGAACTGTCTTCTTATTACCTCCGTAATGCGAATCATCTTCGTTCTTTTGAACTGTTAAGATCTGATGGTTACCACAGCCTAACAGCTTGGGAAATACGAGCTAATGCATTTGCTTATGAGAGTGCACAAGGACAAGCATAGCGATATGCCGTACGATTAAAAAATGAAAACACAGTCATTGGTATTGTGAATTTTACAAATGTGGTTCGGGGTGTTTTTCAAGCTTGTCATCTTGGTTTTTCTCTTGAGGAAAAACAAAAAGGCAAAGATCTCATGTTTGAGAGTTTATCGGCTCTAATACGGCATATCTTTCATGTCTATCATCTGTATAGAGTGATGGCAAATTATAGACCTGTGAACATAAAAAGCGGATTTTTATTAAAGCGCCTTCATTTTGAAAAAGAAGGCTATGCCAAAGACTATTTGATGATTTCTGGAAAATGGAGAGATCACTTTCTAACCTCTCGAATCAAAGATCTGTATGAGTCCGTCAATAGGTTCGAATAAAGTTCTGTTAAGGGGCTTTTTATCAAATGTGTAAATATGCTGAATTTCTCCCTATCCTAAAAGACGAAAATTCTTAACCACGTCTTTTTTTGTAAATAGTTCAGAATCTTGTTTAGCGGATTTCAACTGCTGACCCACTCTATATGTTTCTTTTCGTAGATAATGAATTGATTTATCATCATCATTCATTTTTTCAATTTGAAGGAAGAGAGTCCTAAATATCGTAAGACTTTTTCATTTCAAATCTATTGATGTTTAATCATAAAAATCATCTCTCTTGCACATCATAAAATGGATTGACGTACAAGTGAGAGTTTGTGTGGATAAAAATGCTCTGTATAAATCCTTTTAAATGTGAGGGCTGTTGCAATATTGTGTATTCTGTGACCGATAGTCTTGTTACAAGTTATACAAACTGCTTATTGTTGGATGAAATTTTTATACATTCATTTGTTTTTTTGTATTTTCTTTTCGTAAGAAAATTTCCAATGTTATCAATGGTTTTAATTCATACCAAGTGCATTTTTATAAAGCTCAATGATTGCTTCTTCTTCTATTCGTTCATGCTCTTCTTTTTTACGCAACCGTATAATGCTCCGAACAGCTTTGCTATCAAAACCAGAGCCTTTAAGTTCAGTGTAAACGTCTTTAATATCATCAGAAATGGTTTTTTTCTCTTCTTCTAGTCGTTCAATACGTTCGATAAAAGAGCGTAATTGATTTACGGATATAGCGTGTGTTTGATCGGTTACTGTATCGTTCATTGTATTTTTCTCCAAGTTATATATTTTAAGTTGTTTTTCGACGACGAATTTATGTTGAAAAAGCTTGAAAAACAAAAAGCAAATCAAGCTACACAGTTTTTTTACAAATTGACTTTAAATATTTTGTAAAATTTTTAAGATATATGCATTGATAAAAGGGCTATAAAAAGAAAAATATAAAAATAGACATTTTAGACTTGAAAAGCTTTTGAAAAAAGAAATGTGTCATTTGTTTTGAGAGCTTGACATTATAGAGGAAGTTTTGTGATTTTAAAAAAACGATATTGGGTGTTTCATAAAGGGTTAAAGGTTTTTCTCTTGAGCATTTTGCTCTTGTTTCCTCTTGTTGTTTTTGCAAAAGCTGATTTTAGGGTTTGTAATACAACCCAACAGTCTGTAGGGGTTGCTCTTGGATATCGTACATTTTCAGGGTGGGTGAGCGAAGGCTGGTGGACGGTACCAGTGACAGAGTGTAAAACCTTAATTGAGGGGCCTCTTGCTTCACGGTTTTATTATTTTTATGCGGAAGGGGCACAAAAAAAAGGGAACTGGGCAGGCTCTGTAACCATGTGTGTGCAAGATAGCCAATTTACCATTCAAGGGGTTCATGATTGTTTCCCTCGAGGATATCAAAAGGCTGAATTTAAAGAAATCGATACCGGAAATCAAACCAGTTGGATGGTACAGTTGACGGATGAGTCTTTGTTAAACAATTCAGTTATACCTTCTCTTTCAGGAAATTCTCCACCGTGAAACGTGCACGTAAAGTGAAAATTATTGCGACTCTTGGTCCTTCTTCTTTTTCTCGTTTGATGATTGAGAAGCTTTTTAGGGCAGGAGCAGACGTTTTTCGTCTTAATATGAGCCATACTGATCGTGATATGATGGGTAATTGGGTCAAGTCTATACGAGAAGTTGAAAAAACAGTTCGGCGACCCATTGGTATTTTAGTGGATCTTCAGGGGCCAAAACTGCGTGTGGGTCGTTTTACTAAGGGTCAAGAAGATTTGCGTGTTGGGCAAAGCTTTACGTTAGATAATCGCGATGTTCTTGGTGATGCACAGCGTGTTTTTTTTCCTCATGAGGATGTATTTTCGGCTGTTAAACCAGGGGATCGGTTGTTGATTGATGATGGAAAACTGGAACTGCGTGCGCAAGTTTGTGATGGTCATTCTGTACAGTGTCGCGTGGTTGCTGGAACCCGTATTTCTGATCGAAAGGGTGTCAGTTTTCCCGATACAATTTTGCCTTTTGATTCGATGACGTCAAAAGATAAGGAGGATCTTCAGGCTCTTTTACAGCAGCCTGTTGATTGGGTTGCTCTTTCTTTTATTCAACGTCCAGAAGATATTATGGCGGTGCGTCGGTTGACGAAAAGCAAGGTGTCTTTGATGGCTAAAATCGAAAAGCCTCAAGCCTTAGAGCATATAGAGAAAATTATTGATGTATCCGATGGTATTATGATTGCACGGGGTGATCTTGGAGTGGAAATGCCTTTGGAAAGAGTCCCTGCACTTCAGATGGAGCTCATAAAAGCTTGTCGTTTAGCAGGAAAGCCTGTGGTGGTAGCAACACAAATGCTCGAATCAATGATCACATCTCCTGTTCCGACACGCGCAGAAGTGTCGGATGTTGCTACGGCAGTTTATGCAGGAACAGATGCGGTGATGTTGTCTGCTGAATCTGCTTCTGGTCGTTATCCTGAAGAAGCCGTGCTTATGATGGATCGAATCGCGCGGCAAATCGAACAAGATCACACTTATGCAGCTCAGGTTGGGGCACAACATCCAGCACCAGAATCAACAGGAACAGATGCGATTTCTCTTGCAGCGCGTCAGATTGCTGAAACACTTGCATTAGCAGCTATTGTTGCCTATACGGCTTCAGGAAAAACGGGGGTGCGTGCCTCTCGTGAACGTCCCAATAGACCGATTATTGCTTTATCTCCCATTGTGGAAACAGCACGGCGTTTAGCTTTAGTCTGGGGGCTTCATTGTGTAGTGACCGAGGATGCACGGAATTTAGAGGATATGGTTGATCGTGCAGCAGCCATTGCATTTCAGGAAGGTTTTTGCAAAGGGGGAGATCGCTTCCTTGTGACAGCTGGTGTTCCCCTGGGAACGCCTGGTGCGACAAATCTCTTGCGTATTGCTTCTGTCTCCCAAGATGGAACGAAAGGGATTTGAGCCATATACGTATAGTGTTTTTACATGCGCCTTTGAACAGCTTTTAAAAACAATAGGTGTGCGCTTCTTGTGAATGCCTCCATAGACCCATTATTCTTTTATCTCCCATCGTAAGATAGCAAGGTGTTGCGTTAAGTCGTCCGGTTTGGGGATGGGAGCAGATGCGGTGATATTGTCTGTTGATTTTGTTTTAGTTCTGAGGAAGCTGCTTTTATGGTAGGGCATTTAATGGGAGAACCCCTTTTATTTCATTGAGACATATTGGGGATTGCTTTGTTGATGTTTATACGAGCGAGATGTTTATTGATAATGAGAGTTCATTCTTTTGCTTTTTAATGAGAGCCTTGAAATTTTTCTCATTTTAAACTTTTGCAAACAGAATTGAATAAAATTAAAATTATGTGCCTAAAAAGTCATGCTGGTATGTCATGAAAAAAGTGTTGGGTGAATGTGTTTTAAGAATATGCTTTGTCAGCGCATTTGCAACATATTGATTTATAATGATAATATAGCGTTCTTTATATTGAATTAAAACCCCGAATACCGTAAGGCTCTCTTATTTTAAATTTGTTTATGATTTTGTCAATCATAACTATTTGCTTGTACGTCACAGGTGGGGGGCTTGTAGGTAAAAACTGTATAAGAAAGGCGTACTTCTTATGAATCGTTTTAAGAGCCAAGGAGGCTGTTGCAATATTGGAGGCTGGTTATAATGATGGTGCCGGTTTGCTCTTTTATTACGCTTGAAGGCTTTGAGATCTGGGGAGAGAAATATGGATGGATTGTTTGTTATAAGGATAAAAATGTCGGTAGAGAATGTTTTCAAGAGCTATTATTGTAGTTTATGATGTTTGAAGTTGTCTCAGATTAACATAATCTTCGGGTTTGGCTTTTTTCCTGCTCTAAATGATGAAAATACTTCATTAACACTGGTTTATAAACGATACGGTGCTCCTCGGTGAGTTCCATCTGATGGATATTTCAGGTGCAAAGACTCCATGGTGCTTATATTATCAAATGGCGGTGTTTTCCGGTATAATAGATAAGGTTATTTTTTAAATATATATTGAATCTACTTGATATTATCTAGGGGCAAGGACTTTTGGTATGCAGCTATAGGGAACATCAATATAGTTCTTGTTCTTGGAGGATGTTTTATTTGTTTGTTTCTGTTGTCATTTATATGATCATTTTTACAATGATGTTGGTTTTGTTATCTTGTTGCGCTGTTAAAAGACATCTCATTTGAAGTGTGGTGATATAAGGTTGCCTCCTTGATATAGGAAGTGTTTGTGCGGAGGTGAAAGATTCAGGGTAGGACTTTCTTGTTGAGTTTTAATTTAATTCCATAAGTAGTGAGTAGCTGGAATCTTCTCTATAAAAAACCGGACTATTTACAGACGGGTGTGGGTTTAAGAATTTTTATCCTATGAGGTGTGTCGGACAAGGCAAACCACGGGTTTATTACGCGCTGATGTACTTTTAGAAATCTTCCTGTTCCTGTTCCTGTTCCTGTTCCTGTTCTTGTTCTTGAATGTTTGTGCGGTTTTGTTCATCTTTGAGCAATTGGTTGGTGAGATTTTCAATGCGTTGTGTAGTGTCACGCATAATTTTCCCCATGGTGCGGTCTCTTTCGTTGTGGAGTCGTAAAAGAGCATCGTAGTCTTCTTGTAATTTTTTATTTTCTCGTTTTATTTCTTCCATTTCATCGATAATCATTATGCCAGCCATAACCGATAAACGATGGTCTCCAATTTCACCAAAATTGTTCTTTAAATGTGTGATATATTGATCCAACTGAGCAGCAAGCGCAATAAGACGACGTTCTTGTCCTTTATCACAAGCCATGCGATAAATTTTACCATCAATGGTAACGGAAACAGTTTCCATACATTCAAACCTTTATCTATCAATGACAACACGAATTGTTTCCATTGCTTTAATAAGACGTTTGGAAACTTCTTTATTTACGGACTCTAAGCGTTCAATTTGGGCTTCAGCTTTGTCAAGCGCTTGGGCAAGATGGCTGCGGTCAGCATTCATTCGTTGAATTTCTTCTTCCCATTCGTTATTTTTATCAATAACGGCATTGCGGTTTACTATGGTGATCTCTAAAGTTCTAAGTGCTTTTTCTAGGTGTTCTAGAGCATCTTGTAGAACCGTAGTTTCTTGGTTCATTGCTTTTATCCTTTGGGTAATTGTATCCTTTATCAATGTGTTATGCAAAAACGAATCACTTTCACTCTTGTATTGTGTGCATTTTATTTTTAAGTATGTAGGATATTTTAGCAAGCAAAGCAGGGGATAGATATAAATTAAAAGCTGGATTTTTTGCGCGTATTGGCATAAATGACATGGATATACAGGACGCGTGAGGGGAATGTTATTAATGTTATTGAAGTGGTGGCAAAAAGTTTCACGCTAATGGTTGAAAAATAGTATTTCTTGAGAATTTTAAGAGAATACATAAAAAACAACAGAATAACGTATTTAACGAAATGGTCGATTATCCATGACAAACACCCACCAACAGAATCAGATGGCCAATGCTATCCGTTTTCTTGCTATTGATGCGATTGAAAAAGCAAATTCTGGTCATCCGGGCTTGCCAATGGGGGCAGCCGATATTGCTACGGTTCTTTATACACAATTCCTGGCTCATGATCCTAAAAATCCTCGCTGGCCTAACCGTGATCGTTTTGTGTTATCAGCAGGACATGGGTCTATGTTGCTTTATGCTCTCTTGTATCTTTCTGGTTATGAAGATTTCTCTCTTGAGGATCTCAAAAATTTTCGCCAATTAGGGGCAAAGCTTGCTGGGCATCCGGAATATGGGCATGTGGCGGGAATCGAAACAACCACTGGACCACTTGGACAAGGGTTGGCTAATGCCGTGGGGATGGCTCTTGGTGAGCGTTTGCAAAATGCCCGTTTTGGTGATCTTATCAACCATTACACTTACGCGTTGGTGGGCGATGGATGCCTTATGGAAGGGATTTCTCAAGAAGCACTTTCTCTTGCTGGTCATTTGAAACTCAATAAGCTTATTGTGTTGTGGGACGATAATAATATTTCTATCGATGGAGAGATTTCACTTGCTGACAGTACAGATCAGATTGCACGTTTTAAAGCTTCTGGTTGGGATACACATAAAGTCAATGGGCATGATCAAGCAGCAATTGCACGGGCTATTGAGGCAGCACAAAATTCTGATAAACCAACTTTGATCGCTTGTAAAACAACAATTGGTTTTGGAGCACCAAATAAAGCGGGGACTAATAAAGTTCATGGAGCTCCTTTAGGTGCACGAGAAATCGCTGAAACCCGTATCGCTTTAGGGTGGGATGCTGAGCCTTTCGTTATTCCAGCCAATATTCTCGATAATTGGCGCTTGGCTAGTCTCAATGCTGCTAAAAAACGCCAAAAATGGGAAGAAAAATTTGCTGATCTTCCTGTCTCAGAACGTGTGGAGTTTGAAAGATTGATGCGCGGCGATCTCGTGGGCGGATTTGATGGCGTTATTGATACTTATAAACAGAAATTGGTTGAAGAGCGTCCCGTTGTTGCTACGCGTAAAGCTTCGGAAATGGCTCTTGAAGTTATCAATGGAGTCGTTACTGAGACCATTGGTGGTTCGGCTGATTTAACCGGATCTAATAATACAAAAAGCAGTCAGATGAAAAGTATCTTTCCTAAAGATTTTTCAGGGCGCTATCTGCATTATGGAATTCGCGAACATGCAATGGGAGCTGTGATGAATGGTCTTGCCCTTTATGGCGGCTTTATTCCTTATGGGGGAACCTTTTTATGCTTTTCTGACTATATGCGTCCTGCTATGCGGCTCTCTTCTTTGATGGGATTGCGGGTGATTTATGTCATGACTCATGATTCCATTGGTCTTGGTGAGGATGGTCCGACCCATCAACCCGTGGAGCATTTGTCTTCCTTGCGCGCAATGCCTAATCATCTTGTGTTCCGCCCTGCTGATGCTATGGAGACAGTCGAGTGTTGGCAATTGGCTTTGAAAGCACGCGGGACGCCTTCTACTTTGGCTTTGAGTCGACAAAATCTACCGCTTTTGCGTCAAGAGTATGAAGAAGAAAATCTCTGTATGCTCGGTGCTTATGAATTTCTAACAGCTAGCGATGATGCACAAGTGACGCTGTTTGCTTCTGGTTCAGAATTGCAAATTGCAGTAAAAGCGCATCAAGTCTTAGAAGAAAAAGGCATCCCAACGCGTGTGGTTTCTGTGCCTTGTTTTGAACTCTTTTCTCAACAGTCTTGCTCCTATCAGCGTGCTCTCATTGGAGATGCGCCGATTAAAATTGCCATTGAAGCTGCCATCCGGCAAGGATGGGACCGTTTTATTGGCTGTGATGGTGTGTTTATTGGTATGGAGGGCTTTGGGGCAAGTGGAACAATTGATGCCCTTTATACGCATTTCGGTATTACTTGTGAGAATGTGGTCGCCACCGTTGAAAAAGAGCGTGGAAAGATCAAAGAGGAAAAGACAAAATGACAGCTTCTGTTGTCATGAATGAGGTGGCTGTAGTGCATCATATTCTGTGCAGTGTTGTAGATGATTTTGTGCATTATTGTGGATAAGTGAGTGAGTGATCAAGATATTGACATTGTGGGAATTAATGATTTGGGATTGCTGAAATACCCATTTATTGTGTTTTAAATGTTGTGCTTAAAAAAATTGATGAGGAAACATGTGAAATGACAGTTCGTGTTGCAATTAATGGGTTTGGTCGTATTGGTCGCAATATTTTACGTGCACTTGTGGAAAGTGGACGACAAGATATTGAAGTGGTCGCAATTAATGATTTGGGATCGGTGGAAACAAATGCCCATTTATTACGCTATGATTCAGTTCATGGGCGTTTCCCTGGAACCGTTAAGGTGGTAGGGGATGCCATTGATGTGGGGGGCAGGTTAATAAAGGTGTGCGCAGAGCGAGATCCTGCTCAATTGCCTTGGAAAGATTTGGATATCGATATTGCTTTGGAATGTACGGGCATTTTTACTGCGCGTGATAAAGCAAGTGTTCATTTAGATGCGGGGGCAAAGCGTGTTCTTGTTTCTGCGCCTTCTGAAGGTGCAGATCTTACGGTCGTCTATGGGGTTAATCATCAATCTTTAAGCAGCGAGCATCGCGTTGTTTCAAATGCTTCTTGTACAACCAATTGTTTGGCGCCTGTTGCACAAGTCTTGCACAACACGGTGGGCATTGAAAAGGGCTTCATGACAACAATCCATTCTTATACGGGTGATCAACCTGTGTTGGATACAATGCATCGTGACCTTTATCGTGCACGTGCGGCAGCTCTTTCTATGATTCCTACCTCAACAGGGGCGGCAAAAGCTGTGGGGTTGGTTTTGCCAGAATTAAAGGGATTGCTTGATGGTGTATCGATTCGTGTTCCGACCCCTAATGTTTCTGTGGTTGATTTGACATTTACCGCTAAGCGTTCCACAACAATCGAAGAAATTAATACAGCCATTGCTACTGCTGCACAAGGTTCTTTGAAGGGCGTTTTGGATTATACAGAAGAAAAACTCGTGAGTTGTGATTTTAATCATAATCCTCATTCAGCTATTTTCCACAATGATCAAACCAAAGTGATTGATGGTAAGCTCTGTCGTGTTCTGGTTTGGTATGATAATGAATGGGGCTTTTCTAACCGTATGAGTGATACGGCTGTGGCTTTTGCTAAGACAATATAAGAGGACCTCAGGGTCCTCTTTTTATAGGAAAAAGTCTCATTTTTGTACAATTTTGAGAAAAACAGATAGAGGCTGTTGTTCTCATGCGCTAGAGAGAAGAGACTATGAAAAATTGATGATGTATTTTGTTTTAATACTGGGTCAATATGTGCTTTTAAAAGCTGCATGAAAGAGTAAATTTTGAAAAAGGAATATTTGAACGAGATACCCTTTGAGAAAACGTCAGAAAACAGGTGATGTAAACTCTTTTGCCTAGAAGTAAAAGGAAGCTTTAATAGAGATCAAGTTGAGTTAATGCATTTGTTTGTCACAATGGGATATGAAGATTAAGAGCAATGGTGGGCTTTTGTACATTTGACGATGAAAGATTTGGCTTTTCAAGCAGAAGGTGAGAGATAGGCTGTCGTGGATCTCTTGTAAAAGCAAAGAGGGTGATAAGTGGAAAGAAAAGTGGGCAGGGTTGTTGGATGCGTTTTTATTTGAAACAATGGAAAGTGAAGAGGAAGCGGTGATGGGGTTTCGTACACTTGATGATGTTGATGTCACTGGGAAACGCGTTCTTGTGCGGGTGGATTTTAATGTGCCAATGGCGCAGGGCAAGGTCTGTGATACGACGCGCTTAGAGCGACATAAAGAGACACTCGTTGAGCTACAAAAGCGTGGTGCTAAAGTTATTCTGCTTTCTCATTGTGGTCGCCCCAAAGGAAAGGTAGAGCCAGAGTTTTCACTCCGTCCTGTTGTGCAAGTGCTGGAAAAGATCATTAATCAGCCTGTTTCTTTTGCTCCTGACTGTATTGGTTCGGTGGTGCAGGTTGCGGTTGAGTCATTACAAAATGGTAGTGTTTTACTGCTTGAAAATGTACGTTTTTATGCTGGTGAAGAAAAGAATGATTGTTCTTTTGCGGAAGCTTTAGCTCATAATGGGGATCTCTATGTTAATGATGCTTTTTCAGTTTCTCATCGTGCCCATGCTTCGGTGGAGGGAATAACGCATTTATTGCCTTCTTATGCAGGGCGCTCTTTGCAAGGTGAAATGCAGGCGTTAGAAAAAGGACTTGGTAATCCAACACATCCTGTGGTTGCCATTGTGGGAGGAGCGAAAGTTTCCAGTAAGCTTTTTGTGCTCAATCATTTGGTGGAAAAAGTTGACTCCTTGATTATTGGTGGGGGGATGGCTAACAGTTTTTTAGCAGCGCAAGGTATCCATGTAGGGAAATCACTGTGTGAACATGCATTGATGGAAACGGTAAGAAAAATTATTAAAAAAGCCCAAGAGTGTCAATGTACGCTTCTTCTCCCTGTGGATGTTGTCGTTGGATTTCGCTTTGAAAAAGATGCACCGCATCGTCTTTATGACATTGAAGATATTCCACAAGATGGCATGATATTGGATATTGGGACGCGCTCTATTGCGCATATCAATACCGTGATAGATAAAGCTGCTACTCTTGTGTGGAATGGACCCCTTGGTGTTTTTGAGATGTCTCCTTTTGATAAGGGAACCATTGCAGTTGCATGCCATGTAGCAGAACGTAGTTTGGCGGGAAAGTTGGTTTCAATTGCGGGAGGAGGCGATACAGTTTTTGCTCTTAATCATGCCGGTGTTGCCAATGATTTTACTTATCTCTCGACTGCTGGAGGGGCTTTTTTAGAATGGATGGAAGGTAAGGTTCTGCCTGGCATTCTTGCCCTTATGCAGGTTTAAAGAGTTTATTGAAAGAGCAGCTTAAAAAAGAGCTGTGTGTCGTTGTGTAGGCTGTGTTTAACGTGTTGCGCACTTTTGGAAGTTTTAAGACAAAATAAAGAGGAATTTTTTATGAATGAACGGCTTGAAGATATTGCACTTGCTTTGGTGCATGCGGGTAAAGGTATTTTGGCGGCAGATGAAAGTACGGCGACCATTGGAAAGCGTTTTGAAAGCATTGGTATTGAATCCAATGAAAATAGGCGCTGTGCTTATCGTGAAATGCTTTTTAGTACAAAAGAAGCAATGGAAAATGCCATCTCAGGGGTTATTTTATTTGATGAAACCATTCGGCAAAAAGCATCAACTGGGAAAATGTTGACGGATCTTATTCGGGATGCAGGCGCTTTGCCAGGGATTAAAGTTGATACCGGTGCAAAACCCTTGGCTGCTTTCCCTCAAGAGACAATTACCGAAGGGTTGGATGGTCTTCGTGAGCGGCTAAAAGACTATTATGCTTTGGGAGCACGTTTTTCTAAATGGCGTGCGGTAATTGCTATTGATGAACACGCTTTGCCAACAAGAGGAGCTATCAGACAAAATGCACAAGCTCTTGCACGCTATGCTGCTTTGTGTCAGGAGTTCAATATTGTGCCCATTGTTGAGCCGGAAGTGTTGATGGATGGACCATCGTGTGGGCATTCCATTACACGTTGCTTTGAGGTGACACGCACTGTTTTGCAGTCCGTCTTTAAAGAATTGTTTGAAGCTCGTGTTCTTTTGGAGGGGATGATTTTAAAGCCCAATATGGTGATTGATGGAAAGGATGCCCGCAAGGCTGGTGTTGAAGAAGTTGCTGAAAAGACCGTTTGCGTGCTTAAACAGACTGTTCCTGCCGCTGTTCCAGGGATTGCTTTTCTTTCTGGAGGGCAGTCTGATCAGGAAGCAACGGCGCATTTATCTGCCATGAATTCTTTGGGCGCATTGCCTTGGAAATTGACCTTTTCCTATGGACGAGCATTGCAAGCAGCTGCCTTAAAAGCATGGGCTGGAAAAGATGAGAATATTCCTGTTGCACAGAAGGCATTTAGTCATCGGGCTCGGATGAACCATCTTGCGGCTTTGGGAAAATGGGCAAAAGAACAAGAAAAAGCGTGCGCTTGAAGCACAAGTCCTATACCTAAATGCGGGGAGATTTTGTATGTTTCTGCGTGATTTTTGGTGCCCTCATCATGATAAAAATGGCGGGGGCGTTTTAGGCTTGAAAGCTTTCTCAGAGAGTTTTCTCCTTGGACATTTCAAAAGTCTTTAATGGGTGCTATCGAGAGATAAGATTGCGGGAGAGGTGGGATTTCGGGAAGGGGGGATGGTGCTTTAAAGGAAATTTGTGAATGCGCAGCATCTTAGTGTGTTGTAGTTTATGAGGTGGCACTTACTTTTTGAGTGCAAATCATAAAGCTCATACTGTATTGAAGAGTTTAATATTATGATATTTTTTTCTTTTTCATGTTATCATTGATTGTCATCAGCAGAATCTATTTTATTGCAGTTTCAAAGGTGGATAAGCGGGTAAATTGGAGAGTTGCGATTTCTGAGTGGATTAGACTATACAGCTTATGAAGTTTTTGTGTGTCAGGCTAGCTTTCTCTTCAATGGGGGGTAATCTTCCTATTGACGAACGGATTGAATAACTCTTGTGAAAGAAAATAGATTTGCATCTCAATAAAACACCTATTGTTTCGTTAAAATGAATAAATCTTTCTTGTATTTTGTGATGATATAATTACAAATGAATAACTTCATAGCATTTTGGCTTAAAAAAGGGGGAGTTGTGGATGGCATATCTTCTAAGAATACAAGCACCAAAGAAAAAATCGATACGCAGAATAGAGCTTTTCTGCAATTATGATGCCAAAATTGTGCAATATAGTGCGTGGGGTATTAGCTGGGATATTTCGACTGTTTATTTCCATAATTTTTATTATTCTTTTCAACATGCGTGGATTGGTTCATACCGCACTAAACTTCTTTGTAGGTGCGAGTGGAATAGCGTGCTTTTTCTTTTTTTCGGATACCTCTTAGAACGCCGCGAAGCAACAGCAGATGAGGCCGGTACACACATTACTCTTAGCAATTGGTGAAGGGGTTCTTCTGTTTGCTGCATGTATGCTATGTGGGGTCACGACGCTCTCTTATTCTGCTTAGCACCTTCTGGGTATGAACTTCTATTCTCTTTGAATAAATAGAGCGCTCTTCGTTTGTGTACAAATCAAAATGAGAGGCTGTCTGCCTCTTAAATTCTTAATAATCGCTCTCCAAAATCATGACATCAGACCCGCGTTTAATGAAAGGACTAACAAGCCTTGCTCTTTAAGATCAATGCAACACTTTAAAGGTTGCGCCTGACGGCATCCTTGATCTAAGACACCCAAACGGCTTATTTTGTTCTTCTCATGTGGTTCTGAAATCATAATATAAGGGGAAAGCTTCTCATGGTGCCTAAATGGTACCTTATCGTGTGTTAAATGGAAAAATGAGAAAAAGCATCTTTATGCAATATAATTCAATTATGATTTGTTGATTTAAACATGAAGGGTTTAAAGTCTTCTACAAGACTGATACGATAAAGGGAGAGAAATCGCCTATACTTAGCAACTACGGCGTATTTTAGGTGCTCTTGATATAGCTATATCACCAAATGATTTTGAATAACTCATCCTTTTAGTTCTATTCGCTAAAAGGACATTTTGAGGACTATTGGTTAATGATTGTAAAGGAAAATTAGCACGTAATATTTCGCTTTGCTGGTATAGATGCTGAATTAGTTGATTATCTAGAGGATTATTGAAGAGGGAGCGCTAAAAAATGATGGAAAATCCTCTGCATATAGGTGAACTCGTGGTTGAAGATATAATCGTAGAATTTGGCTTATCTGTTACGGAAACAGCTGAACGGTTTGAAATGGTTAGGGTGTCAGTTCTGCATACGCTTGGCTAGCTATGCAAAAA
Organism: Bartonella sp. OC68QHHN; assembly: GCF_042193875.1. NCBI lineage: Bacteria > Pseudomonadati > Pseudomonadota > Alphaproteobacteria > Hyphomicrobiales > Bartonellaceae > Bartonella > Bartonella sp. OC68QHHN. The sequence continues at coordinate 29,793 of NZ_JBHIME010000078.1, read as the reverse complement.
AAATATGATTTAGTGCAAGCTTTAAAACGTAAATACCCTAAAGATATATCCTCTTTGTACACGTTCCTATCATCGTTAAAATGCTTTCTTAAAGCACGACAGGGGGTGCTATAAAGTATGAGAGCTTTAAATATAAATGATGGGGTTGGTGGTGGTGTGAAGGTGTCCAATCAAAGCACTCTATCCTTATTTTTATAGGCTATGACTGGAAGAGAGAGCTGGAGGGACGATTTTTGAGTAAAGAGAAAGTGTTTTGAGGCTGCCTGTCTGCAAGAGCAGAACAGTAGTCGTAGTGGTGATATTTACAAACAATAAATTTGATAAAATTTTACGATTTTTCCAACAACTGGTTTATTATAAAAGCTTGTTGCTTATACGCGCTTACACAAAAGTTATAAGAAGCCCAAAAGCGCTAAAAGAGTCGTTGCTCTTTTTCAGTAATACGGATCTGCAAACAATGTTCAAAAAGTGTTCGTTTTTTTGAAAGAGAATAAAAGGATACTCTTGCAGATGAAAGAAGCGTATTTGTGAATTACAATTTGCCATGATTTTTGGTAAACACTATTGTTTAGGGCGGTGATAGAGAGCGTGAAAAATTTTTCATATTAAGTTTTTTAGAGAGCGTGGTAAGCCTTTAGGATAGAGCTTGTGTCCGTAGAGCCTATCAAGTGAGCTGCATGAGGGACTCAGCAAGCTAGCACGATTATACTCTAGCGCCCCAATGTTGTGGCAGTCCTTAGAACTTAAAGGGGTAAGAGAGGTATTTTCCTTCTTTCTTATACTAGTTTCACTCCACATGCTGACTCTGCTTGTGATGTGCAAGAAAGAGGTCTTGTTTGATTCACTATGAATGGTTTGACATAAGACAATCCTATGGTATTCATGATCTCTCATGAAAAACAATGTATTATCCTTATAAATCAACGTGAGGGTGCTGTTATGAAGAGATCCCCTTGCACATCTTAATAGTCCATAGAGATTGACGGGGTATCATTTTATATTCTGTACCCAGATAAAGTATTTTTATAAAAATGCTCCATCTCACGCAGAAAAAAATAGTCCGTTAAGACTTTAAAAAGAAAAATATCTCAATTCTTGTCCCTTTTCTTCCATGAGAGCTTCAAATTGATAAGCCTATCTGAAAAGAGTGCTGTTTATGCCCTTGAAGATACTGCTCTTTATAATGATCACTTACTTAGGTGAAAATTGGAGTTTTGCCAAGTAGGCATAGACGCCATTTTTTGCCACAAGTTCTGTATGTGTTCCTTCTTCTACAAGAGAGCCTTTATCCATTACGAGAATACGATCAGCTTTTAAAATTGTTGCCAAACGATGTGCAATGACCAAGGTTGTACGATTTTGCATCAATCCTTCTAAGGCGTCTTGCACTAACTTTTCACTGTTTGCATCTAAAGCGGATGTTGCTTCATCAAGCAGTAACAGGGGTGCATTTCTTAGAATTGCCCGTGCAATACCGATGCGTTGTTTTTGCCCCCCAGAAAGCATGGTACCACGTTCTCCTACTTGCGTATCCAAGCCATCTGGTAAAGCTTGAATAAATTCAAGTGCATTAGCCGCTTTAGCGGCAGCAAGAATGTCCTCTTCATGGGGATTTTCAGTTCCAAAAATAATATTATCACGCAATGTTCCATCAAAAATGGCGACATCCTGTGGAACATAGGAAATTGCGCTGCGCAAATCTTGCAAAGAAAGGCGATTAATTTCCATGCCATCCAACAAAATTGTTCCACTTATCGGGTCATAAAAACGAAGGATCAAAGAAAAAATGGTGCTTTTTCCTGCTCCTGAAGCCCCAACAAAAGCAACCGTTTCGCCTGCCTTCACAGAAAACGAAAGCGAGCGTAAAATCTTCTCTTGTGGTCTAGAAGGATAAGTAAAATCAACCTGATCAAAAACAAGTTCGCCTCGAACAGGTTGTTCCAATGATAAAGGATTTTTAGGAGCTACAATAGCAGGTTGTTCTTGTAACAATTCGGAAAGACGCTCAGCAGCGCCTGCTGCTTGGATTAACTCAGCCCCCAGTTCCGATAATTGCGCAAAAGTGGAAGCTCCAAAAACCGCATAAAGGACAAATTGCCCTAATGTCCCGCCTGTCATCGTTCCATTCAAAACATCGCGCGACCCAATCCATAAAACAGCAACCACACTGCTAAAAACCAAAAAAATTGCAAAACCCGTAAAAAAGGAGCGCAGGATCACAGAAGCACGTGCTGTTTGAAAAGCACGTTCTATCAATTGTGAAAAACGTGTTGCAACGCGTTTTTCTGCGGTAAAAGCTTGCACAGTGCGAATAGCACTTACCTGTTCTGTAGCAACAGCATTGGCATCTGCAAGACGATCTTGCGCCGCACGCGTACGCGCACGAACTTTACGCCCAAAAACCACCAAGGGAATGGCCACAACAGGAATAGCAACCAAAACCAACAAAGACAATTTAGCATTGGTAATCACCATCATCACAACGGCTCCGATCACTATAATCAACTGACGCAAAGCAGTAGAGGCGGTAGAACCCACAGCTAATTTTATTTGTGTGGTATCTGTTAGAAGCCTTGAAACAATCTCTCCTGAATGCGACCGATCAAAAAAAGCAGGAGAAAGTTTCATAATATGAATAAACACATCACGCCGTAAATCGGCAACAATCCGTTCTCCCAATGTGATAACACAGTAATAACGACCAGCAGAAGCAAAGGCGAGAAGCAAGGCTAAGATAAACAAAACTCCGAAGTAAAAATTGATATGTTCGTGGCTTGAAGTAGAAAACCCATGATCAAACATTTGTCGGATAGCCAGAGGCAAAGCTAATGTGACAAGAGCAGCAACAGATAACGCTAGAAAGGCAAAGATAAACAACCAACGATAGCGCAAAAGATAAGGAAAAAAAATTGCAAGCGAAGAAAATGAAGATTTTCTAGGGGAAGACTTTGTAGATTTTTCTGAATGATTGAAGAGATTCATAAGGTTTCGCTCACTATATTGAATTTATAACACTTGATACAACGATGCATCTTGAACACTTGTTTTTTTATGCGTGCTCAGTTATAGGAATAAATACTTTAATCAATGTATCAAAAAGACAAAGGAAGCGCACTTAAAAAAATCAAGCAAGTGCTATTTCATTCTATAAACGCAAAAGGTTTTTACGCATGAAAGCGAATATTCATCCCAACTATCACACAATTACCGTTGTTATGACGGATGGAACCCAATATACAACGCGCTCTACTTGGGGAAAAGAAGGCGATACTCTTAATCTAGATATTGATCCAAGAACGCATCCAGCATGGACAGGTGGCTCCCAAACACTCGTAGACCGTGGCGGTCGTCTTTCTAAATTCAAAAATCGTTTTGGTAATATTGGCATGTAAAAGCCTATTACTGATTATAAAGAGCACAAGTTTTAAAAAAATGATTGCCCTAATTGTAGGTGATGGTTTTTTTTATGCTGTTAAAGAGTGCACTTTAAATATTAATTCAAAAACGCATCCAACATAAATAGATGCGATCTTAGACACTAATAAATCTTGGTGGCTGCGTTTTTAAATTTAAAAATCAGTTTGAAATACGAGCATAAATCCTTTCTTGTAGAGTATAATGACTTGAAATAAAATAATTGCAAACTGTCCTTCTTTTTTTGGAACTGAAAATCCCCATGAAGAGGACATTCTTGCTGCCGCTAAAGCGGCTAATGCACTTGAATTTATTCAAGCTTTACCAGATGGCTTGGATACGCAAGTAGGAGAACGTGGTACCATGCTTTCTGGGGGGCAAAAACAACGCATCGGTATTGCACGGGCACTTCTAAGAAATGCACCCCTGTTACTGCTTGATGAAGCAACATCCGCTTTAGATGCAAACAGTGAAAAGTTAGTGCAAGACGCCTTAGAAGGATTGATGCAAAATCGTACAACCTTGGTCATTGCACATCGTTTGGCAACAATTTTAAAAGCTGATCGTATTCTCGTAATGGATAAAGGCTCTCTTGTAGAAGAAGGAACACATACAGAACTTGTGGCAAAAAATGGCGTCTATGCCTACTTGGCAAAACTCCAATTTTCACCTAAGTAAGTGATCATTATAAAGAGCAGTATCTTCAAGGGCATAAACAGCACTCTTTTCAGATAGGCTTATCAATTTGAAGCTCTCATGGAAGAAAAGGGACAAGAATTGAAGTATTTTTCTTTTTAAAGTCTTAACGGACTGTTTTTTTCTGCGTGAGATGGAGCATTTTTATAAAAATACTTTATCTGGGTACAGAATATAAAATGATACCCCGTCAATCTCTATGGACTATTAAGATGTGCAAGGGGGTCTCTTCATAACAGCACCCTCACGTTGATTTATAAGGATAATACATTGTTTTTCATGAGAGATCATGAATACCATAGGATTGTCTTATGTCAAACCATCATAACCATGTTTGCAGCGCCAAGATGGCGAAGTTCAGCAACTTCCATCATTACTTGCGCAATTCAATAAAAGATAAGGTTGTGTGATGAGGAATATCCAGATGGCGATGTTGCAAAGTTGAACTTTTTAGCATTGTCTTTTAAAAAGACACTATTCCCGAGGTCTAAATGCCTTTTTTGAGGGTATTTTCTAGTTTGATGCGAATGTGTTCATTTCCGGCAATGATATTTTTTTTGCGAAATATATTGTTACCGCCTTCTTTATCGGTGACAAAACCACCGGCTTCGCGAACCATCAATATTCCAGCAGCCATATCCCAAATTTGCAGGTTGTCTTCCCAAAAGCCATCGGTTCGGCCAGAAGCAACATAAGCTAAATCAAGAGCAGCAGCGCCAAAACGGCGAAGTCCGGCAACTTCCGCCATCACATTGCGTAATTCAATAAGATAAGTTCCATGATTTGGGCGGCCAAAATGAGGCATGCCTGTGGCAATGACACAATCTTCTAGTCTGCGTCGAGCAGAAACGCGACAGCGTCGGTCATTAAAAAAAGCACCACACCCGCGTTCTGCAGTAAAGAGTTCATCACTTACGGGATTGTAAATGACACCACCAACGATTTTCCCTTGACTTTCTAAGGCAATGGAAACAGCAAAAAAAGGAATGCCATGGAGAAAATTTGTGGTGCCATCTAAAGGGTCAACAATGAAACGATGTTGGGAATCTTCGCCAATGATTTCTTCAGACTCTTCCATCAGAAAACCAAATTTGGGGCGCGCTTTGCTTAATTCATTAAAAATAATTTTTTCCGCTTTGCGATCTGCTTGGCTGACGTAATCTGCTGGTCCTTTCAAAGACACTTGCAAATTTTGCACTTCACCGTAATCACGCACCAACGAGCGTCCTGCTTTCATTGCAGCTTGCACCATGACATTCATGACTGCAGAATGGGCCATTTTTTATTCCTTTATTTATCTTTTTCATTTGCGCGACGCAAATAAATCAATTCATTGGTGTCGACAATGACACGTTCACCAGCATTCATAAAGGGTGGTACAAGAATACGAATCCCGTTTTCAAGAATGGCAGGTTTATAAGAGGAGGTAACCGTTTGTCCTTTGATAGCAGGATCGGCTTCTGCAATCGTGACAGCAACTTGATCAGGAAGTGAGATGCCAATAGGTTTTTCTTGATAAAGTTCAACTGTGACAGTCATCCCATCTTGGAGAAAAGCAGCACGTTCACCAACAAAATCCTTTTGAAGTTCAAGTTGTTCGTAGGATTGTGAATCCATAAAGACCAAAGCATCCCCTTGTTGATAAAGAAATGTGAAATCCTTTTGTTCAAGGCGCACGCGTTCAACGGTCTCAGCAGCGCGAAATCGCTCATTAAGTTTTGTACCATCAATCAAATTTTTCATTTCAACTTGGTTAAATGCACCACCTTTTCCTGGTTTTACAGCGTTGCATTTAACAGCAACCCATAAGCTTCCTTGATGTTCGATCACATTACCAGGGCGAATTTCATTGCCATTAATTTTCATCGTTTCTATCCAATTCTATTCTTGCAAAAAGAACTCTCTTGTTGTCTTTATGGCGCTTTTCTTTGCTGCCTTTAACGGTCAAGCTCTTTTGTTATTTTTGGGCTCCAAAACCCCTTTGATTAGCCTTGCGGCTCTCTCATGGTCCTGTGTGCTCTTCATGGGCTTTCTCATGTTTTTTGCAAAGAGAAAAGCTTGAGTAAAAAAGGACCTTTATGTATTTTTACTTTTCAGTTCTTTGCAAGACCATAAAAAGCGCTTAGACGCAAGCTTTTTAAAAATTTGCACAAAATTTTTTAGAATTTTTAGGGAAATTTATCCCGTTGTGGCGTAAAATATCATCATTGATAGCAATGATATAAGTTCCGTAAAACCATGAGGTGTTCTTATGAGAATATGTGATGAATATTTGCATGGGAGTTTGTTATAGTGTCTCATGGGATAGAGCGTGGTGTGTGCTATCGTATGATGTTAGCTTGTATTCTCATCAGCGATGAGCTGTAAAATAGCTCTCTTTTTTACAGTGGTTAGAGTTCTAAATCTTTTGAGCAGCAGGTATTCCTCTGTGCTTGATGCGATTTCATCATGGTGGTATGTGGGCTGTTGTTTTGTTAAGATATCAGCATAGAAAAAGGAAAGTGGAACATTCAAGAATCAGAAATTTCTTTTAAACGCCCTGCGCTGACACGATTTAAGCCATTTTCATATTTCTGGATTTGTTGGAAAGTAACACCCAAATGTTGAGCTAATGTTTTTTGAGGCATCTTCAACATTTTTCTTTTAAAGCGAATTTTGTTGCCAATGAATTTGCCACTGAAAATATCGTTATAAGGATTTTTACCGATACCCTAGAAAATGCTACACGGGATCTAGAAAGCTATTCAGCTGCTTCAATCACAGATAGTCCAAGTTTTGCATTTACATCTTCGCGTAATAATTTGCTAGGGTATGGGACATTTTCATTATTTTTTAGTATTCTTCTTTCTTTAAATCTTAAAGCTATAACTTACACTATTTTGTATTGTTACAATCTATAATAAAATTTATCTACTCTGGCTAAAAATGAGGTTTTTTATTGAGGTGCAAATCTCTTTGCCTTTCGCAAGAGCTTTTAAGTCTTTACGTGTAAAATATAGAGAATGTTTACATTAAATAGCGGGTTCATTTGGGCTGAGTACTTATATGAGCACGTAGTTCTCCGTTCACACTATACTGAAAAAGAGACACTATAGTGCTACTATTTAATTTTATTCTATACCTCAAATTCACACCCATGTTTTGTTGCTTTTGAGGTTGATCTGTATAGATCACATTATATCCATTCCGTCGCAACAGATTGATAAATAAAGGAGTAAAGTTGTCTGCTGTATTATTTTTCTTTATAAGAAATGTGGTTGTAGCTGGTGGTAGAGGTCTCTTGATATCGCTAATAAATTTGTTAGCGACTAATTGTGCCTGACGCTTTGTAAGACTTTGATCAACATAATTTGATGAATAATTGCCTACAGATACGCAACCTGCCACCAACACAACCGGTGACAGCAATAAATATTTTAACATCGTTAATTCCCCTTACTTATTGTTGCTCTTTTTTGCGAAGCTCCTATTCCAGAAATAAGAGCAACTTTACCTATAGCACATTAACAACATATCGGTATCTAATCAATCGGTTAATTAATCAATGAATAATGGTTTCAGCTGTAAAGGCTGCTTGAAGTGCTTCTGGTGGCGTATATTTTAATAAACAGCTGCTTTTGGTGATTGCGATAAAAAAGCAATTTTTTGCGTTTGCATGTTAAGATTATATCCTCTATCACCATTATAAAATGAGGCGTTAGGTGCTGTTCCAGATCGATCAAAAAAATTTTCAAGCATTGCTTTTTGAGGGCTATCTTTTTTAAATACGTATGAATGCTTATCCTGTTTGCTGTAAAATGTTATCGTTTTAGGTATGGTGCTATAAGGCATCAAATTTTGCACATGTGATATTTTTATGAGAGTGTGTGGTGAATATATGAGGGGGGCTTGTCCGGATAATCTTGTGAAATGAACCACATGAAATGGGAAGCTAAAAGAGTTCTGTTCTGAGAAGATGGATTGTTTACCAACCGGATAGGGAAGGGGCATCTGTCCTTTGAGGGGTGGGAGGCAAGTTAAGAACAGAGAGTGTAGTGCTCTATATTATGATGTTAAAAGTTCTCATTCTGATCAGAGAGTAATTGTAAAATGGCTCTTTGTTTTATCGAGGTTAGAACTCTAAATCTTTTGAGCAGTAGGTATTCCTCTGTACTTGATGCGATTTCATCATGAGGGTATGGGAGCTGTTGTTTTGTGATGATATCCGCATAGAAAAAGGAAACCGGAACATTTAAGATATCGGCAATTTCTTTTAAACGCCCTGCGCTGACACGATTTAAGCCGTTTTCATATTTCTGGATTTGTTGGAAAGTAACACCTAAATGTTGACCTAATGTTTTTTGAGACATTTTTAGCATTTTTCGTCTCAAACGAATTTTTTTGCCAATGAAAATGTCGTTATCAAGATTTTTGGCTTGCATTTTAAAGCCCCCGCCGGTTGCGAGCGCCCTCGCGTTGGTATTCCGGGAGTCTAAAAACACTGAACTCAAATCAGCATTTTGCTTTTAGTGCTGAGAAGCACCTGGACATAGCAAAATCTCCCGGAATTCCGGGACACCCACAAAGTGGGGTAAATTCATGTTTGAGTTTTCGGGTTTTTAGATCCCTATTGGTCGTTGCGTATGCGACCAAGACACTTTTAAAGTCATAAAGTAATTTCAGCAAATTTACAATAAAAAATAGTTTTTTAATGAGAGTCGGCGTGTTTTTCATCCAAGCAAAAAGAATGAAAAAAATAGAGCTTTTGGAATTTTTGCGATAACCTCGTTCTTTTGCTTATTGGATATTGTTTGCTTAAGCAAATGATACCAGTGCGTTTTCTTTTCCAATGAAAATGTCGTTATAAAGATTTTTGGTTTGTATTTCCCCCCGACGGGGTGCGAGCGCCCTCGCATGAGTATTCCGGGAGCTTGAAAATACTGAACTCAAATCAGCCTTTTTGCTTTTAGTGCTTAAAGCACCTGGACAGTGCAAAATCTCCCGGAATTTCTATAAATTTTATCTCTTTGAACAGAGAGGAGTACTTTAAAAAACAGGAAGGAGCTTTATTGCTTCTTTGCGCGCTTTTTCTAGTTGTGTTTTGTCCATGCCTTGGAGCATTATTTCAAGGTCAGGGGCTTGCATTTTTGCCTCCTTTGCGAGCATATACCATGCCGCTGCCATTATTATATCGCCTTTTGTTCCTGTGCCATCTCGATAAAGCCTTGCAAGGGAAATCTGTGCTGGCGCAATCATGTTGATGGCATTTCTTTGCAGTAAATGAAAAGCACGGTGAAAATCTGTTTCTCCTCCACGCCCTTGTATAAGCCATTGTGCTAAATGAAGTTGAGCTTTTAAGTGGTTGTTTTGAGCCGCTACCTCCATGAGCTTGCGGGCATTGCGATCATCCTTTGGTCGTTTTAACGTGCCTAAGGCAAGAATTTTTGCAGCAGAAAAAGCAGCTTCAGCATCCCCAAGAGCAGCACCTTTTAAGTACAATTTTAAGGCTTGCTCGATTGCTTCATTTTCACGACTTTGGGAAAAAACACCGGGGAGAGCTTGTTTTTCACGTGAGGATTTATAAAGAAGAAGTTGTCCATAATAAAAATAGGCTTCCTTGACGCCTGCATTGACAGCTTTTTGAATGAACTGTTCACCAAGCTCTTGATTTTGTTTTATAAAGTGACCATCAAACAACATAAGTCCATAGCGGAGTTGTGCTTGGGGTTCCCCCTGTTTTGCAGCGCGTTCAAACCATAAAGCAGCACGCGCACCGTCAATAGGAACAGCACATCCTTCCATATAAATTCGGGCAAGAAGAGTTTGTGCAAAAGGATCATTTTTTTCAGCACGTCGGAGTGCTTCACGAAAAGCTTTTAAATAATAACCTTGGATGTAATAGTCATAGGCTTGGTCATAGTCTCCAGCTTTTAAGGGCTTAAAAGGTTCTTGAGTGTTTGAAGCTTCTTGAATCGTATTGAAAGAGCTTTCAGAATTTGAGATTTCTTCAGTGTTTCCCGCTGAACTTACAGCAGAACTTGCAAGCCCAATCACGCCTAAGATAAGCAGCTTCACACTTCTCTTGATCATGGTGTTTTCTCCTCATTACCGATCAGAATTTTCACATTTTTTTTTCATCATTACAAGCCGTATAAGAATTTCATTTCTATATTACTTTTTATCTCTCAGTTTTTCGTCTTGGTTCAAGGTAGGGTTGGGTAAGTTAAAAAAGTAGCATAAATGTCGACGAGAGACAGACTGTTTAAAACAGTTCTGTTAAAAATAATAATGATGAAAGGTTATCGTATGTAAAGATGCTTATCTTCCATTATATTAAGGGCTTCTCCCCCTAAAATGAAAAAAGGCTTGCAATGGAGGTTGCTTTTTAAAATACGTATGAATGTTTATGAATAGCGCACGCTATCCGTGTGATGTTAGCTTGCATTCTCATCAGAGATCAGCTGTAAAAAGGCTTTCTTTTTTACTGTTGTGAGAGTTCTAAATCTTTTGAGCAGCAGATATTCCTCTGTGCTTGATGCGATTTCATCATGGTGGTATGGGGGCTGTTGTTTTGTTAGGATATCCGCATAAAAAAAGGAAAGTGGAACATTCAAGATATCAGAAATTTTCTTTAATCGCCCTGCGCTAACACGATTTAAGCCTTTTTCATATTTTTGGATTTGTTGGAAGGTGACACCTAAATGTTGACCTAATGTTTTTTGAGACATCTTCAACATTTTTCGTCTCAAACGAATTTTTTTGCCAATGAAAAGATCAATATTAAGATCTTTTGTTTGCATTTCAAAGCCCCCCGCCGGTCGCGAGCGCCCTCGCATGAGTATTCCGGGAGCTTGAAAATACTGAGTTCTAGTCAGCCTTTTTTGCTTTTAGTGCTAAGAGCACCTGGACATAGCAAAAACTCCCGGAATTCCGGGACACCCACAGAGTGGGTTTATTTTTACGCTAGAACTTAGGGTTTTCAAGGCCCCTTTTGGTCGTTGCGTATGCGACCAAAACATCTTTTAATTCATAAAGTAATTTCAGGAAATTTACAATAAAAATTAAAATAGTGTCTCTTAACGTGTCGTTTCTTAAAATGGAGGGGTGGCATGTTTTGCATTCAAGCAATAAAGTGTTCACAAAGGGGGACTTTGAATAGCGCACGCTATCGCGTGATGTTAGCTTGCATTCTCATCAGAGATCAGCTGTAAAAAGGCTTTCTTTTTTACTGTTGTGAGAGTTCTAAATCTTTTGAGCAGCAGATATTCCTCTGTGCTTGATGCGATTTCATCATGGTGGTATGGGGGCTGTTGTTTTGTTAGGATATCCGCATAAAAAAAGGAAAGTGGAACATTCAAGATATCAGAAATTTTCTTTAATCGCCCTGCGCTAACACGATTTAAGCCTTTTTCATATTTTTGGATTTGTTGGAAGGTGACACCTAAATGTTGACCTAATGTTTTTTGAGACATCTTCAACATTTTTCGTCTCAAACGAATTTTTTTGCCAATGAAAATATCATTATCAAGATCTTTTGTTTGCATTTCAAAGCCCCCCGCCGGTCGCGAGCGCCCTCGCATGAGTATTCCGGGAGCTTGAAAGTACTGAAATCTAATCAGCTTTTTTTGCTTTTAGTGCTTAAAGCACCTGGACATAGCAAAAACTCCCGGAATTCCGGGATACCCACAGAGTGGGGTAAATTCATGTTTAGATTTTCGGGCTTTCAAGACCCTCTTGGTCGTTGCGTATGCGACCAAAACATCTTTTAATTCGTAAAGTAATTTTAGGAAATTTACAATAAAAATAGTTTTTTACTTACAAAATTTGTTTTTTAATGAGAGGCTATCTGCTTCTTAAATCTCTCTGGAACGATTACCAAAATCATGACAACAGATCCGTGTTTATCAAAGGGACTAAAATGATTTCTTCTACGGTAATGAATTGCGGTTTCTTCATTAAAATTTGCACAATCGCTTGCTGTTTGAAGAAGGGTGGGGGGTAAATCGTTTCTTTGAGCCTATAGGATGTGTGTGTTTGTGGAATGTGGCGGGGTGCCTTGTGGTTTTGGGCGTGCGCTTTAAAAAATAAACATAAGCATTATTCAAATTTAATTTAATGCATGAGTAATTTCATTTATATTAAAAGAGAAATCAGCTTCTTGTAAGCGCTTAATAAGTTTTGGAAATGTTTCTTTTACATGTTCTTTAAAAGAAAGGTAGTAAACTCCACCAACATCTGAAAGCATTTCAACGCCTTCTTTTTGTAGAATAGCAATCCTCTCAAGAGGAAGTGCGGCAGTTAACATGCCCATTTCGAAAATAACGTTTTGTCGTGCACGGGGTTGAATTTTTTCTTCAACTTTTTGTCGAGCACGAGGTTGTGTTGTTTCTTCAACCTTAGATTTAAAACAGCACATATCATCATGCGTGAGGAGTACAATACCAAATCCTATAGAACTTTCACAAATTTCTTTTTTCAAAGTTTGAATGATGGGTAAACCATTGCCACTCGTATTTTGTAAGATGTATGGTTCGAGACCAAGCTTGAGAAGAGCATTTTCAAGCTCCTTTAAGGCATAACGATCATGACCATGAACGATAAAAATTTTTTTATTTAAGGTATTAGGGGCAGTTTTTGAGAAAGGAATCGTTGATGTTTCTTCTATATGCTTTGCTAAATCTTCTATTAACTTTTGTTTTATGTTTTCTTTGCCTTGAACTTGAAGTTTTCCTGTGCTTTTATACCAATTAATAGTGCCTCCTTCGGAGGTTTTGATCTGATATATTTCAGGGGAATCATGTTTTAGTAATTTACTTTCTATGATTTGATATCCACACTTGCAAATTATGTTTGTAAGATCTTCAAACGTCCCGCTATATTGCATTTTTATGTCCCCTGCATATTTGTATTGTCAGCTATTGGTAATTGGTATTCAGTACCAATATTGAAAATGACCATTTTCCCCAATCATAATGTCTTCTTTTTATAAGATTTTGAACTAGAAAGTTTTTATGATCCTTTCTCTATATATTATATGAAAACAAGACGATAGATCTTTCATCTCATTTGATTGAATTATTAAGCAGTTTTATTGAGTTTTGAGGTATCCTCTTTATCTGTTATTGTGTGCTCTATATAAGTAAATAGTGGTGAGTGTTTGGATTTTTATTAACGCTTTATTTATAAATTCTCCTCCTATATTACAAGGGGGTGTTCTCACATTTTTCTTGCATTGTTTTAAGCAGTATTAAGGGGTTTTCGTGGGTGAAAATGACTTCTTCGATGGCAATGAATTCACATCTAGTCTTTAAGACTTCATCAAAAGTTGCAAAATCTCTTCCTGCTTGGATAATGGCGGGGGTTTGCATAATCTCTGCCCACCATGTTGCTAACTGGAGATTGCGGGGGTGCGCATGGGGTTTTTTATCAGCACCGAGTTTTCCAAACAGAAGATAATCAACACCTGTTTCCGCTGCAAGCATAGCACTATGGCGATTGCGTAGATTGCCAAAGCCTATGATTTTTTGTTCCTTTTGCTGATTTTTGAAGCTTTCAAGAGCGTTAAGATCATCTTCTATGTGCAATCCATCAGCCTTTATGCGCCCAGCAATGCGGCTGTCATCAGCGATGAGAAGGGCTGCGTCATGATTTTGAATATCTTCTGCGTAAGTTTGCGCTTGTTGTTGTAAAAAAGAGCCATCATCTTTCAACTTTTCAGAATCATAGAGGATGACGCATGCAAAAGACTTTGTTTGCAAAATTTGCTGCAAAAATGTGTGTGGGGTGTTGCGCCGAACATCAAGTGTTAAAATCAACTGAGGGAAAAGAGGTGAATCAATTGGTTTATTTTTTTGTTGTGTCATGTCAAATCCCTGTTTCTTAGAAAAAAATAATGCTTAAAAATTAAAGTTTCATTCTATTATGCTTATTTGCGATGAAAGTGACTACCATTTTCACGTAATTTAAAGGATTTATGGGTGTGTAGGAGCCTGTTTATGAGAAATGAGCGTGTTTTTAAGCATAATATGTCGCCTTTTTACTGTGATACACGTATGGATACTTTTCGTTCTTTTGCTTTTAAAAAAACTTTTGCCTTTTAAAAAATAAATGCTTAAAATGAAACTTGACTCTTAAAATTAAAATTTCATCCTGTTCATGCTTGTTGGCAATAAGGGTAACCACCATTTTTATGGGACTTCAAGGGGTTTATGACGTGTGGGAGTCCGCTGATGAAATACAAAGGTGTTCTTGAGCATAATGCTCAACCTTTTCGCCGTGATACACGTATTGACGTTTTTCGTTCTTTAGCTTTATTGACGATTTTCATCAACCATATTCCCGGAACGATCTATGAGTCTGTTACTCATAGAAATTTTGGTTTTTCTGATTCAGCAGAAGTGTTTGTTTTGCTTTCAGGGATTGCTCTTGGGTTAAGCTTTCATGGACGGTTACAGCAAAAATCCTTTGCTTTTATTATCCGAAAACTTTGGTACAGAGCTTTGCAGCTCTATGGTGCATATCTTTTTACTACTTTTGTCACGTTAAGCCTTTTTTTTGCTGCCTTTTTATTATGGAAAACAGAAAAACTTTTATCGATGAATAATGTGAGACTTTTTTTTACAGAGCCTGTTACCGCATTTTTGAGTACTTTAAGTTTTGGGCATCAATTGGGATATAATAATATTCTTCCACTTTATATCGTTTTGATGTTTTTTGCGCCTTTTATCCTTTATTTGAGTTGTAAACAGATAAAGTGGCTGCTTGTAGGTTCGCTTACGCTGTATCTTATCTGCGGATTTTATAAAATTGCTCCTCCTTCTTATCCTTTAGAGGGAAAGTGGTTTTTAAACCCTTTGTCTTGGCAATTCTTGTTTGTCATAGGATTGACCAGTACTTTAGCGCTTAAACAAGGAAAAACAATCGCTTTTCAGTCTTTTTGGATTGTTTGTGCGATAGGGTATCTCTTGTTGGCGCTGTTATGGGTTCGCTTAAACTGGTGGGGCATTTTGGGGTGGCTTGGCTGGTCTTCTCCGTTGATGAACTTTAATAAAACTTTTTTAAGCTTGCCACGTTTACTCCATGTTCTTGCATTAGCCTTTCTCATTCTTTCTTTACCGTGCATCAATAAATGGTTTTATGTCTCTCAGAAACATCCTTTAGCAATCTTAGGAAAACATAGTTTACCGGTCTTTATAACGGGAACCATTTTGGCGATGTTTGGACAAATTATAAAAACAGTGATGACAGGAACGCTTTTTTCCGATACCTTATTAATAATAACGGGTATTGCTCTGCAATTTGGAGTCGCTTATTATTGTGAAAAACGGCGATCGTGGCAGTGATCTTTTTCAAGAAAATTGATCCGTTTATAAGAAAAACGGTCCTATAGTGTTTGTTGGATGCGTTAACCTTAGAATAAAAAGCGCGTTGCGCAAAAAAATTAAAAGAGGTACCAGTTTTTAAAAAAAGCGTTCTATACAGCAACAAAAGAAACTTTTTAATACTCTGTTCGTTGAGTGGTGTAATTTTGTGCTGATACTTGGAGTATAAAAGCGTGAGTGTACATAAACGTCCATATGATGAACCTATTATCATGATTGAGCATAATGCTTTTGAAAATGCTTTTAATCGTCTCTATGAAGAAACAATGGCGCTGATTGAAAAAACCGCAGCGTATATTGATTCAGAAGGGAAATTAGTGGCACGTTCCCTTTCGGCAGAAGTTTCTGCAATCTATGCGAAAGAAGCGATGTATTTAAGTACACGACTTATGCAAATCGCTTCTCAACTCCTTCTTTTTCGGGCAGAGCGCGAAGGGGAAATGTCATCAGAACAAATAAAAAAAGAAATTGTAAAAGTGTCACTTCATACACCGACATTGGAACTTGAAACTCCTCATTGGCATGAATTGCCAGAAACTTTCCGCCAATTTGTTTCTCATTCATTGCGTTTAGAAGCGCGCATAAAGTATATGCGTGCTGGGTGGGAAACTGCAGCCTCTTGTGCCTTAGAAGATGATAATCCAGTAGGAAAACAAATCGAATTGCTCAAAACAGCCTTTGGGGGTTCTTAGAGGTGTTTCCTTGCTTTGCGTGAAGGGGAAATGTCATCAGAACAAATAAAAAAGGAATTGTAAAAGTGTCACTTCATACACCAGCATTAGAACTTTTTTCCCTTTTATTGGCACGAATTACCAGAAACTTTCCGCCAATTTGTTTCTCATTCATTGCTTTTAGGAGCATGCATTTTTTTCTTTTAGATATGCGGCTGTAATTTAAGCGTTCTGGTAAATAAGGGGCGGCTGTATCTTGAGTGATGATAATCCGGTGGGAAGACAAATCGAATTACTGAAAACAGTTTTTGGGTGTTCGGAGAAGAATAGCTCCTTGTTTCTTTCTGCGATATTTAGAGCAGTATACCCATTTTTTACAACCAAAATTTCATAACTAAAACCAATCTAGAGTGCTTTTTTCTGTCTAATTTCTATTTGAGCGTAGGAAATATCTTGAGCTTATAGCTTAGAGGTATTGATTTCGAATTATGGCATGGGATGGGGTATGGTTGGTCTTGTGAAAATCGGCTTCAGTTGATTGCATATAGAACACTTTCTGTTGATATATCGTGTGATTTTGTTTTGGCTATGATAATGATCAGGCGCTAAGATAGAGCAGGGGGCTTGTACATCAATTTATTTATGCTCTATAATTTATGCCTATAAAGTTGCTGTAAAGCGTCTGTTAAAGAGGATGATACACATTGTTTCAGTTTTTGGGCTTCTCTTGTTTTGAATGGAAGTTATTTTCCTCACGTAAAATAAAACATCCAGAATAAAAGAATAAAGTGCCATATAATGAATGTCCCATGGGGGCTCCCTGTGCTCCATGAAATGTCCCCCTTTATGCAATGTCATTTTGGTGTAATGGGCATATTCAAAAACACCTCTCAGTTCTTGTTCACATCCATTGAGCCTCCTCATCTTTACGCTTGCAAAGAAGCAAGCCAGCAGCATCATCATATTTGCCAGTCCCCAATGTTGCGATACCCTTGGCATTTGAGACAGTTCATTAGAGGCATTTTTAGTTTTTTCTTGTACAGTTTCATTCCACACGGAAATCCCACGTGTGATGTGCAGACAAAAGATTTTGATTGATTTCAGTTATGCTTCATAAAGTATGCTCCTAAAGATGCTGTGCGTTGCGTGTTATAATTGGGGGACATGACCATCTTTTGACTGGTTTTGTCTTGTGCTGCTGTTTTCTTTGTGGTCTTGTCTTTATTCACAAGGGGGAAAAGTGTATAGACTGTAGTTTATGGCAGAGACGATTCGTATTATAGGCATTGATCCCGGATTACGGCGTACAGGGTGGGGCGTTATTGATGTTGCAGGTAATCGTCTTCAGTTTATTGCAGCAGGGACGGTTTCTTCTGATGTACAGTGTGAGCTGGCTTCCAGATTATGTCAGATCCACAAAGGTCTTGCAGAGATTATGCATCAATTTATGCCCCATGAAGCCGCTGTAGAACATGTCTTTGTCAATAAAGATGCTACAGCAACTTTAAAACTTGGGCAAGCGCGTGCAATCGCACTGCTGGTTCCTGCGCAAGCAAATCTTCCTGTTTTTGAATATGCGCCCAACAAAGTGAAAAAATCGGTTATTGGTGTTGGACATGGTGCTAAAGAACAAATCCATATGATGGTAAAAGTTCTCCTCCCACGGGCTGAATTTGATAGCAGTGATGCGGCTGATGCTCTTGCTCTTGCTCTTTGTCATAGCATGCATCGTAAGAGTATTGATCGATCTTATCAGGCAAGGATGGCGATATGATTGGCAAATTAAAGGGCACTCTTGAACATATCTTTGATGATCATATCCTTCTTGATGTTCACGGTGTGGGCTATGTTGTTTTTGTGTCCAATCGGCTCCGTCCTTCTTTACCCTCTATTGGGGAGGCGTTAAGCCTCTTTATTGAAACGCATGTTCGTGAAGAAGCAATCCGCCTTTTTGGTTTTGCTACAAGAGCTGAACAGGAATGGTTTTGTCTTCTACAAAATGTTCCTGGAGTAGGGGCAAAGGTTGCTTTGGCAATCTTGGGGACTTTATCGCCAGATGAACTCGCACAAGCTATTGCCTTAAACGATGTTGCGATGATTAGTCGAGCGCCGGGCGTTGGTAAAAAAGTCAGTGAAAGAATTGTAGGTGAACTGAAAAGTAAAACTCTCCCCTTTGAACAAGCGGTCAAGACTGTTTCGGTTCCTCAGCGTGAGATGACCAATCAACCTGCGCATGATGCGCTTTCCGCGTTGATGAAGCTAGGGTTTGAACGGGAGCAAGCATCTTGTGCTCTTGCTCTTGCGATGAACGCTATTGAGGGGGAAACTGTTTCTTCTGCTCTTTTGATCCGCCATAGTCTCAAATTGCTTTCTTCTCCTACTTAAAACCAAGGTAACAATGCATAAAGATGAAGATAAACGCCTTCTGGGTCCCGCCCCCCTTCCTAACGATCCAGATCGTTCCTTAAGACCACAAGTTCTCGATGATTTTATTGGTCAAGAAGCGGCACGGGCTAATTTAAAAATATTTATTGAGGCAGCAAAAACGCGGCAAGAAGCGCTGGATCACGTTTTGTTTGTAGGACCACCGGGGTTAGGAAAAACAACGCTTTCACAGATTATGGCAAAAGAATTAGGTGTTAATTTTCGCTCTACTTCAGGGCCGGTCATCGCTAAAGCAGGAGATTTAGCCGCTCTCTTGACCAATCTCGAAGAACGTGATGTCTTGTTTATTGATGAAATTCATCGCTTAAATCCAGCGATTGAGGAAATTCTTTATCCAGCCATGGAAGATTATCAACTTGATTTGATCATTGGGGAGGGGCCGGCGGCACGCTCGGTGAAAATTGATCTGGCTAAATTTACTTTGGTAGCGGCAACCACACGTTTGGGGCTTTTGACCACACCGCTGAGAGACCGTTTTGGTATCCCAATTCGTCTAAATTTTTATACTATAGAAGAATTGGAATATATTGTGCAGCGTAATGCGCGGCTTTTTGCCGTCAAGATCAGTGATGATGGTGCTCATGAAATTGCACGCCGAGCACGGGGGACTCCTCGTATTGCCGGACGGCTTTTACGGCGCGTTTGTGATTTTGCTTTGGTTAAACAGGCAAAACAAATTGACCAAAAAATCGCCGATGAAGCGCTTTCGCGCCTTGAGGTCGATCATCTTGGGCTTGATCCGCTTGACCGTCGCTACTTGCTCCTGATTGCGGAAACTTTTTTAGGGGGACCGGTGGGGATTGAAACGATTGCTGCTGCTTTATCAGAACCACGCGATGCCATTGAAGATATTGTTGAACCGTATTTGCTCCAACAAGGTTTTATTCAAAGAACTGCTCGTGGACGCATTCTAACTGAAAAGGCTTGGAGCCATTTAGGGCTTTCTGCTCCTGCCTCTACAACGTCTATACAAAGACGTTCTCAATTTTCTGATACTCAAGACAATTCATTACTTCAGACGTCTTTATGGGATAAGGAAGATGACTAAGACATTCTCCTTATTAAAAGAAACTATGTGAATATTTTATAGCAAGGTCATAAAATATAAGAGACGTGCCTCCTTTAACATATTCTGTTCGAAAAGGTCCGGCACTATTAAGGGGAGCTTTAGCTTTTTACAACTTCAACACAAAAATGTATTCAATCTTTTGATTGATAAACAATTTGCTATATTAGATGATTTTATGAGACATGAAGCCAATGACAGAAATAACTCCTTTTAAGAGCAATCATATAAATGCTTTTCATAATTTTCAGGTCCGTGTTTATGTTGCGGATACAGACTTTTCCGGTGTGGTTTATCATGCGCGTTATCTTGAGTTTTTTGAACGAGGACGTTCAGAGTTTTTACGGGATACCGGTTTTAATAATAAGATGTTAGCAGCAGGAGTTGAGGGGGAAAAACTGTTTTTTGTTGTTCGTCATATGGAAATTAATTTTTCAAGACCAGCTAAAATTGATAATCTTTTAGTCGTTAAAACACGTGTTACTCATATCCAAGGGGCACGCTTTTTTATGGAGCAATCTATTTTGCATGAGGCGACTACGTTGGTAACAGCCAAAGTTGAAATTGCTCTAATTAATGAGGAGGCAAAACCGCGACGTTTACCCAAAGAACTTTTTGCAAAAATGCGTGGTTAAAAGTGTTATTCATTGAACGAGCAGCTTCAGGAGATATAAAGTAATCTACAATCTAAGACCATACATTTATAATAGCCTAAATGTTTTCCAATAAGGTCACACGATATATCAAAAGAAAGAACCTCTGCTACAATAAATTGAAGATGATATCCTACAAAATTAAACACGTCTCATCATCCATTTCTTCTATAAGCTCAAGATATTTTTCTTTCTTTTGAAGAAAGATTCGTTGGCATCAGAAAACAGCAGAAAAGTACAAAACAAAAAAAGAAATAAAAAATGGATTAAGGTTTATTTTTATAAAAATGCACGTACCCAGCAAAATATTGCAATAAAGTGATAATAAGCCATTAGCTTGAAAGTTTTCTCAAAATACTTAAAGGGTGTTTTAAGCAATTTGATTTGTTTTTTTTACTGGATTGTCATTTGCCATCACAAGAGCGCGTGTTCTATCCATTTTCCTCTATAATGCATGACTTTATCTGCGCTGCTAAACGCAGTGAATGAGTGAGAGATCAATGTATACAAAGCAGAAATGTATACTTGATTTAAAGTTTCAAAAGCATATTATTTTATATAATAGATTGACTTAGAAAGATAAATTATTACTTCTTACGGGCACAAATCCCAATAAAGTAAAATACTTTCATTTCAAATCGGTTCATGTTGAAACAATAAAAATCATTTGCTTACACATCATAAGAGAGCAATATAACTCATTGAAAAAAGTGTAAAAGTGTTCCTTATGTATCATTCTCAATGCAATAACGATCAAATATCACAAGTGAACAAAGAAAACGAAGAAGCTAGTTTTCATGAAGTAAAGATGTGAAAAGGCTTTTTTCACGTCACAGAAGCTTGTACGTTATACCATGGTGTTAGAGAGATGATAGGCATTGAAAGGGACTAATTCACAACACAATGAGATTACATGAGACTTACACTAGATTATATAGGACTTACAATTAGGGGTGCATGGGTGAGGCGCATTGTTATGAGGCATTTTATAGTGGTTTATTGTCGTTTTTTTTGTGCCCGAGGGTGTTCCCGTATTAAATTCGATGGAAAATGAGAGAAACAATAGCCTGAGGCAAAGTGTAATCTTTCATGATTATACCATATTTATTTATAATGATAATTCATTGCGTTGTCACTTTCAGATAATTCTGAAACTTGTAAGATCGTTTCTTTTCAAGCTCTATTGCTGCGAATTAATCAAAAACACTTGAGAAAGGAATAAAAATGCCTCTTATGAATCTTTTCAAGTGCTAAGACTTATTGCTGCATTTTAAGCTGGAACGTGTATGATGGTTTAGCTTTCTTTTCATGAGCGTAAAGATGCTGGTGCATAATAGATTTGATATCATGCATTTTTATATCTTTTATTTTTATAGCATTTATAGGGAAGGCTTTATCGTTATATTTTTCATAAATGCTGTTGTGAAATGAGGGGGGGGTGCGTTGAGGGATGACTCTAGTCATCACTTTTTAAGGAAATTTAAAAAACAAGTCTTGTTTTAGCGCATGGATTTATGTGAGACTAGAGTTTTTTACTTAAATTTAGAAACTATAAAATAATCTATTTTATAGAATTTTAAAAAATGCACCTTTTATTTAGAGGGACAAAAATTATGCCGCATGTAGAACTGACGAATCCGGAAACAATTGGAATGTTGCATTTGTTTATGCAAGCGAGTTGGATCGTGAAAGGTGTTATGACCGGGTTGCTGCTTGCTTCCATCTGGAGTTGGGCAATTATTTTTGATAAAATCTTTACGTATCGGAGAATACGGCGTGAAATAAAGCAGTTTGAACGTACATTTTGGTCAGGCAAAGCGCTAGAAGATCTTTATGCATCATGTAAAAGTCAACACAACAATAGTATATCCGCAGTTTTTATGGCGGCAATGGTTGAATGGAAAAAATCTCTTGAAAAAGGGACTCATACATCGAAAAGTTTGCAGAGCAGAATTGATAAGGCTATGGATTTGACGCTGGGACGTGAAAGTGAAAAAATAGAATCAAAATTAAGTTTTCTTGCGACACTGGGATCCGCGGGACCCTTTATCGGACTTTTTGGAACAGTTATTGGTATTATGGAGTCTTTTCTTTCTATTTCAGCTTCTCAAAATACATCACTTGCCATTGTCGCGCCAGGGATTGCAGAAGCGCTTTTGGCAACCGCTATTGGTTTGTTTGCAGCAATTCCAGCCGTTATTGCTTATAACAAGTTGACTTATGAAAGTGCGCGCATCATTGCACAAATAGAAAATTTTGCCGATGAATTTTCAACAATTGTATCGCGGCGTATTGATGAAACACGCACAGCACCTTCCTCTTTATAAAAAGGATCTTATCCCATGGGAATTTCTGTTGCTTCTTCTTCTCGCAAAAATACACGTAGGCGCTATCATTCACGAGGCCAACTGATGAGTGAGATCAATGTCACGCCTTTTGTGGATGTCATGCTGGTCTTGTTGATTATTTTTATGGTCTCTGCCCCCCTTTTAGTGAACGGTGTCCCTCTAGATTTGCCTCGTAGTCAAGCGGGGCCCGTACGAGCTCAAAAAACGCCCCTTACTGTTTCACTTGACGCGCAAGGGCGCTTTGCCATTAATCAAGATTATTATGAAACGTCACAAGAATTGATTGCACACCTTAAAACTCTTCTGGAAGCAGATGCTACACAAAAAGATCAACGGGTTTTTGTGCGGGTTGCTAAAACTGTTGAATATCAGCAAGTATTAAAACTGCTGGCGGATATTCAAAAAGCGGGGTTTTCTCAAGTTGCGTTAGCAAGTCTAGCACAATAAATAATAAAATTTCGCATAACCGTTTGTTTTTAAAATGTTTTTAAAAGAGCATAGAGTGATTAAAAATGAAAAATGTAAGGCATAAATAAGGCATAAAGAATGAACAAAGACTCCTATCATAGCATGAAACGAGGCTTGGCTTTATCCCTTTTGGTTCATGTTATTTTCCTCAGTTGGGGAGCCGTTCAGTTTACAAGCTCTGTCTCTTTACCACAATCATTGGAAGCAATTCCCATCACTCTTGCTCCTTTAGTGGAAGAGTTTTCCTCTCAACAAGGAGCTGTGAAGGCTCCTATCCGTGCAATCCCTGCCGTTAAACCAACTATGCAACCACAAGAAAAAGAAGATGCACGCCATATTGGAGAGGGACAAATAGATAGTCTAGCACCTTTTCAATCAAAGGAAAAACTGCGCCCTGTTGAAACAGCATCGCTACCACCAAGCGAGAACACGTCAGAAACATTTGCACCAGAACTTACAAAACCAGAATTATTAGAAGTAAAAACAGAGGATGCGTCCAAGATTGCACCTGAGATGCCTTTAGAGGCACCGGAGGATGCGCCCAAGATTGCACCTGAGATGCCTTTAGAGGCACGGGAGGATGCGCCCAAGATTGCACCTGAGATGCCTTTAGAGGCACCGGAGGATGCGTCCAAGATTGCACCTGAGATGCCTTTAGAGGCACCGGAGGATGCGTCCAAGATTGCACCTGAGATGCCTTTAGAGGCACGGGAGGATGCGCCTAAGATTGCGCTCAAGCCTGCGCACAAAAATGAAGAGATGATATCGCCAAAAGAATTGGCTCCAACGGTACAGAAGGTACCAGCAGAGCAGATTGTTCATCAAGCGTCCAAAATTGCACTTCCAGAAAAATTTCGTTTTCCACAGTTTAAACCAAAATTTGACGAAGAACTTCCAAGGAAGAAAGGGGCTGTATCGAATCAAAAGATGCCAAAGCTTAACAAGAAAAACCAAGAGAAACAGACCATTGAAGATATTTTAGCACTGGAGGAAAATAATTTGCTCAATCGTGCGCGGACACAAGGAGGGGGAGCAAAACGTTCTCATACACCAGAAGCTTTGGGCGCAAGAAAAAACATTGATTATACCACAAAAATGGCACAAACATTGGTCAATATCGCGGGGGGATGTATTCAACAGAAGCTTAAACTTGTGGCGCTTGGTGGTGATTTAAAAAACCGTCCGGTTGTGCGGTTGCGATTTTACTTAGACCGTGAAGGGATGGTTGTGGGCGATCCTATCATTGATCCCGTAAGCGGTCTTGAGAGTCAACAAGCTATTATGATGAGGCAGGTATACGCCGCTGTCTTTTCATGCCAACCTTATGCAGATCTCCCACGTGATCAATATGATCTATGGGGGCAAGGTTTTGACTTTAATGTTGATCCCCTCCAAGAAATAAGATGATAAATGAGAAAAAATAAATTGGCTTAACGAAAGGACACATTCCATGATGACTATAACGAGACATAAAGTTTTTGCTTGGTTTATTGTCACTTGTGGGTTGTGGCTTTCAAATATTTCATCGGGTTATGCGCAATTGAAAGGGACTATTTCGAGCGCTGATTTTAATCCCATTCCCATTGCAATTACAGACTTTATTTCCAATGATTCGATTGGGTTGAAAATATCTGCTGTGGTGACAGCCGATCTTGAACGGTCGGGGCTTTTTTTACCGCTTGATAAAGCAATTTTTTTTGAAAACATTTCTAATCCTAATAAACAACCGCATTTTGCGTCTTGGCAGAAAATAAAAGCGCAAGGTTTAGTTACTGGGCAAGTCATGAGAGAAATCGATGGACGTTTGAGGGTTGATTTTCGTTTATGGGATGTTTTTGGACAAAGACAATTGAAAGGACGGCGTTTTTATACTGCGACAGAACGTTGGCGGCGTGTGGCACATATGATCGCGGATGAGATCTATAGTGAGATGACAGGAGAAAGTGGTTATTTTGATACACGAATTGTTTTTATCGATGAAACAGGACCCCAAAATGCACGCATTAAACGCTTAGCAATGATGGATCAAGATGGCGCAAATTTGATTTATATGTCTGATGGAAGTGAATTGGTGCTTACACCGCGTTTTTCCCCAAAAAGACAAGAAATGACTTATATGGCTTATGAGGAAAATCAAGTACCTCATGTTTATCTTCAACAAATTGAAATGGGACAAAGAGAGTTGATCGGAACGTTTAATAACATGACAATTGCTCCACGTTTTTCTTCTGATGGACAAAAGGTCATCATGAGTTTGTTACAAAATAATGGCAGTGCAAATCTTTACACCATGGATTTACGAACCCGTACGATGACGCGACTTACAACAACTTCTGCTATCGATACTTCTGCTTCGTATTCACCGGATGGAAAACAAATCGTCTTTTCTTCAGATCGTAGTGGAAAGCCGCAAATCTATAAAATGAATGCGGATGGGAGTGATATTCAGCGTATTTCTTCAAACGAGGGGAGTTATTCGACACCTATTTGGTCACCACGGGGTGATTATATCGCCTTTACAAAACAATTAAGCGGACAATTTTCTATCGGTGTTATGCGCCCTGATGGACAAGGAGAACGAATTTTAACTACGGGTTTTCATAATGAAGGACCAACTTGGGCACCCAATGGTCGTGTGCTGATGTTCTTTCGCAAAAATCCCGGTATGGGACCCAAAATTTATACGATTGACATTACGGGACGCAATGAACGTCAACTCCCTACACCCAATGATGCTTCAGATCCAGCATGGTCGCCATTGCTCAATATACAGTAAAACAAAATGCTTAAAAACAGAACATAGAAGGAATATAGTCTATACAGACTTAAATTTACATAATCTCAATTGTCTTTAATGATTTAAAAAAAGGAATTGATTATAGTGGGCATGGGGAGTTAAGTAGATTTCATCCATCATCTACGGTTGTTTATCGATAATGGAGTTTCCTTGGGGAAAAATGCTTAAAAAAATTCAAAAACAATTCCTTGAAAAAATGTAGTCGGAAATTCTGAAGTTTCTAGATTTCAACTTTTTATTCAAAGTGTCGCTATATATTTTTTTTTGACTTCCTCTTCGATTTGGTTTGCGAAGAGTCCGGACTCTTGTCAAGGGTGTTTTTTCTGCTTCTTTCTGATGAGTTTTATTCAAGTACGCTGTTGTTTTAGGTCTGAATATTAATTGATTGGTAATAGCAAAAGGACAGATTTTTAAGATAAATGACGTTATTTTATGAAATATACGATGCCATAAAGTTAATGCCATAAAGTCAAAAATTTATCCGCAACGGATTAGAGAGATGTACCGGCTTTTTATACAATACTTTGCTAAACAATCAGCTCTGGTTTTCCATTTGCTTATTTTTATTTTGTGATGTTGTAAAAACACTGTCATTTGAGGTGTGCGGATATAAGGCATATAAACCTCTTTGATATATTTAAGTGTTTTTTAAGTGCGTGGCGAATATTTAGGGGAATGCATATCTTTTGAGCCTTAAGTTTCAAGTGAATTCCATGAGTGATTCGTCATAGAAAAGTTCAAGAAAATCCGAATTGTTTACAGATTGGATTATCTTTATTACTTGCGGGTGGGGAGGTTAATCTTAAAGAACAAAAAGATCAAATAGAGAGGGGCTATAGGGATAATCTTTGGGGCATGTAAGAAAGGCGTGAGGCTACAGAGTTTTTTATGCTTTCTTTGTTTTTTAAGGTTATGTTTTCTGGAATTAATTGTGGTTTTTTTGTTGCACCGACGGTTAGTCTCCGCTACTGACGCGGGGCTTTTATATGTGCGGATAAAGAGGAGAGGAGACAGATGCTTTTAAAGCCCTCATGAATGAAGAGAGGGCTTATGCAAATGATGGGAATTATACAGACAATTTTGCCAAAATCTCATCGCTGACATCAAAGTTGGCATAAACATTTTGTACATCATCATCTTCTTCTAATGTTGAAATCAGTCGTAAAACGGACAAAGCTTTTTCTTCATCTATTGGTGCAAGGGTGGTGGCTTTCCAAATCGTTTTAATCGATTCTGCTTCACCAAGTTTTGCTTCAAGTGTTTTGGAAACTTCGCCAATATCTTCAAATGCGCAGGTAATATGATGTCCGGTTTCTTCTGATTGCACATCTTCGGCACCGGCTTCAATTGCTGCATCCATGATGTTATCGGCTGTCCCTGCTTCTGGCTTATAGATTATTTCACCAATCCGATTAAACATGAAACTTACGGAACCTGTTTCTCCTAGGGCTCCTCCTGATTTTGTGAAGGCGGCGCGCACATTTGAAGCGGTGCGGTTGCGGTTATCGGTTAAAGCTTCAACAATGACGGCAACGCCGCCTGGTCCATAGCCCTCATAGCGGACTTCATCATAATTTTCGACATCGGTGCCGGAAGCTTTTTTAATCGCGCGTTCAATATTATCTTTCGGCATCGATTGTGCTTTGGCATTTTGAACAGCCAGCCTTAAACGTGGATTCATGGCTGGATCAGGAGCACCTTGTTTTGCTGCTACGGTAATTTCGCGTGCAAGCTTGGAAAATATTTTCGAGCGCATTGCATCTTGACGCCCTTTACGGTGCATAATATTTTTAAATTGTGAATGGCCTGCCATAGTTTTC
Source organism: Bartonella sp. OC68QHHN (assembly GCF_042193875.1). Classification (NCBI taxonomy): domain Bacteria; kingdom Pseudomonadati; phylum Pseudomonadota; class Alphaproteobacteria; order Hyphomicrobiales; family Bartonellaceae; genus Bartonella; species Bartonella sp. OC68QHHN. Next base: position 2,055 of record NZ_JBHIME010000078.1, on the reverse strand, counting down.
CTTCCTATTTGAGGGCTTTCTTTCCAGTTGGATACTCTTTAGAATTTAAGGCGACAACACACGCATCCCACCAGAGTAAATGTGCCACAGCATGAGGTGAAATAATCGAATAAACCCTTTATAAGAAAATTCCTCTTAAAGGTAAAGAGACCTTAGTTGAGGATCATTACAAGAGAGATCTCTTGTCGTTGAGCAAAAATAACGCTATAACAGAATGTAATCTCATGGCAAAATGGTTTATTCCACGCCTCGCTTTGTTTTAGGAGTGGTTGGAGAGACCTAACATATAAAAAGTTCTAGTGCTCTTGAGTGGGCGGTAACCGGCCTCATAGAAGAGGCGCAGAAGAGGATTTATAAAAATGGCAACGCAACTTTTGATGCCCAAAGCAACAGCTGTTTGGTTGGTTGATAATACAGCTCTTTCTTTTGATCAGATTGCAGAATTTTGTAAATTGCATGTTTTGGAAGTAAAAGCTATTGCCGATGGTGATGCGGCTTATGGTATTAAAGGTTTAGATCCGATTAGTTCTGGGCAATTGACGCGCAGTGAAATTGCACGGGTGGAGGCTGATCAAAACGCACGCTTGAAAATTTCTCAATCTAGGGTGCATATTCCTGAAAAAAAACGTAAAGGGGCGCGCTATATCCCTCTTTCTCGACGCCAAGATCGTCCCAATGGGATCCTATGGTTGGTCACAAACCATCCCGAGTTGAAAGATGCACAAATTGCACGGTTGATCGGGACAACAAAAGCAACGATTGAGCAAATCCGCCTTAGAACCCATTGGAATAGTGCAAATTTGGTTCCTCTTGATCCTGTAGGACTTGGTCTGTGTTCACAAATCGATTTAGATTTTGAGCTCCAGCGTGCGGCGAAAAATCGCCCTGTTGCTTTGGAAGAAGATAGGTCATTGCTTCCCGCGTCTGTGACGGAAAATGCTGCCCTAGAGGAAAATGAGAGTGAAGAAAATATGCATAAGACTTTTGACGCTGATAAAGTTTTTGCAAAGCTGAATGCGCTGAAAAAAAATCATCGAGATCAAGATGATGCATAAAAAGCCATGATGTATAAGGAAAACATTTCTTATGGAAATGTTAGAGAAATAGCTGGAGAGAAGAAAAATTGGCAGAGACTCAAAAATAAAAGTGATGACCCAAAAAAACAGAAAAAATTTCGTCTTCATTAGGAATTAACGGTTATTCTTAAAAATCTTTTTAAGAATTTACCCTTCTTTACGACACTCAAGGAGAAACGGACTATGCGCTCTACCAAAAAAAACTTCTCTCATTCCTTAGCTATCCTCTTTTTTTTCTCACTATGCTTGGGTGGGTGTGGCAAAAAAAATGTCGGTGCACTTAACGGTATAAATGATGCTGGTTTGAATCAGGTGTCACCAGGCTCAGGACAAGAATTTACGGTTAATGTGGGTGATCGCGTGTTTTTTAGTCTCGATTCTTCTTCACTTGATGCTGATGCTGAACGTATTTTAACGCGCCAAGCAGAATGGTTGCTTCATTATCCTTATTATTCTATTATGATCGAAGGTCATGCTGATGAGAGGGGAACACGTGAATATAACTTGGCACTTGGACAGCGCCGTGCTGTTGCTGTGCGAAACTATTTAGTGTCTCTAGGTGTGTCTGCACAACGGATTCAAACAATTTCTTACGGAAAAGAAAGACCTGTAGCAATATGTGATGATATTTCCTGTTGGAATCAAAATCGACGTGCTGTGACAACGTTGAGTGACATGAATAGTCATTAAAAAGAAGATTGTTTGTTTCAACTATTCAATAAGCTCTTAAGGGGAAAAAAGAATGTATCGTAAAATTAATTGGAAAACACTTTTTTATATGGCAGTTTTCATAGCTTGTTCTACTTCACTTGTTCAAAGTGCGGCACGAAAGGCTTCCGAATATCCTGCACATGATACGGATAAAGTTGATGCAGTTGATAAGGCATCTGATGCTGTAAAGACAGCACCTGAAGCAGCTGATAAAGCAGCTTCTGGAGCGGTGGAAAAAGCCACTGACGCTATTGATAAGGCATCTGAT
>NZ_JBHIME010000012.1:0-31394 GCF_042193875.1 Bartonella sp. OC68QHHN | reverse complement strand
TTGAAGACCCTTTGAGAGCACCTTTAAAACTCTTTGAAAAAAATAAATTGCTACAAAACCTAGTGGCAAATTATACAAAACCCGCTGGCAAGCTACAGCTGGCAAGCTACAGCTGGGGAACCTGGATTCGAACCAAGATTGACGGAGTCAGAGTCCGCTGTTCTACCATTAAACTATTCCCCAGTAGGCAGATTTTGTTATTTTTAGCAGATTTTGCAGGCCACGCAAGCTTAAAAAAATCTGAGTAGATTACTAATAGTAAGAAAAATTCATTGATAATAAAGGGCGATTGGTACGCCATGGATTGTTTGGATCTGAATATCTATATCATAAATGTCTTGAAGAATTTCTGGTTGCATAATTTCTTGTGGTGTTCCACAATAGGCTGCTTTACCATTCTTGAGTGCAACGATCATATCCGAATAGGATGATGCGAAATTAATATCATGCATGACAATGAGAATGGTTTTTTTAAGCTCATCGGCTGTGTGGCGTAATTGCTTCATCATGGAAACAGAATGTTTCATATCAAGATTGTTCAGTGGTTCGTCTAACAAAAGGTAATCAGTATCCTGACAGATGACCATCGCGATAAAAGCACGCTGACGCTGCCCACCAGACAGTTCATCTAAAAAGCGATTTTTTAGATCTTCTAAGCCAAGATATCGGAGTGCGCTGTCAATAAATTGTTTATCTTCGTTGTTATACCAGCCTTTGGAGTAAGGATAGCGGCCAAAACTGACTAAATCGTATACAGTTAGACGAAAGGATAAAGGATTATCTTGACGCAGGATTGATAGTTTTTGCGCCAGAATATCGTGAGGCATTGTGTCAATATCTAAGCCGTCGATGTTAATTGTGCCTTTATCACTCGGTAAAAGACGTCTTATCATCATTAAAAGGGTTGATTTTCCAGAACCATTGGGGCCAATGAGAGAAACAATTCCTCCTTTTGGAAGATGAAGAGATAAGTTATCAATAATCACTCTAGCTCCATAAGACTTGGAAAGGTGATTGATTTCAATCATTTTAGTTTCCCCTTCATTAGTAAAATTAAGAAGGTGATTCCACCACAAAATTCAATAATAAAACTCAAGCGTCCTGCCATATTAAAAACTTGCTCTAAAATGAATTGTCCACCAACTAAACAAATAATAGCCAATAATATCGCAATTGGAACAACAATACTGTGTTTTGCTTGTGGAGAAAGTTCATAAGAAAGGTTGGCAACCAATAGTCCAAAAAAAGTGACGGGTCCTACAAGTGCTGTGGAAATCGATACGAGAATAGAAACAAAAATAAGAATAGCTGTAGCACTTTTGTGATAATCAACACCAAGATTGAGAGCGTTCTCGCGTCCGAGAGAAAGAATATCGAGTAGGTGACGTGAACGCCAACCAATGAGACTAATAATGAAGATAATAATTGTGGCAAAGCTTATTAATGAGGTATTGAATTTATTAAAGTTCGCAAACATGATATCCGTTAAATTCATCATTTGGTCTGGATTTAATTGTAACTGCATGAACATGCGTAAACTGAAAAAAAAGCCCCCTAAAACAACACCAATCAAGAGGGTTAAATGAAGCCCTTTAAGGCTTCCCGAAAATAGCCAGCGAAAAAGGCTTATTGAAAAAATAATGAGAATGAGAGACTCAAGAACGAGTTGTCCTTCTTCATTTAAAAAAGGCAAAGAAAGGGAGCCGAGAAAATAAATCGTAACGGTTTTTATTAAAATATAAAGCTGATCAAACCCCATAATAGAAGGCGTAAGAAGGCGATTATTGACAACTGTTTGAAATAAAACGGTAGAAACGCTTATTGCATAGGCAATGAGAAGAAGAGAGGCAAGTTTGGTTAAACGGAATGTCCACGTATAAATGTTGACATTCCATGTCATATAAAGAATAATTACAGTGCACGCACTTACAATCAGCATTGTCAGTACAAGCTTTGTTGCTTTGTTTTTATCCAAAACGCTTTCTCCAGCGTAAAAGCAGTATAATAAAGATAAAGCTCCCAATAACTCCCATCATTGTGCTTATGGGAATTTCCAGAGAAGGATGAATTATTCGTCCTAAGATGTCACAGATTAATACCAGTCCTGCACCATTGATTGCTACCCATGGAGCTGTATGACGCATATTGTCGCCCATGAAATTTGAAACAATGTTTGGAACAATTAATCCGACGAAGGGGACTCGGCCGATTGTACAGACCACAACGGCGGTGATTGATGAGACGATAAAAAGACCCCAAAACATAACGTTACGATAATTAAGCCCAAGATTGTTAGTAAGATCTTCTCCTAGACTGGCTACTGTAAAACGATCGGCAGTAAAATAAGCAAGAATACACAGGGGAAAAGCGAGCCACAAAAGTTCATATTTCCCATCAATAATCATTGCAAAACTACCAAATAAATAGGCTTGAAGAGAGGGAAGAAGCATTTCATGATCAGCAATCACATTGGTTAATGAGCCAATGACATAGCCAAGCATGATTCCTGTGAGTGGCACAATAAGAACAGATTTTAGAGGAATCTGACGTAATAAAAACATAAAAAGGAGTGCGCCAGTCATCGCAAAAATCGTAGTGACGGCCATTTTTCCTAAAACAGGTATATTAGGTAGGAAAATCATTACAAAAAGAATACCAAGAGAGGCTGATTCAACGGTTCCAGCAGTTGATGGCTCTACAAAACGATTGCGTGCAAGTAATTGCATAATCACGCCTGAGAGTGCAAGTGCTGGGCCTACCAAAAGCACTGAAACTGTACGAGGAAGACGTGTTTGCCAAAAGATAAGCCACGCATGTGGATCGTCTGATAACAGGTCGTAAAGTGTAAAATCCGAATAGCCAACAAAAATACTCAGGATAGATAGTAGGACAAGAACTATTATGGCTATCCAATAATTTTTCACGTTAAAACATTTTCCAATAAAAAGAGCAGAGGTCTTTCACAAACAACTTCTGCTCTTAAAGCTTTATTTTATGATTTGTTGTATGACAAGTAAATTCTTTGTGTATTTATTCGCTTTTTGTAAAGGCTTGATTGAGTTGCTGAGCTGTTTCGTTAAGTCCAGTTAGACCCCCACTCACTCCATACCAGCTCCAAGAATCCAAGTAAATAATTTGGTTTCGTTTTCCAGCTGTTGTGCGTTTGACGAGATCATTATCGAGCAGTTGTGCTGCAGATTGTCCTTCTCGCCCAATTGCGGCATCACGGTCAATAACCAATAGCCAATCAGGATTAGTCTCAAAAATAAATTCTGGAGAAATAAGTTGTCCATGTTTTTGCACGGTTAATTTATCCGTTGCAGGAGTAATTCCAAATGTTGAATGGAAAATATCAAAACGTGATTGAGGACCTAACGCACTTATCTTTCCACCGGATGTCATGAGTATAAGCCCTGTACCTCTCCCATGAGTTTTTTTACGGACTTCTGCTAAATTTTCCTTGAGTTTTGCAATCTGCTCTTCAGCTTCTTTTTCTTTACCAAAAATTTTTCCAAGAATAGACACATTTCGTTCAATATCCTCAAGAGAGTTTTGATTTCCTACGGTCAGGTCAATAGTTGGAGCGATTTTAGACAAATCGTTATATTTAGCTTGAGTTCGCGAGGAGATAATAATGAGATCAGGTTGAAGGACAGCGATCTTTTCATAATTAGGTTCAAAAAGAGTACCAATTTTTTCATATTTTTCGTCATCAAATTGTTGCAAATATGCAGGCTTCTTTCCTTCAGGAACACCGACAACTGCTTCGATTCCAAGGCGGTTCATATTATCAAGCGATGCGAGGTCAAACACAATAACCTTTTTAGGAGATGTGGAAACTTCAGTGCTTCCTGAAACATGATTAATAGTCACATTTGCTGCATTTACACTCGGGTTTATCCATGAAAACATTGCAAAGTTGATTGCAACAACAAAAACAGAAGTTACCCGTTTCAAATATTTGATCATCATTTCATCCTTTTACTTTAATTACAAAGGGTTTATCCCATTGAAAACTTAATTTAGGCATTTTTACGCACAATACGATCACTAAGTAAAAAACATTATGTTGTAAAGCTGTCTAACATATGTTAGAAACCGGTCTCTTATCTTATTTTACTCAATGCCAGTGGCTTTTACAAGATTTATAGAAAGTTGGATATATGATTAACGTAGTTAAAAATCGTACACGTTTATATGCTCTTACAACGAGCGTTCTTTTCTTTTTACAAGGCATGGATGTTTATAGTTCTGGTTGGTGGCCGTTACCAAATCTGCCATTTGGATTGGGCGGCTTGTTGGGTGGAGCAGAGGCTCGTGGTTCTACAGGAGAGGAGGGTCCGGGGAAAACTGCAGAGGCGGGCAGGCAATCTGCAGATGGGCAGATGGCTGCACAGGTGTCTGGCAGTGATGGTGCTCAGCAAAGGCAGCAACAGGCGAATCTGCGTGGGCGGGCGCAACAAGGGACTGAAGCGGAGGGCACTGTACTCCAGTCTCTTGCAAGTCTTTCTTCCTACGACTGTACTCTACAAGATAATGAGCGTCAGCATAATCCTATTTATTGTTATGACGGTGAAGCGCACAAAGTAAAGGGCAGCGCTATTGGGGTAAAAAAATTTGGTGAGAATGCTGTGTATGCAGTGGGAAATAAGGGCGTAAAAGGTTCTGGGCATAGTGTGGGACATGTCAAGGTGCCTTCGGTGCCTATTGCACATAAGGCGACAAGTGTTGCAATGGAGGATGTAAACATCACAGGTGTAACTCCTTCTCAACCGGTTGCGGATGGGGGTGCTTCGCTGCGTGGTGATGTTCAGGGTGCGGGTGGGAAATATGGTTTTGGGAGTGCTGTATTTTCGAGATTAGGCGCAGAGGTTACTTTAAAAAAAACAAATACTCAGGATTTTGTTACTGGGCTTGAGGCAGAAAACGGTGGGCATATTGTTATGGAGGGGGGGCGCATTGAAAAGTCTTATATAGGTGCTTTGGCTGATAATTCATCATCTATTTCTTTGGAGGGAGTAGATATTTATTTAGAAGAGCCTGATGGGAAAGTCCCTTTGGGTGTAAATGTTTTGCAAAGTTTTAGTGGCTCTACTATAAGTATGAAATCCGGATCAATTATTTTTCCATTAGGTGCTGCTGGGGTGTTGTCGGAAAATGAGGGATTTGTAAAATTAGAAGAAGTTAAAATTAACGTTCTTAGAAAAGTGGCAGGTGGAGGAACTACAGAAGTAGGTTCCCGAGGTGCAGGTTTTGGTGGGAAAGATATAAGTGTTGTTTTCGTGTTAAAAGACGGCTTTGTTTCTTCTAACCGTGTAACTTTTAATGGCTCTGATGCTATTGTTCTGTGGGTTGGTAATTCTTTTGTTCTTAACGATACTCTCTTTGATGTTCTTAATGTCTATTCTGGCAATGTTGGTGATACTGATGGTTTTGTTGAGACTGTTGATGCCGCTATTTCTGATGGTACTGGGAAAATTGGTGCTTCCTTTAAGTCTTCGCGTTTTAAAGTGGATGGTAAAAAATCTTATGGTATATATTTTAGTGAGCCATTATTAGAAGGAGCTTTGGTTGAAACGAAAAGTTCCGGAAATCTACTAGAAGGTTTAGGTGATGAACGAGCTGCAACCCAAAAAGAGGCGGCGCAATTAGAAGTGAAGGAGAAAGACGGAGAGGTCATAAGACATGCAGTTATTTTAGAGAATTCTACTCTCAGAGTTCCAGAAGGTGTGGCTATTTATGGTGGGAATTTAAAGGGTTCTGTTGTGGTAGGAAGGGGCTCAACTGTTTCTGGTGATGTGTTGTTGAAAGCTAGTTCTCGTTCCGATTTATCAGTTTTTGTTCATTCTTCTACGATCTTTGGTCCAGCTTACGTTGATAAAGATGCTGATGCGAGGTTTTTTTTGTCTGGATCAGAATGGTATTTAGCAAAAAGTGATGTACAGAGTACATACAGTTCACTAGGATGGAATTGTTCATATTCGTGTATTTCACATATGGGTCTCGTAAATAGTAATGTTAGGTTTGTCTCCCCCTCAGGTAACGATAGAGGTTATAAAACTCTTCACATCGGAAAAGGAAGAGGTACGGTTTACAGTGCTGAGGGTGTTTCTAAAATTTTCTTCAATGCAGATCTGATGCCGAAAAGTGTGGATGATGATGCTACTCAAGTATCTGATAGACTTTTAATTCATGGTGATGTTTCTGGAAAAACCTTGGTGCATGTGAATTCTGTTTCAAATGGTGCAGTATTACGACAGAATGAATCTCAAGATATACCTTACAGCGTTTCAATTATTCAAGTTTTTGGAAGTGCAGAGGAGGATTCTTTTAAGCTAGAACATGGTTATATTACACTAGATGGATTGCCTTATAAGTACGTTCTTCGTGCTTATGGGCCAACTATACCTCCGAAAATGAATTATTTTGATCGAAAATTGGTTGCGAATAGTCGAGATGTTTGGGATTTTCGTTTAGAGAATCAGTATGTTATACCTCTTGTTTCTGGATATACTACTGCAACTAACTTTCAACCTATTTTTAAGCCTAAGCCACGTATTTTAGTTGCTTCTAGTGCTGAAACTGAAACGGGTTCTGGTACTGGTCAAGGTGAAGTAAATGGTCAATCCGTAACTCCTTCTGTATCTGGTGAATCTGCGTCTGTAATTTCTGTTCAAAGTAGTCCACTTGCTAGATCTGAAGATTTTGAAGAATCTGAAACATCTGGTCAACATTCTTCAAATGAAAGAACTGATGTAGGCCTTTCTAATTTGGCTGTATCTAGTAGACATGGACCTTCAGGACTTACTCTATCTCTTGTGTCTGGGGTTCCTACATCTGACGAAGAGAGAGTTGGAAATCGATTAGTAACATCAGCAGATATGGATATTGTACTTTTAGATTCGATGAGTAGCGTTTCTTATGGGAGGGGGGAAGATGTGGAATATGTAATATCTGGCCTTGATGACGCTTCTGAAACTGATCTCTCTGAAATTGGTACTTATGAAACTGGTGTTTATAGGTTAGAATCTGATACACTGGATCATACTGTAACAGATGAGGATGGTCTTGAGGAAACTGTTGTTATGACAGCTGTGTCTACTCTGTCTCCACCTAGTACGTCTCTTTTGTCTACTGTTTCTACAGTGTCTAAGGAAAAAGGATCTATATCTTCTTCACCTACTTTACCTGCGAGATCTGAGACATCGAGCGCTGTAGAATCTCCTTCTTTACCCAATGGATCTCCTGCTGCTCCTAGTGTATCTGGGGAGGAGGCGTCTGTATTATTATCTTCTTCACCTACTTTACCTGCGAGATCTGAGACATCGAGCGCTGTAGAATCTCCTTCTTTACCCAATGGATCTCCTGCTGCTCCTAGTGTATCTAGGGAGGAGGCGTCTGTATTATTATCTTCTTCACCTACTTTACCTGCGAGATCTGAGACATCGAGCGCTGTAGAATCTCTTTCTTTACCCAATAGATCTCCTGTTACTTTTCCAGTGTCTAGGAAACCTGTACCTCTAAATTCATATGCAGCTATCGTACCTCCTCTCTCTTCCACAAAGCCTAAAGTTTCTGGATCTGTTGATCGTGTTGGCAGTGCTAATAATGAAGATGCTTCTTCTCAGTGTAATGATACGGAGCAAAATGGTGTGGGGAGATCGCAAATTGCTTATTCGTGTAGTGATGGTCAATCACATACAATGAGAAATCTTACACTAAAGGCAAGTGATAAGAAACAGCATTCTATGCATGCAAAAAGACAGAATACAATTATCGAGCTAGAGGGTGCTACCATTAGTGGTGCAGATTTTTCATTTGATGATAAAAATAACGTTGATCTTACTCAACTACAGGCTGTGAGTGCTGTGCTTGCGGAAGAAGGGGCAGAAGTTGTTTTGAACAAAAAATCAACAGTGCAATCTTCTCTGATTGGGCTTGAGGCGCAAAGAGGCGGAAAGGTTAAGATGACTGGTGGAGCGGTCAATGTTCATTATGTAGGTGCTTTGGCGGGTTCAGGGTCATCTGTTGATTTAAGTGATACAAAAATTAATATTACGGGGGATTTGGCTGTCGCTGCTTTGGCTAGTAATGCTGGTCAGATAACTATGGATTCTGGGGTTATTACTCTGACAAATGGTGTGGCAGTTAGGTCAGAATCCGGCGGAAATGTTACATTAGACAGAGTTAATATTATTGCAAAAAGAGGACAGAATAAGCCAAATTCAACAGAAACTTTTGGGCGTGCAGCTTTCTTGTTGAGCGATCGTGGCTCTGTTGGTTTTGCGAATGGGAGTGTTGTTACTGATGCTAATGCTTTGTGGATTAGGAATAATGGTGACGTTGTCGAGTCGGGTTCTTCTAGGACAAAGAGATCTTCCCAGATTCGTTCTTCTGTGAATCACGCTAATATTGAATATTCTACTATTAGAGTGGAAGGTGATGAATCCTACGGTATATATTTTGATGGTATGGATCAAAGATCAGTAGGTGCACAGAACCATGCTGCAAATGGAAAGCCCACTAGGCAAACAAGGAGTGTTAAGTCAAGTGTAGTTTCTTCCTCAGAGAAAGTACCTGTGGATATAACAGGGGTGGTTTCATTGAAAAAAACTGATTTTGAGGTTCTAAAAAGTATAGCTATTTATGGTAATAACTCTAGTGGCCGTGTTTCTATAGAAGATAAAGCGCATCTCTCGGGTGACTTATTATTGAGATCTGAAAATAGTTCTAATTTGTCAGTATCTGTTGATAATTCTTTAATTACGGGTGGTGCTCGCGTGGATAGAAGTTCTCATGCAAAATTTGATTTGTCTAATGGAGCCCAATGGCTTTTGACGAAAAGTCAACATCAGCTTCAGCAAAGCGCGAATGCGGATTGCTCAGATTCCTGCATTTCGTCTATAAATCTTGCAAATAGTTCTATTAAGTTTGTACTTCCGACATCGGGAGAGAATCAGTATCAAACGCTTCGTATTGGGAAGGGAAGTGGTACTGTCTACAGTGCTTCTGGTGCTTCAATTCATCTCAATGCACGTTTAAATCCTCATGATCCGAGTGATCAACAAGTAACGGATCGACTTGTCATTCATGGTGATGTTTCTGGAAAAACAAAAATACATGTACGAGGTGATGCGGGCAATGTAGGAGATGTTATAGCGAATAGAAAGATTGCTCACAGTGTTTCAGTTATTCAGGTCTATGGTCAAGCGAAGAAAGATTCTTTCCAACTCGATGGCAATTATGTTGCGCTGAGGAACTCACCTTACAAATATACTCTTCGTGCTTATGCTCCAGAAGCGACTTCGAAACAGGAGCATGTTCAGCAGAAGTTTATGAAGGATGGTGGAGCGTTTTGGAACTTCCGTTTAGAAAATCAGTATGTTAAGTCTATGGGATCTGCTGCTCTTCCTGAACAATTTGCAAGGTCTGTTGTTCCACAGGTGCCGACTTATCTCAGCTTGCCTAATAGTGTATTCCATGCTGGTTTGATGGATATCAGTAATCAAAAGAAGCAGTTTGAGACGTTGCGGATGACTTCCACAGGAATGGTAGAGGTTCGTGAAAATCCTGCTTTATATTTACGCGGCTATGGTGGAAGTTATCGTTATGCTTCGGATTTATCTGCACTTGAATATGGTTATGACGGCGATCTTGACTATCGTGGTGTAGAGGCAGGTGTTCTGCTGAAAACTATTGAAAATGCTGATAATTCTATATCCTTTGGCGTTATGGGAACTTATGGAAAACTTTCTCTGCAGCCTTTGAATGTTGAGCAAAGTCAGAAGAGTGCATTTGATAAATGGACAGCTACAGTATATGGTAGCATGCAGCATAATGTTGGCTTCTATGTCGACAGTCTTTTATCCTATGGTCTGTTCAAAGGTGATGTTCTCACCCGTGCACGGGGTAAAACAGCAACATTAAAAGGTAATCCTTTAAGCGTTTCTTTATCTGGTGGTCAGACAATTGTGACAGGATATGAGGGCTTTGTTTTTGATCCACAAGTTCAGGTTGTTTATCAAAATCTCCAGTTTAATAAGGCTCGTGATATTGATAACTTTGATATTGAGATGGGAAGACTTGATCAGTGGGTGGCACGTGTTGGTGGACGCTTAATCAAGACTCCTACAGGACCTGAAGGCGTGAATGCTGTTGCTTTCTATGGTAAGCTTTATCTTGCTCATGGTTTTGAAGGAAAACAGTCTGTGCATTTCAAGGATGCTTTCAAGTTAGGGGCTTTTGGTTCTTCATTGGAGGCTGGATTAGGCTTTAATGCCAAATTGTTGCCACAGTTTTCTCTACATGCTGACGTTCTCTATCAACATAAGCTTAATAAAGCTGGTTTTTCTGGAACAAGTTTTTCTGGAGGAGTACGTTATCAGTTTTAATATAAGATATATTATGTATTTTTTTTAAAAAAAAAGGCAGCACATTGTGCTGCCTTTTTTCTTTGTAACAACTTGTGTTGTTCTTAAAAGCTGCTCATCTTCTTAATTGAGCAAAAAAAGACATAGTTTATTTTATACATGAGAGCGCTTTTCTACGCTAAAGTGAATTTTCTTAAAATTTATGCTGCTACTGATGCGATAGAGTGGCTCATTTTTAATCGGCTTTTTAAGTGTTCAGCAGTCCAGTATGCGTTACGTTATCCTTTTTGGTACTGTATTGATATTATCTAATATAATATTTGATGTTTTCTAAAACTCGTTTTTGAGAGTTTTTGTTCCACTGATTTAAATCATTGTTTCATTCATCTCCTTGTGGATTAATTTTTAAAGTTCACAAGGTTTAGTTGTATTTTTAATTAATTACACGCACTGATTTTATTTTTCTTTACACGAAATACAGAATGCATTATACACCTATAAAGTGTGATTTTAATTATTCTCTTATAGGTAGTTTTGGCGTAGAGCTTTTGCCAAATTTATTGGGATAATTCATTGCACAGTTCGAATGAGCATGAGGCATGTTCTTTTTGTTACACTTTTCGTATTTTGAGGTGTGCAATGGGATGTTTTGCAGGTGCTTTTATTTTAATGAGAGGGGAAGAAAAGTTTCGAGGGAACTATGATTAAAGTTTTTAGAAATCATGTATGTTTATGTGCTTGTACAACAGCTATCCTCTCTTTGCTTCAAAATGGAGTAGTGGTTGGTGCGAGTGTTGGACATCATTATAGTGGGTCTTCTTATGGTAGTAGAAATATCGAGACCGATATTTATGTCCTCCCAATTGCTCCCACTGTTCCAAACAGCAGTTATCTTATCAGTAGTGTTGATGGGTATCCTATTAGGGATAATAATTCTAGCTTTTTTAGTGGAGGTAGCGAGGAAAAAGCGAGTGCATATGCTCGTGAAATAGATGAAAATGGTAAGCTTATATTACATGATGGAGCATATTATATATGCGATAGTTGTGAAAAAGACAAAATTGATAATCGCTCTTATAATGTTGTACGTGGCGGGCAACCGACGAGCGCTACTGCTATAACGGTGAAAGGAATAGGCACAAGGGTTAGTGGGAAGAATGTAACTGTTAGTAGTCAAGTTGCTGACGAAACTTTTCTAGTGGGTGTGCATGTATTAGAGAACGGTAAGATTGTTTTGGAAGATCCGATTCTCAAAGGCACAGTTATAGCCCTTCGTGCCAGTAATGGAGTGATTGAGGTAAAAAATGGTAAGATTGAGGAAAGTCATGAGGGTGTTGATGCAACAGAGAATTCGTTTGTTCTTTTAGAAGATACAGAAATTAAGACCGCTAATGGGATCGCAAGTCTTTTAAGTTATGATCATTCAGAAGTTTGGATGTCAGGTGGATCAGTTGATTTTATGAACAGCCATGGGATTTCTTCGATGTCAGGTGGAAAAGTAAATCTCGAGAATGTTAAAATTACTGGGAAGGGTGACAGAAGCAAGGATCATGCGGTTGTGCATATGGATTCAGGGAAGGCTGTTAATTTAGAGGGTACTATTGTTAGTGCTGGGAATATCCATGGCATATTATTAGAAACTAAAGTCAATTCTATTCCTCTACAGGAAGTTAAAGATTTATCAAATGAGGATTCTGATTCAAAGATTCCTGTGACTGAAGTTAATATTAAATCCTCTTCTGTTACCGTAAAGGGTAAGGGATCTTATGGTATCTTCTTGCGGGGAGAGAAGCCATGGAGCGAAGGTGAAGCTAAAAAAGAGGAAATTTCATCAGAGGAAGAAAAAGCTCCACCACGATTAGAAGTTGTTAATTTGGATAAAACAGAATTTTCTGTTTTAGACGATGCGGCTCTTTATGGTAGAAACATTATTTCTGGTGCGGTGGGGTTGGTGCACAGCACTCTTCGTTCAGGGAATTTTTTATTAAAAGCTGAGGAAGGTGCTTCTATAACAGTTTTGGCTGATGCTTCTACTCTTGAAGGCCGTACTTACGTTGATAAAAATTCTAATGCCAAACTTTATTTGGGAGGACGTTCTAAATGGATTTTACAACAACCGTTGCAAAAAAATCAACATGAGGCTGCACATGATTCTTCTATTTCATTAGTTAGTCTTATGGGTGAGAGCTCTATTAATTTTAAAAGACACGAATCTTCTTCTGTTGATGATTATCAAACCCTTCGTATTGGAAAGGGGAAGGGTGAAGTTTATAAAGCACTGGACGATGCCTCTATTTCCCTTAATAGCTATCTGAATAGTGGTGGTGCTCTTGATTATCAAAAAACTGATCGTGTTTTAATTCATGGTGATGTTTCGGGAAAAACAAAGCTCCAAGTGCATGCAGTTTCAGGAAGTCCAGGAGGATACACGGGAAGGGGAGGAAATGATGAAGGTATTTCAATCATTCAGGTTTCTGGACAAGCAGAGCAAGATTCTTTTCAGTTGGAAGGTGGTTATGTAGCATTAGATAAATTACCTTATCAGTATAAGCTTTATAGTTATGGTCCAGGGTCTCATTTAGGAAAAGCAAACATGGATCAAAGATTAGTTGAAGGGAATGGAGAATTTTGGGATTTCCGTCTTGAAAGTAGATCTATAGATTCTGATGTTAAACCTAAACCAGATCCTGCTCCAAAGCCTTTCCCTGAGCCAATTCCAGGACCAGAACCTTCTCCAGCACCAGCTCCGGAGCCTCATCCTAAGCCGGGAGTTAGGGCTGTTGTTCCGCAGGTTCCGACTTATCTCCTTTTGCCTAATGCCTTACGTCACATTGGTTTGATGAATGTGAGCAATCAAAATAAGCGATTAGAAGCTTTACGAATTGCTTCTGGGGGCTTATTAGAAAGTCGTGAAAATCCTATCTTTTTTGTGAGCGGTTATGGCGGCAATCATCGTTATACTTCAAATCTTTCCGCGCTTGAATATGGTTATGGCGGCGAGCTTGATTATAATGCCATAGAGGCAGGTGTTTTGCTGAAAGCAATCGAAAATATGTATGGTTCCACTTCTTTTGGAATTATCGGGGCTTACGAGAGATTTTTTTTGCAACCTTTGAATGTTGAGCAGAGTCAAAAAAGTACATTTGATAAATGGTCAGTTACGGCATACGGTGGTATGCAGCATGATGCGGGTTTTTATGTTGATGGTCTTGTGTCTTACGGTTTGTTTAAAGGTGATGTTCTAACAACTGCACGTGGCAAGACGGCAACATTAAAGGGAAATCCTTTAAGTGCTTCATTGACTGCTGGTAAAACATTTATGGTGGGGGAGGGCGGTTTTGTTTTTGATCCGCAAGTTCAAGTTGTTTATCAATATCTTCCATTTAATAAGGTGCGTGATGTAGATGGCTTTGATATTGAGCTGGGAAAGCTTCATCAGTGGGTGGCACGTGTTGGAGGGCGTTTAACAAAGAGGCTGGTCGCAACTGATAAGGCTCAAGTTGTTTCTTTCTATGGCAAGCTTCATCTTGCTCACGGTTTTGAAGGAAAACAATTTGTGCATTTTAAAGATGCTTTTCAGTTGGGTGCCTTTGGTTCTTCGTTAGAAACTGGATTAGGTTTTAATGCCCAATTGTCTCAAAACTTTGCGCTTTACGGCGATTTGGTTTATCAGCACAAGCTAACGAAAGCTGGTTTTTCTGGAACCAGTTTCTCTGGTGGTTTGCGTTATCATTTCTAGTGTTATTGCTGTTTCTAATTGATCTTTGAAAAAGCCACCAGTATAACTTGTGGCTTTTTCCCTTCTTTAAATAGCTTTATATTGTCTAGCATTTTTGAAGATAGGCATCTTGCGCATCTTAAATGCGTTTTTCAGTTGATTTTTTGATTCTGCATTTATATAAAATACAAATTGTATTAATTATCGATAAAATATATTAACATAATATATTAAACGTGTTGCTCGTGCCCAAGGTCGTTTGGCAGAGTTTGTATTTTAAATAAGCGGGGAGAAAAAATTTACGGCGGAACTATGAATAAAATTTTTAAAAATCATCTCTCGTTATGTACTTTCACAACAGCTATTCTTTTCTTTGTGCACAATGCTGATGCAAATTTGCAAAGAGTTGATGCCAGTTTGCAGAGTGTTGGTGAAGGGGGCAATAAGGAAGATCTTTCTCCATGTGGTCGGAGTGGGTTATCTTACCGGTGTAGCAATCGTCAGACAAATCAGATTTCCAAAGAAACTTATCAACTAACTGATAAAAACAGTGATGCAGATACAGCCATAGAGGTATCTAAGAAAGGTACCATAGTTGAAGCGCAAGAAATAACAGTTGGGGGTTTTTCGAGTGTGGACAGTGTTTCGGAAAAAGGACTTTGGAAATATGGTGTAAAGGCCTCAGAGGAGGGACGTATCTTTCTGAAAAATTCGAATTTAAGTGGCGTTTTGGTGGGGGTGAATGCTAGTCGTGGATCAATAAGTATGCAAGGTGGTTCGATTGACGCAATCAGAGTAGCAGTTTCTGTAACAAAGGAGGAAGATAGAGTGGGAGCTTCTGCAAATGGCGTAGAAGCTGATCGTGGCGGAGTTTCTGATATTTATTTAGACAATATGAAAATTAAGACAAATGGTGTTGGAGTTAAGATAGAAGGAAAAGGGAACGTCGTGCTAAAGGGGGTTTCTCTTAGTGTAGAGGGAAATCAGATCATGAAAGCAGATGGTCGCAGTGAAAATTCAGCTTTTTATGCGCTTCGAGGCGGTAACATTAATTTTATGAAAGGTCGTATTGATGTTACCAATGCTCATCTATTTTCATTGCAGGGGAATGGTCATACTTTTACTAGCATTGAAAATTCTACTATTACAATAAAGGGCAATGCATATGGTATGCGCTTAGAAGGAGAGATGGAACTTAATGATCCGTCAAAAAAAGAAGTTGTTTTGGTTGGAACGGATTTTATAGTTCCAAATAATGTAGCTGTTTATAGTAGCAAGTCCAATAGTTCTATTAATCTCTTTCAAGGTGCAAGGCTTTTAGGAGATTTATTGCTGAGAGCTGAAAATAACTCTTCTGTAATGGTTAATGCTAATGCTTCTGCTATTGTAGGGGGAGTTCGTGTTGATGAAAGTTCTACTGTCAGGCTTCAATTGTCTAATAATTCGCAATGGTTTTTATTGCGTCCGAGACATAACAATTTACACGATTTTAATTCTATCGGTGATTTATCGGTTTCGTCTGTATTACTTTATAACAGTTCTATTGTTTTTGAAGAACCAAGAGCCAATACATCCCATGATTATCAGACTATGCGCATTGGAAAGGGATCTGATGTTGTTTATAGGGCATACCAAGGTTGGATTCACATGAATGCGCGTTTGGATCCTAGTGTTTCGAATGACAATCAAGTAGCGGATAGGCTCTTAATTCACGGTAACGTTCGTGGAAAAACTATAGTTCACGTGCGAGGTATTTCAGGAGTTTCAGGAGAAGAAAGTGCAAAAGCGCACAGTATTTCACTTATTCAAGTATATGGAGAAGCGAGAAATGATTCTTTTCAATTGAATGGCCAATACGTTACGCTAGGTGGGGCACCTTATAAATATGTTCTTCGTTCCTATGCTCCAAGGTTTACTGTAAAGGAAGAGCATATGAAGCAGAGATTTGTTAAGGACGATAAATTTATTAAGAACAATGAGCCTTTTTGGAATTTTCGCTTAGAAAATCAATATGTCGTTTCTGATGATGGTATATCTTCTACTGTTTCTGAAAATACGCCTCCTGTACGTATTTCTGTTTCGGATATTATTCCTGAACATTCTGTGGAATCGACATCTACTGTCGATTTTACATCCACTGCCAATGCTGAATCCTCTGTAGATGTTGTTTCTGCTGTAAGATCTGTTGTTCCGCAAGTTCCGACTTATCTGCTCTTGCCAAATAGCTTATGCCATATCGATTTGATGGATATTAGCAATAAAAACGAGCAGTTGGAGATATTGCGGACCATTTCCAATGGAACGCTAGAAGTTTATGAAAAGCCTGCTTTATTTTTGCGCAGCTATGGTGGTCATTACCATTATGCTTCAGATCTGTCCGCGCTTGAATATGGTTACGGAGGCGATCTTGGTTATAAGGCCATAGAGGCTAGTGCTTTGTTGCAAACAATAGAAAGTATGTATGGTACCATGTCCTTTGGTGTCATGGGAACTTATGGCAAACTTTCTTTGCAGCCTCAAGATGTTGAATACAGTCAAAAAAGTGTATTTGATAAATGGATAGCGACAGCATATGCCACTATGCAGCATGATGCAGGCTTTTATGTAGATGCTCTGTTCTCTTATGGTCTATTGAAAGGCGATGTTCTCACCCTTGCGCGTGACAAAACAGCAACGTTGAAGAGCAAACCTTTAAGCGTTTCTTTGACGGGTGGTCAGTCATTGGCAACAGGCTATAAAGGTTTTGTTTTTGATCCACAAGTTCAGGTTATTTATCAAAATCTCCAATTTGATCAGGCTCGTGATATTGATAACTTTGATATTGAGATGGGAAGACTTGATCAGTGGGTGGCTCGTGTTGGTGGACGTTTGACCAAGACTCCTACAGGCTCTGAAGGCGTGAATGCTGTTGCTTTCTATAGTAAGCTTTATCTGACTCATGCTTTTGGGAAGGAAAAAACTGTGCATTTTAAGGATGCTTTTAAATTGGGTGCTTTTGGTTCTTCATTAGAGGCTGGATTAGGCTTTAATGCTCAATTGTCTTCGAAGTTTGCTCTTCATGGAGATCTTGTTTATCAGCACAAGCTTACAAAGGCTGGTTTTTCTGGAATTAGTTTCTCTGGGGGATTGCGCTATCGTTTTTAGCTTAGTTGTGCTTTGATTGTTTCATTTAAAAGCCACGAGCATAGTTTGTGGCTTTTTTTCTCACAGTGTTTTATTAGCAATTTTGAAAACAAGTTCTTTGTGTGTCTAAAAGGTGTCTTCTAGTAAAGTTTATTTGCTTTTTTATTCCTGATCTAAATTGTGTTTGCTCGCATTCCTCTTGCTTATCATGCATGATGCTAATATGTGAGTGAGTTTGAGGTTGGTTAAGCCGTTCTGGAACTTAGGCTAAGGTCTTAAATTTTGAGTTTTTCTCCGTTTTTCATCTTATTCCTGCTGCTTCTTATGCACTATGTCTGTTTCTTCTTGCATCCGATACTGTTCTTGTTGTATCTGGGGGAGCTCTTGTTTCTGAGCTTTCTCCAAATTTTGAACGAAATGCGAGAGCCGTAGTTCTATAGATTCTGTTTTGTTTCTTCGTATAAAATGGTTTATTTCATGTCGTCTTGTTGGATAATAGTGCTCAAAATAAGCAGTTGGAAACTCTATAGACTGTTTTCGTCGATTGTTGAAAATCAATAAAAATCTTGTCCTGTTTTGAGCGATTACAGAGGAAAGTATCATTATACTTCAAATCTATCTAGGCTTGAATATGGTGATGAAGGTGATCTTGATTATAAAGCGATAGAAACAGACGTTTTTCGCAGAATAAGAATAAGTGAGAGTGTGTTGTGTTTGCGGTAATGTCCTTTGGGTTTATGACAAGCTTTCTTTGCAGCCTCGAAAGGTTAAAAAGTCAAGAACGTATATTTGATAAAATGGACAATCACAGCATATGGAAGCATGCAGCATGATTCAGGATTCTATGTTGATGGTCTTTTATCCTATGGTTTGTTTAATGGAAATGTTCTCACACTTGAGCGAGGTAAAACGGCTGCATTGAGAGGTAAGCTTCTAAGTGTTTTCTTAACTGCTGGTAAAACATTTATGATAGGCAGCCGATATTTTATTTTTGAACCACAGGTTCAGTTTGTTTATCATAATTTTTCGTTTCATAAAGTCTGCGATATTGATGGTTTTGATTGTGGGATGGAGAAACAAAAACAATGAGCTGATGCGTGGTGTTGGGCGTTGAATCAAGATATTTACTGTATCTGGAGAGGGGGGGCGTTGTTTTTAAAAATGGCAGCTTCATTTGGGCAGTGATTTGAGAAATAAAGAGATTGTGTATTTGGGTGATACTTTTCAATTGGCTGCTTTAGGCTCTATCCTAGAGACAGGAATTGGGTTTTAATGCCAAATTATCTCCACAAATTACATTTCATGGAGATATAAGTACAAGCTTAATAAAGCTAGATTTTAGGGAGTGAGTTTCTCTAGTGATTATGCTGCCGCTTTTAATTATGGTGAAAAGTGGATTTTGTATAAAAGGTGCTATAGTGCGCTGCTTTTTTTATAATTGAAAGTGTTCTCTATCAAGCTAAATTTTTCCAAAGCTTTTGCCGATTTTATCTTGATTTTATATGATCTTGAATGGGATAGATTTTTGATTTCAACAGGTAACAACATGGTGCTTTTTCTTATCAGCATAAACTGTTTAAGGTTAGTATTGCAGAGGGATTTCTCTAGGTAGATTCCATTGTCATTTTTATCTGTACTTGAAATATAAAATAATTTATATATAAGTATATAGTTATATTATTATATATAGTTATATTAGTTAGTAATATTTAGTATTTGTCTTTTATTTCTCGTATTTTAGAAGTTTTTTTGATCATTTTTAAGTGTTCTTCATCTTTTAATAAAGAGGGGTAAAGCGAAGTTATGTTTAATACATTCCGAAATCATATATTTTTTTGTGCTTTAACAACAGCTGTTTTTCATTTTTTGCAAGTTGTCAATGTTAAAGCTGCTGGAGGTTCGTGTGATCCAGCTGCTCCATTTTATAAATGTGATGATGGTGGAAGACACACACTTCATAATAAAACTTATTATTTAAAAGGTCTCCAGGAGGATTCTGATGATTCGGCTCCCATTGCTGCTATATATGTGGAAAAAGAAGGCACGGTTATTGATGCATCTCAGATCATTGTTCTGGGTGATAATTCAGATAAAATATCTGCCTATGGTGCATATGTAAAAGATGGCGGAGAGCTTAATTTAACCGATGCGAATTTTAATAATATACCCGGTCTTCGTGCTCAGAATGCAGTTATTAACATGACAAGAGGGGCGTTTGAGGGGAGTTCGCATGCTATTTATGCATCGGGAAAAAAAGCAGATATTGCTTTAGTTTCTGTAAATATTGGGATTAAGCCAGACGCTTTGAATATAAAATCGATAGGTATTCTTAGTGGTTTTGGTGCAATGGTTAGAATGTCAGGTAGTACAGTTACTTTTGAGGAGGTAGGCTCATTTTCATCACGGTTCGGGGGGAGATATCTTCTTGATAAAATGCAGATTAATGGGAAAGGAAAAAAGGAAAGGGATAGCGTTGATGACGAAGATGAAGAAAAATTTATAGATAAGTTTCCAGGAGCTTTTGAGGTTTTTCAAGGGGGGGATGTTCATTTGAGGGATAATACTATTCAGCTTACCGATATGCATGCTTTCTTGATTAAAAATTTTTCAGGTTTTGCAGATGATAAGGGTAAGTTGGTTCAACAATATGGTTTATCAGATGACTTTAAGAAGACAAAAATTCAGCTTGAAAGATCAAATGTTTCTGTGCAGGGAGAGGGAACTTATGGTCTGTATTTTCATTCGTTAGGTCCAAAACAACTGGTTCAATTCCTAGATGAATATGAAGAAGAACTTTCAAATGCGGATACAGTTATTACGGGTGAGGCATCTGTTTCTTTGACACAGACAACTTTAACAGTTCCAAATGGTACGGCTATTTATAGTAGAGGATCTTATGGTGGCGAAGTTCTCAGTTCTATTGAATTAACAGGCAACTCAAAGATTTCTGGTGATTTGTTGTTAAAAGCTGAAAAAGGCTCTTTTATCTCTCTTATAGCTCATGACTCTTCACTTGTAGGAGGGACCCGCGTTGAGGATATATCTACTGTTGATTTGCAGTTAAGAGATGGCTCGACATGGACTCTAAGAAAAAGGAAATATCAAGATTTGCAGGAGCCGAATTCTACAGATTCATCCATTTCCTTTTTGAGTCTTTTCAACAGTACAATTGTTTTTGCTAAAGATAGTTCTGACGATTATCAAACGCTGCGTATTGGAAGGAAACAGCCATACATTGAAAATGAAATGGATAAAGTATATAATGACAATGGAATGAATGAAGTATTTAGCGCACATGGCAATGTTCAGATTAAGCTCAGTGCATTTTTGAATAATGAAGGTTTGTTTGATCCTCAAAAAGTTGATCGTATTTTGATCCATGGTGATGTCTCTGGAACTGCTGTGATCCATGTACAAGATCTTTCAAAGAATTCAGAAACAAGTGTAAGCAATGAAAGAATCGACGATGTAAAAAACCGGAGTGTTTCGATTATTCAAGTTTCTGGGATAGCCCAGCAGGATTCTTTTAAACTAGCTGGCAATTATGTTACAGTTAATGGTTCACCTTATCAATATAATCTTCAAGCCTATGGTCCCACTTCTCCTTTGGGAAGAGCTAATCCTAGTGATAGATTAGTTGAAGGAACGGGGGAATTTTGGGATTTTCGTCTCGAAAGTATCTATATTAATCCTAAACCAACTCCTTCCGAAGTTATCCCTGTTGAGCCGGTTACTCCTGCACCTGTTCCACCGATGCCTTCTCCGCTTGAGCCATCTGTACCGTCTGAATCAGAAGATCCTTTGCCTACAGATCCTATGCCTACTCCATTTACACCTGTTCCACCTGTGCCTTCTCCGCTTGAGCCATCTGTACCGTCTGAACCAGAAGATCCTTCACCTAAAGATCCAATGCCTACGCCCTCTAAACCTGATATTCATTCTGAGTCAGGAATTAGGGCTGTAGTTCCACAATTGCCAACTTATCTTTTTTTGCCCAATGCTTTATTCTATGCTGGACTTATGGATCTCACCATGCAAAATAAGGAGTTGGAGTCAATGGGAAGCGCTTCTCATAGTTCTTGGAAAGATGATGAAAAGACAGCATTTTTTGTCCGTGGTTATGGTGGAAGTCACCATTATACTTCAAATTTGTCTGCTTTTGAGTATGGGTATGGAGCCGAACTCGATTATACTGCACTGGAAGCAGGTATTTTGCTAAAGGAAATTGAAAGTTTATACAGCCGTGCATTCTTTGGGATGATGGGAACCTACGGAAGCCTCTCTCTACAGCCTCAAAATGTGGCACAAAGTAAAAAGAGCACATTTGATAAATGGTCTGTTGCTGTTTATGGAAGTCTCCAGCATGATACCGGTTTCTACATGGATGGAGTATTCTCTTATGGTCTGTTTAGGGGTGATGTTCTTACTTTTGCACGAGGCAAGGTTGTAGCGTTAAAGGGTAAACAGTTTAGCGGTTCTTTAACGAGTGGCAGAACGTTTGCAACAAGGTATAAAGGTGTTATTTTTGAGCCGCAGATTCAGATTGTTTATCAGCATCTTCAGTTTAATCCGGCATATGATGTTGATAATATTGATGTTGATTTAGGAAAATTTCATCAATGGGTGGGGCGTGTTGGTGGGCGTTTAAGCAAGACACTTAATGTTTCTGAAGAGGGACGTGTCGTTTCTTTTTATAGTAAGCTTTCTTATTTGCATAGTTTTGAAGATAAGCAATTTGTTTCTTTTAAAAACGATTTCCAATTAGGTTTTTTTGGTTCTTTTTTGGAAGCAGGTCTTGGGTTTAATGCTCGTCTTTCTTCAAAACTTTCTCTTTATGGAGATTTAACTTATCAGCATAAATTTAAGAAAGTTGGTTTTTCTGGAACGCATTTTTCTGGTGGATTAAGCTATCATTTTTAAAAGAGGTACAATGTGTATTTTTATATGAAAGGCAGAAGATTTTTCTGCCTTTCAATGTATTAAAATTTGTTTTGCTTCGATCAATATGGTTATTTTTGAGATAAAAGATTACAATAGATGCTTTCTTAGATTTATGATTTATATACTTTCTTCTATGCGATGAGGAATTTTTCTAAAATTTTTCATGTTATGATATGGGGACAGATTTCATTGTGAATGTGAGAAGCTTGAATGCTGAATGCGTGTGGCATGATCTTTCAAAAGAGGCGATATTGATGGTTTTTTTTAATATAAAGTAGATGAGGATTGGTTTTTAGGCGTTTTTCTTAAGAGGGGGTGGTTATTTTTGTCTATTTCTTTATTAATTTTTATAGATCACAAGTTTAGTCTTTATGAGCTTTATGCATTGTTTTGAATTTTGTTTTAGAACTTTATTCATGTTTGTATCATTTAATACGCATATTATTTGTTCCCTTTTTTATGATATTTACTTAAGAACTTTCGATAAATACTTATTTTTAGAACAAACAGAGGGAGTTTTATGTAAAATTATAATAAAAAGTAAAGTATGCTTTATCGTGTTTTTACGGTTATTTTTTTGTAAATGATAGGTGCCAGAGAAATTTTGATAAGATACAATATATCATTTTCATTGCTGTAATAAACGGATAGCATATTCTTTTTTCAGTATTCAATACTGCACAGATTTTAGCACTCGAGAATGTTCATAAGAAACAATTCCACTTTTTTCAAAAGTCTTTCTTTATATGCCAGCTTCGTTTGTGATGGACAAGGGGTTAATTGATTACATATAAACAGGTTTGAAATGAAAGAAATTTATAATATTCAGTTTTTTATTCAATATATAGAATGATAAATGAACATTCTAAATCATTGATGAAATTTCCCTAAATCAACATCATATGCCGGATTAAACTGAAGATGCTGATAAACAATCTGAATCTGCGGCTCAAAAATAACACCTTTATACCTTGTTGCAAACGTTCTGCCACTCGTTAAAGAACCGCTAAACTGTTTACCCTTTAACGCTACAACCTTGCCTCGTGCAAAAGTAAGAACATCTCCCTTAAAAAGTTCATACGATAATACCTCATCTATATAAAAAACCGTATCATGCTGGAGACTTCCATAAACAGCAACAGACCATTTATCAAATGTGCTTTTTTTACTTTGTACCACATTTTGAGGCTGTAGAGAGAGGCTTCCATAGGTTCCCATCATCCCAAAGAATGTACGACTGTATAAACTCTCAATTTCCTTTAGCAAAATACCTGCTTCCAGTGCAGTATAATTCAGCTCAGCGCCATAGCCATACTCAAAAGCAGACAAATTTGAAGTATAATGGTGACTTCCACCATAACCACGGACAAAAAATGCTGTCTTTTCATCATCTTTCCAAGAGGAATGAAAAGCATTCCGCATTGTCTCTAACGTCTTATTTTGCGTGGTCATATCCACTAAATCAGCATGAAATAAGGCATTTGGTAAAAGAAGATAAGTTGGCAATTGAGGAACAACAACTCTAATTTGGAAATTAGTCTGAACATCAAGCGACATAGGAAGATTAGACGAAGGATCAATAGGGTCAGAAGATGTAGAAGGCTTTGGTTTAACAGAGGTAGAAGCAAGAGAAACAGAATTCCGAGATGGAGGAGATGCCGGAACAGAGGGCGATGATAGAAGCTCCATGGAATGATTATTAGATGGAATCTGCTAGGCAAGAAACCGAAGTGTAGAAGGCTGCTAGGAGGAAACTTTGCTCTTTAGAGAGGGAAATCAAAAAATTTTTTATTTAGGAAAATAGTGTTGAATTCCATTCTTCTGATCGTAGGAATAAATAGTTGTTTCAATGATGGTATAAGCTATTTTTGCTGAATTTTTAAGAAAAATGCTTTTGTCGAAGTATGTAGCCTATAGGTGTTTATAGGGAGCTGGGGGGCGATCTTGGGGGTGATGTTTTTATTCTTGTATGGGGGTAGCAATGTTAAAAGGTCAAAAAACATGTTTAAGGTATTTTCTTGTCTGAAGGGGGGAGGAAAGATTC
Source organism: Bartonella sp. OC68QHHN (assembly GCF_042193875.1). Taxonomy (NCBI): domain Bacteria; kingdom Pseudomonadati; phylum Pseudomonadota; class Alphaproteobacteria; order Hyphomicrobiales; family Bartonellaceae; genus Bartonella; species Bartonella sp. OC68QHHN. The sequence goes on along the minus strand of NZ_JBHIME010000012.1, from coordinate 7,198 downwards.
AATGATTACGAAGATTTTATGAGACTTTTGAGGGAGACTAGGAGATAGGATTTCTAGAGGATTGTGTAGGCATTTTCTATCAGCGATGGTTGCGTTTGTTGATGCTTGGTTTAATCAGTGATATTGATCATACCACATTCACCATTTTCGCTACCGAAGGTGAGGTTGTATCCTGCTTGATCCCAGTTGAGTGCTGAGATAGCACCTTTCCCATAACCTTTTAGAAGGACTTCTTTTCCATCATGAAAATATGCCGCTAAAATCATTCCATCATTGAAGCCTATTGCTACAATTTCTTTGTTTGGGTGGCATGAAACGCTGCTAACAAGCGCATTTGCTCGTGTTCCTAGTTCTAGTGGTGTTTTTCCCATGGGGCCATCTTTTGTATGAAAGGGCCAAACAATTGCGGCAGAGGCACCTGATGTTGCTAGCCATTTTCCTTTTGCGCTCCAAGACCAGCTTTTGACTTTGCTTGGGTAGCCACTCATCCGTAAGTGTTGATGATCTCTAAGACGCCAGCCGTGTAAGGCGTTTTCTTGCATCGTGGAAATGACATAGCGGTTGTCTGGCGAAAAGGTGACGCCACAATGAGCTCCTTTCCATACCAATGTGGTGGGAGCTATTTGCGTTGATAGCCAATGAAGAGTAACTCCATTGTAATGGGCAACGGCAAGTCGTAAACCTTTTGGGGCAAAAGCGAGGCCTTCTACACTGCGTTCATGTGTGAGCTCTTGTCTTTCTTTTCCAACATGCACAAATGCGAAACGTGAGGAGGAAAAAGCAAAAGCTTTTTGTGGACCAAAAGCAACGTTGTTTATCCATTTGCGTTCTTTTCGGCTTAGCACTTCTGTATGTCCCGCTGCGATTGTTTGACAGATTTTTCCATCTTCTCCACCTGTGATGATCGCGGTATTGTCAGGGGAAAAATGGCTTGAAATTATTCCTTTGTGAACTTCAAAGATTTGTGGGGTTGGATTAAAAAAAACAATGAAACCTTCTACGGAAACAAAAGCTGGTTTATTGCCTATAAAACCGCAGGAAAGACAGTAACTTTTGAGATCATAATGGGTAATGTTTGGCATTATCACTCACTTATGCGCAATTTTCAAAACCAGTTTTTAATTTTTCAGCATCAAGGGAGCGTCCTATAAAAACAAGGCGACTTTCTCGTTTTTCATCTTCACGCCATGGGCGTTGATGTTGTCCCTCAAGAAGCATGTGTATACCTTGAATGACGTAACGATCATCGTCTCTTTGAAAGGCGATAATGCCTTTGAGACGCAAGATATCAGGTCCCTGTTGCTGCGTAATCTGTTGGATCCAGGGGAAAAACTTTTCTGGTTGCAGAGCACCTGTTTTTAAACTTACAGAAGTGATGGTAATATCATGAATGGAGGATGCGTGATGATGGTCATGATGGCAATCGGGACCGCACACATGGTTGGCATGTTGGTGTGTATGTTCGTGATCGAGAAAATGAGGTTCATGATCGAGAGTCCGTTGGAGATCAAAGAAACCACGATTGAGGAGTGTCTCAAGAGGGATATTGGCGCGCTGTGTTGTATAGAGTATAGCGCGAGGATTAATGCCCAGAATAAGGGATTCAGCATAGGCGCGTTCTTGTTCTGTGACAAGATCAATCTTATTTAAAAGAACGATGTCAGAGAAGGCAATTTGCTCTTCAACTTCGCGACTTTTTTTCAGTTGAGAGGGCAAATGCTTTGCATCAACGACCGCTATGACACTGTCGAGAGCTGTTTTTTCATGGATAGTATCATCCATGAAAAAGGTCTGTGCTACGGGAATGGGATCTGCAAGCCCTGTCGTTTCTATAATGATCGCATCAAATCGATGAGAACGTTGCATCAGACTTTCCAGAATGCGAATGAGATCACCACGTACGGTGCAGCAAACACAGCCATTATTCATTTCATAAATTTCTTCGTCTGATTCAATGATCAGGTCATTATCAATACCAATTTCACCAAATTCATTGACAATGACTGCATAACGTTTGCCATGATTTTCACTAAGAATGCGGTTGAGAAGGGTGGTTTTTCCTGCACCAAGATAGCCTGTGAGAACCGTAACGGGAAGTTTTTTGGGGTGTGTCGTTTCCATGGAGAGACCTTATTATTGTTCTTTATTGCCATGTGTTTATGTTAAATCGATTGATATCATCAAGTAAATCACGAAGCTGAGACAGAACATGAGAAAAGATTGCTTCACCGGCTTGTGGTGTTGCTTTGCTTGCGTTTCCTGCCGCACCTTGCGTATTTAAATCATGCATTGTCCAGCCAAAGGCATGAGGACCATAAGCGCGTAAATATCGATAATTGGCAATCATATCCGCTTGTTTATTATGAAAATTTGTTGCCTTTTCCATATGAACTTTTTCAGGTGCTAAATAGAGCATGAGAGAGGTTTCGATAAAACCTCCATGGATATCAAGATGCTGTTGAAAAGGCTCCATAAGACCTTGTGGCAAACCAAAACGGCTCCAGCTTGTTGCTACAGCGAGCATGGAAAGGCGCCTTCGTAATTCGGTGATAACAATGCTCATTAAAGGTGAATTGCCTCCGTGAGCATTGAGAAGAAGAAGACGGTTGATCCCTTTATGATAACAGTTTTCACCAATCTTGATCCATCGCTTAATCGCATCAGAAAAGGTAAGGGTTTGTGTGCCTGTAACATCCATATGTTCTATAGAATAGCCAATCTTTTCAACCGGTAAAAGTGCGATATGAAACTGCTCTTTTGTCTGTAAAGTGAGGGCTTTTGCAAAAGCTTCAGCAATAATCCAGTCGGTTTCGAAGGGAAGGTGCTCTCCGTGATATTCGTGTGCGCCCAAAGGTAAAAGAGCGAGAAAAGGCCTGTTAGATACCATAAATTATTGCCTAAAAGAGAAGTTAATACAGACAAAGTGGTCAAAGGTGCTATCACTATTTAATCTATCTATAAGAGAAACGCAAATAGGTGTCTTTTTACATCACATATGGATGCTATAAAAATGAGAGCTTTATTAAAAATAGTGAAGTTTTTATTGAGCAAAGCCAACTCAATTTTTTCTGTAATATGAGGCGACCGTTCTAAAGATAGCTATCTTTGGTAATTCTTTCTGATGCATATTCTCATTTTTAATAAGTAAATATTCAGACAGATTAAATACTTCACATCATATAATGAAAAATAATTTTTTCATTATTTATTGAAAACGCAATTTTTTAGTAATTTTCTCTATAAATTTTCTTTCAATAATTTGATCAATTATTTATTATTATTATTATTTAATTTGCACAAATTGAATACAGTTATGTGAATATTGGCAAAAATTTCCTTTAAAGATAATTATTTGTTACTAATACAGGGTAAATATAATTACTCAAAATATAAATATGTATGTGATCTACAATCTTGAATAAACATATAGAATAACTTTTATGAAAATTAATAAAGAAAATTGTTTTTCAGTATTTTGGATGATCATCTTATTTTTTCATGACTCTATTTTTTATTTAATTTTATGTATTTTGTTGATGCTTTAGTGTTTATTATAATTTTTTTGTAAATCTGATAGATTTATTTATTTTATAATTTGTTTCTATCAATTATTGATTTTATGTATTTACATGTAATACATAATGTGTTATATATAAATTATTAAATATAATTTTTGGTTTTTATATATGTGAATATTATTTCATTTTTTCAGTGAAGAAAAAGAGGAGAAAAGAAAGCTATGTTTAAAATATTTAAAAATAGTGTATGTTCATTTACTTTTACACTATTTATTCTTTTTTTTGTACAAACTATACAGGGAAATGCAAGTTTTGTGAAAAATCAATTTCAAGAGAGAATGGCAGTTACTATTTCTTCACTAGAAAAAAATGTAGCTGTTAAAGCTGTGGATAGAGCAGTTAGTCGAGGCATTGAGGAACAAGATGGCATTGCTTTGGGGAAAGCTGAAAAAGCTTCTGCCTTTTCAGGTTCAGCCTTTTGGGGTGGAATAGGTATTTTAGCACTTCTTGCTTCTTTATGTATTGGGGATGTATTAGGTGCTGTTGTATCTATTTTGGGAATATTCAGTACACTTTAATAGAAAGCTCTTCAAAAAAGTCAAGGATTTTTTTGTTCACTTCATTATTTTGAAAAAATAAGTATTTGAAATTATTTATAATGTACTGGAGTGAAAAATCACTATTCTTAATACTAAATGTAGCTTTTATTAACATTATTAAAGTTCAAGGTCCTACATTTATGTTTTTTTTATAAATTAGTGTAACCTGATTTTTTACAGTTTATGGTTATTTCCTAGTAATAAGGCTAGTATACTCACTATCTTTATCAGCCTTTTAATATTGTCTACCTTCTCTCATATGAAGGTTATTCATCAAAGGCAAACTTAATCCTTTTTAAAAATTTTTTCTCTTTCATAAGAGGATAAAATAAAAATATCCCTGTATTCAGGGCTCTTTTGCAATAAGAAAAATGATAGCTTATTATTTATCATCTCAAATTTGTTTATGTTAAATCCATCAAAAGTATTTTTTACGTATGACAAGTTGCCTTCGTGTATGGATAAAACTATTAAAAAAAGAGTAAAATTCTTCTCATGAATCATCTCAAAGGCTCAAGGATTGTCGTAATATTGGCAAATAAAATGATGATGCCGGTTTGTATCTTTATAGAGTAAAGATAGTGATACACAATGAATCTTATGCCATTTTATGGGGTGGTTTATATTGTAGCATTTACGGGCCATATTGTGGGAGGGAAGTAGTGATGTGTGTCGTTGGAAAATGCCTTTATTAAAACAGAAACCTGTATTTGTGATACAAGTGTATTCTGGATTGTTCTGTTGTGTAAGGGAAGGATACTTCTAAGGAAGGTAATAAGGAGTGTTTATAGCTTAGCGGAAGAAGGTCCATGAAGTAAAAGGTCTTGTTTAGCACGAAGACGTGCAATCCATTGATCTTCACGAATAGCAGTATTATGTACTGTAATGAGTTCGTTTTTTTTAATTGCAGTTGTTACTGTTGCTTTTTCTAAAAGACCACAAGGAATGGCGTGGTGAGCGCGTGCTTCTGCGATGTTCATTATCCAAGCGCGATAAGTATAAAGACCGATAAAGTCTAGCTGATCACCTGGATGTAAATCTTTTTTAGCAACAGCACAGACTTCTACTACGGGATGGCTAAGAGGAGCCATATCTTTTTTGCCATAAAGCATAACGCGTGCGCAGGTGAGGGGAACTTCCATTGCTGTTAAATGATAGGGGCGGTGAAAGGTAAAATAAGGGCCCTGACCAATTTTTAAATCTTCCATACGTTCGCGTAAACGTGGGTGTGCTATTTCTGCAATGACAAAGACACCTGGGGAAACACCTTGGCCTGTTGAATAATCCACAATACCATATTGCTGCAAAATGCCTCCATCTTGTTTTGGGATAAGCACTTTGCTCAAATCTTGCAGCGCCGCTTGTGGTCCATGCATTCCTGGGCAATCGGGGAGAAGTCCAGTGGCATTGGCAATTGCTGCCATTTCAACCATCGTTTTGGAACCATCAATAAATTCAACCAACATGCGCACATTCATATTACGCCGGAATGCTTCTTCTTCGTAAGCATCAGGTATAGCATCAAAGCGCAGAGGATTATTTTTTCCTTTCCCCGCTGCAACAATCTTATGTCCAAGGGCTGAAACAAATTCTATGAGTTCCATACAAGAAGTTGGTTCATCTCCGGCACCAAGTGTATAAATGAGCCCTCGTTTTTCTGCTTCATGTTTGAGATAAGCGCCAATTGTAACATCTGCTTCAACATTCATCATGACAAGATGTTTGTTATTCTCAAGCGCTTTGATACCAATTTCTGCTCCTGCTTCAGGATAGCCTGTTGCATCAACGATAATATCAATTTGTTCATGACGTAAAACAAGGTTAATATCATCTGTTGCTGCAATCAAATCTTTTTCAATGCTTTGCGTGAGAGCATAAGTATTTTCAACTTCACAGACATGCCCATCCTCACCATAGGCTAGTGAAGCGGCATCAAAAATACGTGATGGCGTCCTAGTGGCTACTGCAGCGACTGTTATACCATCCATATGAGCAATACTTGATAATAAATCTGTGCCCATTTCACCACAACCAATCAGTCCAATACGGATGGGGGGATGCTTTTCTGCACGTTGTTTCAAATCATGTGCTAAACCTGTTAGGCTCACATTGCTTGCCATTCTTTTTTCCCATTTGAAAACTATTCTGCTAAAAAACTTTTCTCATTCATAAGGTGCATTTCTTTTTAAGACAATTAATCTTTTATTCTTGATGCTCTAATCAATGGATTTTATAAAAGCAAGAGGGGTGGTTGCTTTTATCAAATAAAATAGGAATAGCGTTATGCAGCAGAAAATAGCAGTACAAGATGTCACCAGTTTTATTGGGAAAGAAGTGGGATTATCGGGGTGGCGTCTTGTTACACAGGATATGGTTAATCAGTTTGCATGCGCTACAGATGATCACCAATGGATACACGTTGATGAGGAAAAGGCAAAAAAGACGTCTTTTGGGGGCACAATTGCTCATGGTTTTTTAACATTATCGCTTTTGTCTACGCTCGCTTATGAGGCTCTTCCAGAGTTGGAAGGGAGCACAATGGGGATTAATTATGGTTTCGATAAAGTACGCTTCATGAGTCCTGTGAAAACAGGGGCACGGGTACGTGCGCGTTTTGTGTTAGATGCTGCAGAAATTCGCCCTTCTGGTCGAGTGGTTTTCCATTATGGGGTTACAGTGGAAATTGAACAGTTAAAAAAACCAGCTCTTACAGCTCAATGGCTTATTGTGGCCGTGGTGGGAGAGAAAATGTCCAATGTCTAGATTAGTTTGAGTACTTTATTTTATACAGTTCTATGAGAAGTTATCTTCAATGATAATATTGAGAATAATCTATAGGATGATAGGTATGGTGGAGCTGTTATAGCGTTGATAGCCATAGCAGATTGCTATCTTTCCGAGGTCTTTTTGAAGAGGAGTTTCCTAATGAAGATTGTGCATTGCTTCACGCTTTTGTTGATAGCGTTCTTGAGTTCGATAACATATTATGCATAAAAAACTAATAAAGTCAATAGTTTGAGTGAAATTATTTTATATGAATCCACTTAAGAATCCACACTTTTATGCATGATTCATTTGATC
>NZ_JBHIME010000054.1:0-2407 GCF_042193875.1 Bartonella sp. OC68QHHN | reverse complement strand
CGACCAATGTTTTGATCATCATCATTATAGACAACTAATAAAATTTCATCAGAATTTATAAGAATTGGATTTTCCATAATTGCTCCTCCCTAACGCCTCTGGCAATTGTTGGTTTGTGGTTTATGAGATATTTATACCATTATGGTAATATTAAGTCAATACCAAAATGGTTATTTTTTTTATTTTATATTTGGAAGGGGTGAAATAATGGATAAAAATCTATTGATTGATGAAAAAATATTAGCGTTTTGGAAAAAATTAACAGAGGATGAAAAAAGAAATTTATTATTTCTTTTCTTGATAAAATGAAGAAAGAAGATCAAGAAGTTTAACTTTGTTATCATAACTTAGATGTTCGAGCATATCTTCTATTTGTGCATCTAAGTTATTTGTCTCCTGTTCTGAAAACATCAATTGTTTAGGGGTAACGGATAAGTGAGGCGCTAAACGTATAGCCCATTCTTTTGTTAATTTCCGATGACCATTTTCTAAGCGAAAAATCTGTGGTTGACTCGTACCTGCTAATTCAGCTAACTTTTTAGAGCTTAAGCCCATTTTCTCTCTGAAAAATTTTAAGTTATTCATGATTCTTATCCTATAAAAAAAAATTTATCTTTCAAATACCAATACGGTAAAAATCTCTTGCATTAAAAATACCACTATGGTATGATTTTGGAATGTTTAAGCTAAAATCATATTTATTGAAGAATAATATTACTTACGCTGAGTTTGCAGCCTCTATAGGTGTTACACAGACATCAATAGCGCGTTACATAAATAAGAAGAGATTTCCTCAGCCTAGGATAATAAAGCAAATAGCAAAGATTACGGATAATTATGTAAGTCCTAGTGATTGGTATCAAGAAAATGTTACTACTGCAATACAAGAAAAAGCAACGCCTTCTTTTGTCAAGGGTTCCACTGTTTGCATGAAGCCATGTGAACAAAATGAAATGTTGCAATCTCAATATGAAGAAAAATAAGTGAGGTATGGAATGGGAATGGATTACGGTTTGGCAGCGATGATTGTGTTTTTTATAGTCAATGTAATCATGTTTTTTGCTGGCTTTTACTTTTATAAAACGACGGAAACGCATGAAAAAGAGACAGATGAAATAATGGAAAACATAATACGTAAACAAAAAGATTTAATTCAAACACAAAAAGATTTAATGGAAAAAATTAACCGCTTTTGAGACTACTCTCCTCGAGTGGCAGTAAAAAGCTGGGCCAAAAAGTAGTTTCAAGTATTTTCTCTGCATGATTTGATGAAGTGTGTTTAATGATAAAAATTGGTGTGCTTACGATATCTGGTTTTAGGTGGCGAACTGTGAAAGAAAATTCTGTTTCTTCAGATGCATCTAAATTAAAAAAATCGAAGATCTCCTGTGTTTTTAAATCTGCTACAAAAAGACTTTTTAAGGGTATATACTTTTCATTTTCTGGTTCTAAATGCATTGGATATCTTCCCAAAAGAGCACCTTTATCAAACGCAAATGGGTTTTCGTTATATAACCGAAAATTATTTATTCTCATTGTTTGCTCTGTAGGATTTTTTATGATGCCATTTACCTCTATGAAGAAGTCTTTGTCATATTTGTATGCTGTTGACTCTTTCATAGTAACCTTCAACTTTGGACCTAAGTCTTGTATTTGTTTTTCTGCCCATAAAATGGAGACGTGCTCTTTTGCGGCTTCAGCTTGTTTTTTTAGCTGTTCTAATTGCCTTTCTATATTGTCTAAATCTTCTTGGCGGATTTTGTCTGCTTCTTTACGGTTTTTATTTCTTAAAATAAGAGCCACTAAAAGAGATGTAATAAATGACAAAAAACCTGTAAGAAATATCTTTATCCATTCTTGCATCATAACTCCCCCCACTTTTTTAGAATCGCTGGGAGCGATACTTTTTCATAAACATTTTTTCAAGACAAGCAATCACAACACGCTCTGTCATAACACACATATAAATACGTAGAGCCTTAAGGGGGGGATTATGATCACTCACGCACAAACCATTTTATGTCTTGATCTAGGGACTAAGACAGGCTGGGCGATATGTTCCAAAGGGCATGCGCTTAAAGACGACAACGAAGCAGATGCTTTAGCAATTTTATATTTAATGAAAGAAGGGGGCGCGCATGTCTAATGCAATGCCATGGATAAGATTCCATTTGTATGACTGGATAAGTGGTACAAATGGAATGACATCTGAACAACGGGGGGTTTATATAACGCTTCTCGTTTGCATGTATGAAAAAAAAGAACCACTTAAAACAGATTTTCAAACGCTTGCACGCGTTTGTCATTGTTCGCAGAAAAAATTTGCAGCTATTGTCGAATATCTCATGAGAAATAATAAACTTGTTGAGACAGATAATGGATTGTGGAATACGCGCGTTGAAGAAGA
>NZ_JBHIME010000068.1:0-1438 GCF_042193875.1 Bartonella sp. OC68QHHN | reverse complement strand
AATGCTTCCTGTGGTCAGACTGTTTTTTTCTGCCGACGCGGTGCTTTCAATAATGCCTCCGGTTAGGGTTGTTTTATCTTTAACGTTGATCTTAAAGCCGCCATCACCCGCTTTAATGCCTGATTGCTCCACGACACTATGATAATCGCTAGAAGATTTATTCTTGTTCAAGGATATATTGGTTGTGGCTGTACCATCCTTTTCTCGGCTATTATACCCAATGGAAACAGAGTTTTGCTTGCTGGAAAAAACAATCGCGCCATTCCAAGCGAAGGCAAGGATGGCAGATTGTTGATCATCACAAATAGCAAGACTTAAGGATAGCATTCATATTGTTCTGGATGCTTTTTACAAAAAGGGCTATTTAAGCGCTTCTTGACACTGCGCCTCGGGATCACAGCGCCAGGACGACAAATGGGAAGATCCTCGGCTTTATGATTTCCACACCAGCCCCCCCTATCATATTTATCATGAAAACCAGCTTGAATCATACAAGCTTCTATGGTTGCCCATGCATTGTTGCTTAAATTTCTGTTTTCTGGAAATACATCATAAGGTGCTGGCATTCCACATTCTAAAAGTGCTTTTTTTACCTCAAGCCGATCTGCTCCTGATTTCTCCCACACCGTGAAGTATCCTGCAGGAGGTTTATTAAATTGGCATCCCGTTATAACTAATAAAGCTATGCAACTCAATAATTTAAAGATTTGTTTCATTTTTTCCTCCTTAAAGGAAATTGTTCACGATGAGATGAGCCATAAAACTTTTGGCATTTATAACCCACATCTCCAAGACAGGTATGGGAGCTTATGGGATTTGTAGCCACTCTCCACCATTCTTTCCACCTGCTACTACCAGCAGGTGCTGTCTCGTAAGTANGGCTATACCGTGAACACCTTCTTGTTTGAAAGAATTCAGCATATTCCCCAATGTCATTGTCCCACGGCTATGTCCATAAAGTTCTAATCCTGTAAGACCATAGCTATACATCAAATCTTTTGCTTCTTGTGTTGAATTGGTTAAACCCCAAAAGTTATTTTCCATAAACTTCTGATAGCCTGCGACCAGAAGTTCTGAGATAGCAGAATCGGCTTCTGGAAACACAACAAAATAAAGCGGATTATTTTTATTCTCCGCATGTTGCTCTGCATAAACAGCTGCCTCATAGAGTGGTGTAAAAATGCCATTAAAGGACACATGCACTTTGCCATCAGCACCTTCTTGCAAATGCTGCTTTTCTTCATCCGTTAAATAATGTGCGTAAGGTATTGGTTGTCCACGAGCATCTCTTATAGGTACCCCATTTGCATCTATTTCATAGAGTATATTACCCTTTTCATCACGGTCGACCACGGCGATGGGGTGCTCTTTGATAAACATGGTTTTATAAGAGTCATCACTGTATTTAAATCCTTCTTCTAAAAGTTGGGTTGCCATT
>NZ_JBHIME010000010.1:0-2921 GCF_042193875.1 Bartonella sp. OC68QHHN | reverse complement strand
TAGAGACCACACCATTGATGTCGCACGGGCTGCAGGGGGCGTTGCTGCTGCCCTTGCCGGTGGCGATGTTGATGCCGGCGCTGATGCCGCAGGCAATGCCGCTGCTAATAACTACCTCAGCAGTGCTCAACAGGCTCAGATGAAGAAAGAGTTAGAAGAGTGCCCTGATGATCAATGTCGAAGAGATGTTAACGAAAAATGGTTCGAGATTGATGAACAACAAGATAGAACTTTTTCGACAGGAGTTATGTCTGGTCTCATTGCTGATACACCAATCAAGCTATACGAGTTAGCTGATAGCGGTGTGAAGAACATGATGTTACAAATAATGATATTTGTTAGCAATCCATGGGGGGGCGCGAAAAGGGCTGTTAAAGACATTGGAACAGGAGCGTCTTGGGTCGTGAGTGGACATGTGATTGATGATGTCTGGGAAGGAGCTGGTCAATTCTGGGGAGGTATTGAGGATTCCTTTATAGGGGATATAGATTACGTAAAAGAGAATTTTGAAAAAGCGGGAGTTGACGGAGCTTTTAATGCTGGTTTTGAAACAGGAAGATTATCAGCCGGAGTGTTAGAAAACTTTGCTGGAGGAGCTGGAGTAGTCAAGGGAGGCATAAAGCTTGGCGAAAAGGCTGTGATCAAGTTCAATGCTAGGAAAGATTTTGCCCAATTCGCTTCCAAGAAAAATCTTGCAGAACTTGCCGCTCAGGGAGATCCTGACAAACTTGCGGCGAAGAAAGAACTGACCAAACTCGCTGATAAAGAAAAAAAGCTTTGGTTAAAAAAGAAACCCACTAAATTTACCGATAGCAAATTTGGACAGACTAACAAAGCCTATCAGAGAAACGACCTTTTTGATCCTAATAAAAGGGTTAAATGGACTGAAAAACAGGAAACGATATGGGGCACCAATGTTGAGAGAATGGCAGCAGGAAGAGCACCCATAGGATTTGATGGAAGGTCTGTTGAGTTGCATCACCTAAAGCAAACGCCTGAGGGGCCCATAGCAGAAATGAGCAAGGAATCTCATAATAAATATAGTTCTGTGATTCATGCTAATCCAAAAACACATAAATCGCTTATAGAGAGAGAAAAGTTTAAAAAATGGAGAGAGGAATATTGGAAGGAACGTGCTAAAGGGTATAGAGAACAAAAAAACAGTAATTTAGGAGGACTAATTGATATGAAATGGGGTATCATAGGTCTAAATTTTGACAGATGGGGACAGGAGCATCGGCAGTAATGCTCTAGGGTTGATGAAAAGAGAAAAAAGAAGTTTGGAGAATGATTGATGGAGAATAATCGATGAAAACCTATACCTTAGATGATGTTACAGTATTAGTTGATAAATATGAAGGTGATATTGTTAATTTTGCTAGCAAAGATAAGGAGGTTGATGATCTCGTGATTGAAAAGGCGGAGAAAGCTCTCGGTTTACAATTCACATCTTCCTATAAAGTTTTTTTAAAACATTATAAAGGGGGAGACATTGCTGGTTATGAAATCTATAGGCTTTATAAGGAGTGTGGAGAAGATATTCCTTTTGATGACATTGTTTGTCAAAACTTAAATAATAGGAGAGATGGTTTTGCAACACCAGAACAACTTGTCGTGTGTGACGCTGATTTTGGTGAAACCTTTTATTTTGATTATACGCAGTTTCGGGATGGTGAATGCCCACTCTATGTCAGGCTTCCATCTGAAGATTGCGAATATTACGCCAGTAATTTTTATGAATTCCTTTGTAAAAAAATTAAAGAATACGTAAGCGATGAGATACCTGAAGGTGACCAACCGATTGAAAAGATTGAGCACACTCCCACTCCGCAACCTATCCCTTTTTACAAGCGTTTTTGGAAAAAACTATGGAGGAGGGGCAATTGATAGAAGAAATACGGAGCGTTTATAACGCAAGTTTTGAGGATCATCCATGAAAACCTATACCTTAGCTGATGTTGCAGTATTAATTGATAAAGTGAATAAATATGATGATGAGATTATCAATTTGGGTAGTGAAGATGATGAAGAGAATGAAACAGATGATTTACAGATTGAAAAGGCGGAGAAAACTCTCGGCTTGCAATTCACATCCTCTTACAAAGTTTTCTTAAAAAAATATGGAGGAGGAGAAATAGGGGGTGAAGAAATTTTTAGCATTTATGGAGATTATGGGGAAGGTATTCCTGCTGGTGATATTGTTTACCGAAACTTACTCAATAGAAAACATGGTTTTGTGACAGCAGAACAGCTTATCGTATGTGAAGCCGATTTTGATGAAACCTTTTACTTTGATTATACACAGTTTCGGGATGGTGAATGTCCACTCTATGTCAGGCTTGCATTGGGCGATTGCGAATATTACGCGAGTAACTTTTATGAATTCCTATGCAAAAGAATTAAAGTACACGCGGGAGTTGAGATACCTGATGGTGATCAACCGATTGAGAAGATTGAGCACACTCCCACTCCGCAACCTATCCCTTTTTACAAGCGTTTTTGGAAAAAACTATGGAAGAGGTGAAATTGATAGGGGAAATATGAAGCGTTTATAATACAGACTTTGAAACTGTTTAGGAGGGTAATATTGTTTACCCAAACTGAAATGATAGAAAACAAGGCTTAGCAAAACCAGAACAGCTCGTTGTGAGTAGAACAGATTTTGGTGAAACCTTTTACTTTGATTATTCTCAGTTTCGGGATGGTGAATGCCCGCTCTATTTTGAGGTAATATCTGGAGATCCCTTTATTACGCCAGTAATTTTTATGCAAAAGAATGAAGGCTAACCTAGAATAGCTTTCTTTTTTATGAGCTTGGCTCTTCAAAGAATATTTTGGGTATTGTCTCGTCGATGTTAACGGCGGGCTTAACCAGCCAAATAACGCAAATGGCTGGTGTTGGACAATCTTTGCCAAAAACC
>NZ_JBHIME010000048.1:0-7499 GCF_042193875.1 Bartonella sp. OC68QHHN | reverse complement strand
ATATCATTGATACAAAGATCAAGTTCCTTTCTTGCAATTGTGGTGGGGATTCTGCCTCCAGCCTCCGATTCCGAATGTTTGATGCCGTAAATTGCTGTGATACGAAAAGATTGCTGGTTGTCCTTTCGCGTGTAGATGATGGGCTGCCCAAAAGTGTTGCGCACATCTTTAACCATTTGGTTTAGCAGCCCGTTCCATCGCATGTTATTTTGCTCCAATCACGGCTTTAAACAGCATTTCAGGGCGTGTACAGATGTAAAGCGGATAGCTATAGACCTCCGGTTTTACCCATGCATTACGGTCGTGATCAACGATCAACATGGTGTAGAGAGGTCTTCCAACCGTGTTGGCAAAATCCAAGCTTTCACCAGGGGAAAAGGTTTTTTGGAAGACACCAGGCGCATTAACAGGAAAGAATTGACATTCATCAGGCTTAATGCCTATGGCGCGCTTTGTTCCAGCCTTCGCACTCACATTATAGTTGTGGATACTCCGGTAATTAATGAAAGTTACGCCTGCAAAGTCAAAACTACCAAAGCTCCCAGAGCCAATCGAACTTGGTGTTGCAACACCTCCGGCGCTATTGAGTGTCTGTGCTAAGGCTGTGTTTAAATAGGTCTCACGAATTGTTTTATGGTTTTTCAATTTGGAAAAGAATTCATTTCCACAAAGCCCAATAATGCGTGAACGATCAGAAAACGCTCCTTTTGAAGCTTCAATCATCCTCATAATGACTTGGTCAACATTGTCAGCAACATTGGTTGTTTCTGTATTTAGTTTAAAGTCAATAGGCTTTGGTGGTGTGATTTCCCATTCCTTGTACCAATCGACAATTACGGAGCCATCAGCATCAAGGACAACCCCTTGAACAGCGCCAAGCTGCATATTTTCCCATGTCAATTCGATTTCAGAAATCAGTTTCTTTTGTTTTCTGGCAATATATTTCATTGCTGTCTCTAACTGATCTTCTGCGCCAAATTCACGACGGTTTTGGATTTCTTCTGATTTTACGGTATCACTTTTGGCAATCCGTGTTGTTTTGAAAAACCGAAGATTACGACCCTCTCTATCACCTTCTGCTAAAGGTGCGCCACGTTCACTGGTTTGAATAAGCGAAAATGTATTATCACGCCGTTCAATACCAACCACTGTGGTGCTGGTTTCAACTTCCTCAAAAAGATTAAGAGAGCTCACAAGACCCGGTTGAAACTCATAGTTTTCGATGGCTTTCATCATTGTGATGCTTGAGAAAGCATCATGTTTAAAAAAATTCATATCCATGTGCGCATTCTCCTATCGCAACAGAATGTTGTTCTTGTCTTCTAAAGACTGAATGGCTGCTTTCTTCTGCTCGTCTGTGATGGCATCTGGCCATAGCAGTTCAGAAGCTTTTACAGTGCATAAGCGTGTTGTAATCACGGCGCGCTGATCTGCTTCAGATGCATCAACAGTGGCAAAAGAAATCCCTGCCGGTGTTTGACTGCCATCTGATGCTGCTGGATTAAGGGGGATGTATTTTTCTGATGCTGTAATTTTCCCCATGACAGTTCCCGCTTCAATGAATGCTCCTGATGCAAACACCACTTCTTCGTTTGACATATCGGGGTCATAGGGTCCAAGATAAGCGCCATTGCGTACGTCGTCATAAATAATATTCGTCACTTCACTGCCCTCCAAGCTGCTTCCCATTTTGCGTGAATCTTTGCCTTGCTCGTCCCATCACTATGAGGGGTATAAGGCGAGACTTTTAAAGACGCGCTTTGAGAGCTAGCAGCCGTCAACACACATTGGCGTGCTTTCTCAACATTGATGCCGCTTTTAATGGCTTTTGCGGCATCAAAAGAAACACCTAGACGCTTTGCTTGCCTTTCAAGGTTTGTCAGTGCCTCGGCACGTTTTCTTTCCTTTTCCAGAGCAGTTTTTACACTTTCCTGCTTGTTCTCATTGTCTTCATCCTCATCTTCGTTTTCTTCATCGTCGAAGTCTTCGGCGTTTTTGTCGATGTCGCTCTCGTCTTCGTCCTCTTCCTCGTCATTGATGATGTCGACGATCTTTTCGTCATCCTCTTCTTCAGCGCGGTATTGTGTGCGTGCCATGTGTTTTGTCCTTCTTCTGTTGCTGTTGGGTTTTGTGATATGGAATCCGTTAAGGCTTCCAAAGCTTGCGCAAGGGTGCCTTGCGCATCTGCTAATCCAAGCGTGATCGCTTGGGTGCCTATAAAAGTTTCTGCTTTTGTGTCACGAATTGCATCAGCATTTAAGCGTCTATTTTGCGCCACCAAATCGACAAACATCTCGTAGAGCAGGGCGCAATCGGCTTGCATTTTTATCTGTGCTGTATCGCTCAAGGGTTCATGAGGATTGCCATGAACTTTGTGATCACCTTCAAAGACAAAGGTCCATTTATGCCCGTGTTTTTCATCTGCACGGGACTGGTCAAGATGAGCACAAACAACCCCAATCGAGCCCACAACACTCGTGCGAGCAACCCATATTTGAGAAGCAGAACAGGCAATGGCATAAGCCGCTGAGCAGGCAATCTCATTGGCATGTGCCCAAATGGGTTTATTGTATTGTTTTGAGAGTGTTTGAAACTCTTCAACCAAATCAAACACACCGCCGGCTTCTCCACCGCCGCTGTCAATATCAAGTAAGACAGCACGAACATCAGGTTGTGCCATGGCTTCACGAAAAGAAGCCCTTAAACCTTCATAAGAGGTTAGCCCCGATAAAGCTCCAAGCCATGCACCACGGCGCACAAGCGTGCCATGAACTGGTAGGATAGCAACATTGTTTTGTACTACATAAGTTTCAGGGGGTCTTAAAGCTTCTGTATCCCCTTGTCCAAATGCCCCAATGGCAAACTTTTCTCCCTCAAAAAGGCGTGGTGCAAGAGCATTGAGAATGATATCAAGCTTTGTCGAGGCAAGCATATGAGGAACACCAAAAAGCCGTGATACCAAAAACGGCATGTCGAGATTATTCACCATTTGTATGTGCCTCACTGCCTTGGTTGCTTTCATAAGTGTCAGAAGGTTCTGAATCTGCGGGATCAATTACTTGATTGCTACCAGCCGGTGCCGCCATATCGGTGTCAAAAGATAAGCCGCGCGCACGAGCATCTGTGTGTTCTTCTTGCATTTCGGCATGAATGCTGTCGATATCAAAGCCGCGCTCGGCAAGTGCCATGCGTCGTGTTTTCAAGCCTGCACGGATTTCTTCTTTTTCCGCTGAGATATCCTTGTTTGGATCAATCATTTCAAGCGGAGGCGCAAAGCTTTCACATTGAACCCATGGCAAGGGATTTTCTTCCCACCCTGGCAAATTGACGCATTTGACAAGCACTGCCATTTCAACAAAACGCTCCCAAACAATGCGGTTAAACTGAAAGGCAATGATATGTTCACGCCATTGTTTGACGTGCCGTCTAAACTGAATGATAGAGGTACGCACATTGGAAAAATTGCCGCGCGTAACGTCTCCAGTCACAACGGCATAAGGCATATTAAGAGCAGAACAAATTTTCAAGATATTGCGAAATTGAAAAGCCTCGTAAGAACCACCAACTTCAACAGGGGTTGAAAATGTAATTTGTTTTTCGCCATCGACCACGTTAACTGAGCCAGGGTAAATTGGATGCTCTTCGGGTACCTCTTCAATCTTCTTTTCTACCTTCTGTTCAATTTTCGTTTTTTCACGATTATCCTCTAACTCTGCCTCATGAGATTCCTTCCCTGTAATAAACACTGCAAAAAGAGCCGCTGTTTTTTTTCGTTCAAGCTCTGCATCATCATAGGATTCGAGTTGAAAGATCTTTGTCATAGCGCGCGTTATTTTGGGAGAACCGCGCAATTGTCCGGCAATACGGCGCTCTTTGATGTGAAGGACCATTTCAGCAGGGACGCGCACGCGCTCTTGGCTCTCAAATGCCATATTTGCAGGGACATCATCATAGGGATGATGTTCCCAGAAATGATAAGCAACGCGCTTACCACTGGCATTAAATTCAATCCCCATACGAATGTAATTGCCTTCAATCTCAGCAGGTCCATTGTAAGTTAAATCCAGCATTTCGGTTGGATAAACTTGTAATTGAAGCGGCACACCAGAGCGTCCATAAAGGTCGACATAGTGTAGTCTTACAAAGCATTCTCCGGTTAAAAAGACCTCTCGTGCAATGGTTGCTTGAAGTCCATAAAAATTGGCATCTTCATCATAATCGGCTTCATCAACCCATTGCCACCATAAGTCTAAAAGCTTTTTCTTTTCTTCTTGAAAACCTTCAATACGAGGATAAGGTTTAATCCCATCACTAACAGCCGCAGAGACCCATTCTTCTGTTGCAGACCCATAAAGAGATTCATTGTCATAAAGCCATCTTGAACGAGCAACAATGGTATCACCGCATTCTTCAATCGCTTTATTGATATGTTTTTTTGCGGGGTCAAAACCACCCATGCGACGGCTTTTACTTGCAGCTTCAAAATGGGGATTGTGTTGACGAGAAATTTTAAAAAAGCCTGTGAGTTTATTGAAAAAACCAGCCATTAATAGCCTCGTGATATATTAAAATAGAAAACGCGTGAACGCTTGCGCCCTTCAAGGTTGGCTATTTGTGTGTTCAGCATCTCAAGCGCTCTGCGCAGTTCCTCAACAGAGCGGTTGCTTACTTGCTTATCGCCATGGCGTACCGATTGTGCACCTGAATAAAGAGCTTCTTCAATTTGTTCACGCCGCCTTTTTAAACTTTCCAGTCTGTCAATTTTGCTGTTAATTGGTTCTAAAGTTTCATCCACAAATTACCTCCAATCCCCTCGCATATAAGGATTTATCATTGTTCTGAATGGCTTCTTTTGAGGCTGTGCTGTCTGAGATCTTCTTGGAGAAGGAGAGGGCACATGTTCTGATGTTGGCTGCTCTAAAGAGCCTTCAACTTTAAGTTTTTCCAGACGCTCTTCTAAGATATCGACTTCTCGATTAAGGTTTATTCCTGCCGAAATCAGACCTTGTAAAGCAGCATAAGCATAGACCCTACAGTCCAAGGCTTCGTTTCTTGCCTTTTCGCTTTTTTGCCATTCAATACGCTTAAAGCCTTTAAAATATTTGATGACTTTTCTTTCAGCGGTTAGCTGGTCAAAATATTCTCGATCAAGGTTTTTGTGAAAGTGTGTTGCACCAGCACCTGATGCTTCAGGACCGNCTTGTAAAGCAGCATAAGCATAGACCCTACAGTCCAAGGCTTCGTTTCTTGCCTTTTCGCTTTTTTGCCATTCAATACGCTTGAAGCCTTTAAAATATTTGATGACTTTTCTTTCAGCGGTCAGTTGGTCAAAATATTCTCGATCAAGGCTTTTGTGAAAGTGTGTTGCACCAGCACCTGATGCTTCAGGACCGGATTTTTTAAACCGTGCCGTGATAATATCTTTCGCTGCATCAACCCCAACAATATAGAGATTAATCTGTCCTTTATTGTTTCTGCTTGGTCGGCGTGGCCATACTGCACGCCATCCCGCTTGTCCCTTAATCCCCCAGATACGTCGTCCCTCACGCGGGCGCACATAATTATAAACCGCCTGTGTGTGTCCACCACCGGTATCAATACAAGCAGCCGTTATCCTGATGCCATCTTTATAGCCTGGATGTGTCCAGCGTCTTGTAAGATACTCATCCAATTGGTCCCACACTTCAAAAGAAGACGGATCACCAAGGATGACCTGATAATCAATATGCCAGCTTTCTTCACTGCGCCCCCATCCCACCACTTCAAGTTCCAAGCGGTCATTTTGCACATCAATGCCCGCTGTCAACACGACGGCTTGTTCTGGTGCAAGGGGATAATCTTCACGTTTTGCATAGAGGCTATCAGTATCGATGACCTCTCCCGTTCTATCTTCCCAAGGCTCTCCAAGCACTGTATTAATAAAAACCTGCAAAAGAGCAGGGTCTTCTTTAGCTCTTAAAAATTCGCGCGCACAATCGCCCCAAGTCAGCCATGGCGAATAAAGCGCTGAAATATGGTAAGAACGCAGACGAGGCTTACTTGACTCCTGTGTTGCGATCCAGCAAGCACCGTTTTCTTCTGCCATTAAGGTGGACTTACGATGTTCGGCATGTTCATGACCACAATGCGCACAAACAAAAACAGCTTTTTCGGGGGCGCCTTTTTGCCACTTGATTTGTGACCAAACAATGGGTTGTAGCGTACCACACGCATCACAAGGAACATTGTAATATCTCTGATCACCAAGCATAAAATCCTTGGCTATACGGCTTGTGTCACGGTGTGTCGGCGTGGACAATTTAAAAATTTTACGTTGAATAAAAGCAGAGGTTCGTTTTTCAGCAATTGTTACAGGATCGCCTTCATTATCGACATTCAATGGGTA
The DNA here is from genome assembly GCF_042193875.1 of Bartonella sp. OC68QHHN. Taxonomy (NCBI): domain Bacteria; kingdom Pseudomonadati; phylum Pseudomonadota; class Alphaproteobacteria; order Hyphomicrobiales; family Bartonellaceae; genus Bartonella; species Bartonella sp. OC68QHHN. The sequence continues at coordinate 1,114 of NZ_JBHIME010000048.1, read as the reverse complement.
AGCATCGACTTCATCCAAAACCAAATAGCGAATAGGAGAAGAACGCAAACCAGCTGCACTGTTTGCTCCTGTAATCATCAATGTTCCCCCATAAAATTCCTTTGAAAACATTGTATTTCCACTGTCTCGTGCACGAGCAGGAGCAATGCGTTCGCTTAAAGCAGGGCTAGCTGAAATCATCGGATCAAGACGAGACTTCGACAGTTTCTTAGCGGTCTCAACTGTCGGCATCACATAAAGGGCAGGTCCTGGACTATGATGAATGGCATAACCACAAAAGTTCAACGCTGCTTCCGACATTCCAACTTGAGCCCCCTTCATCACAACCGTTGTTTCAGTCGGATCATAAACAGAAAGATTATCCATGATCTCTCGTAAATAGGGGGTACGTATCGTCCTCCATAATCCAGGCTCAGCACTCGTAACTGTGCTCAAATAACGATTTTTATCAGCCCACTGGGAAACAGTATAAGGCGGGTCAGGACGGCGTCCTTCATTCGCATAGTAAAAAAAGAGCCCAGCACCAGAGGACGAGGGCGAAACATCACTTATCATGTTCTGGATTCTCTTCTAAAATGTTGGGATCGTGAAAAGAAACAGGGACGACATTTTCCACTAAAGCTTTGCGCATATGATGATCGATAGCTCCAATAAGGCTCGCAGCATCACATCCCACTTGCGCCGCAATTTCAGTACCAAAGCGATAGGCAAAATTGAGCATTGTATCTCGATGCGCTCTTCCAAAGTTCCATGCTTCTTTTCTCACTTCTTCTCGATCAACAGTTGTTTCGCGTAACTTTTCCAGAGCAATCTTTTCTTTTGCTAGCGCAACTTGCATTCGCTCCAGTTTTATCTTGTATTCATTGGCTCCATCTGTGGAGGCTTGTTTAATCTTTGTCCGCACCTTTCCATCAGGCGCTAAAAATGGGATAGGGCGCTTTGTTGGATTCTCATTCCAGATAGCTGTTGCAAGCGCTTCATTGACAGAACCATCTTCAAAAAGAGCCGCATCAAACTTCCCTGTCTTTATCCGAGAAACAGCCGCATTATGTGAAACACCCATCTTCTTTGCAAACGCACGAACCGATAGACCCTTACGATGCTTCTTGGTCAT
>NZ_JBHIME010000056.1:0-3638 GCF_042193875.1 Bartonella sp. OC68QHHN | reverse complement strand
CAAACATTCGGAATCGGAGGCTGGAGGCAGAATCCCCACCACAATTGCAAGAAAGGAACTTGATCTTTGTATCAATGATATTGGCGGAATACCACCAAAACCTCAAGATAGTATTATTGTGATGGCTCCTGAAAACAGCAAAGCCCCCTCTTCTCAAGAGCATTTCATTGTGATAGATGTACAAGCCTCAGAATCTGGTATGTATAAGCTTATCTTGCGGGAGATAAAGTAAAGATATGCTTATAAAGAAATGATCTAGTACATGTTTATATTTAGAAGAAAAAAATACAAATTAACAAATGAAGCAATTAAGGTTGGCGAATTTATTCTTTACCGTATTAAAGCTATCAAAAATTTTGGTACAATTAAGAAAGGTGATTTAGGTGGATATATTGAAAAAGAAAGAAACCTAAGTCCTTACGATAATTGTTGGGTTTTTGATAATGCACAGGTTTACGGAAATGGATATGTTTCTGAAAATGCTACAATTAGCGATGATGCAAAAGTTTATGGTATAGCATCGGTTTCTGGTGAAGCGCAAATTTCTGGTAAAGCGCAAATTTATGATGAGGCATCAGTTTGGGGAAGCGCTAAAGTTTATGACAGCGCTAAAGTATATGGTGAAGCATTTATTTCCAAAAATGCTAAAATTTTCGGCAATGCAAAGATTTATGGTGAAGCATCTATTTTCGGAGATGCACACATTTCCGGGAATGCTATAATTTACGGTGAAACATCTATTTCCGGAAATGCTCAAATTTATGACAATACAAAAATTTATGATGAGGCATCAGTTTGGGGACATGCTATAATTTGCAATAATGCACAAGTTTTTGATCGTGCAGATATCTCTGACAATGCGCAGATTTTCGATAATGCACGAGTTTACGGTAAAGCATTGGTTGCTAATGAAGCGCAAATTTCTGGTAATGCACGAGTTTATGGCGAGGCATCAATTTTTGACAGTGTGCAAGTTTGTGGAAAAGCGCGAGTTTGCGGAACAGCAGAAATTTACGATAATGAAATTATTTCAACTGGGGTGAGAGACTAAAAACAAAAAAACGAACGATTGTGAATTCAAACCTATCACTGGCTTGTTTGATTTTATTGGAAAAGAAAGGATATTCGGATCACAATTAAAAAATTTAATCGATTGCTTGTGTAAAAACGATTTTTAGAAAAATGTAATATTACTGCTTGACATTATAGTAGGAGTATGAATAATAGAATCAGGTGCCTCAAAAACACCTTAAACCGCAAGCGGATTGGTTACCGAAATAATCAGTCTTCTATACATTAAAGATTTTGACTCATTATATGCCGTAGCATATAACAGTCTTGTCGGGTGTAGTTACGCTATACAATACTCTTTATGGGGAAAGCGTAACGACGGACTTGTGGCCGTGTTTTTGAGCACCCGGCACTCTTATGGAGTGTCAATCAAAAACATCTAACCCACAAGGAGTTCTCATGAACACTCTTATAGAAATTAAAAAAAGTACTTCTCATAGTGCTGTTACTCAGACTATGTCTAGCATTGAAATTGCAGAAGTGTGTGGTAAGCAGCATAAGAATGTTATGCGTGATATTAAGCAAATATTTAACGAGCTCAAATTTGAGCCGGTTGATTTTATAGGTACTTACATTGATGCAAAAGGTGAAAGCCGTCCTTGTTATAACTTACCGAAGCGTGAATGTTTAATTCTTGTTTCTGGTTATAACACTACATTACGTGCAAAAATCATTGACCGCTGGCAAGAATTGGAAAAACAAGTAGCAACACCGCAAATTGATTATTCAAGTCCTCAAGCAATGATTGGCTTTTTGACACACCTACAAAACCAAATTGAGCAGAAGGATAACACCATTGCCGAATTAGCACCAAAAGCAAAAGCTTTGGATGGTTTAAAGCGTTCTGATGGTTTGTTCGGTCTTATTGAAGCAGCGAAAATGCTAGAGGTACGACCAAAAGATTTAACGGATTATTTGCGTAAACATGATTGGGTGTATCGACGTGCTCCAGGGGCGCCTCTATTACCTTATCAGGATAAGATAAAGAAAGGATTCATGGATTGTCCCGCTATTACCATTCAAAGACCGGATGGTACAGAAAAGGTCCTGCCTTCAACGAAAATCACACCAAAAGGATTGGCATGTTTGAGAGAACAAATCCATGGGGGTGTACAATGAAGATAGATACTAACTTCTTATGCGATTTATGGATAGCATTATCTCAATTTTCTAATGATGAAAATGTGAGCGACAAAGATTGTAGTGCTCTGGTTCAAACTATGAATGCAATAGAAAACGCTTTGATTTTAAAGCTTCAAAATGAGGTGCCTAATATTACAAAGATTTTGGCAATTCTTACAGATTTTGGAGCTTCAGAGCTACCACATAGCATGGATTCTTTGTTGAAAGCTTATGAACCAAGTTTAGAGAGCCCCATTAAAAAGGTTGCTTAATTTAAAAGATAGAACTCCCCTCCCTGTTCTTAAAATGGGGAGGTGGTCAAACCCTACATTCAAATTTATTGATTTTGGCAAATTCGTCTGCTTTTTCAGTTTGTAATATACTAACGTCGTAAGCAGCTTGCATGTTAAGCCAAAATTCAGCAGTAGTATCAAAAAAATAGGCTAATCTTAGTGCTGTATCGGGAGTCACTGGACTATTTTCAGCAACAATACGTTCTATTCTCGTGCGTGGAACATTTAATGCTTTTGCAAGGGCATAAGCAGAGAGAGCATATTCTTTTAAATATTCTTCGCGTAAAATTTCTCCGGGATGAATAGCAATATAATTTTTCATCTCGACCTCCTAAAGATCAATGATAATCTACGATTTCAACTTCATAAGCGCCATTAGAACGCCATTCAAAACAAATACGAAACTGGTCATTAATACGAATAGAATATTGTCCTTGGCGGTCACCTTTCAATGCTTCTAAACGATTACCAGGAGGACTGCGTAAATCTTTAAGATCAACTGCCTTATCCAGCATAAACAATTTTCTTTGAGCTATACGTACTAGAGTTGTTGGAAAACCTTTAGGTGGATTACCTTCTAAAAGATCTTTACACCGCTTATCCGCAAAAGATTCAATCACCAAATCACCTTTATTCGTTCTTTTACGTATCATAACACGATACCAATATAAAGAAAAGGATAAATGTTAAATAACAGGAGCGTTTATGCATCCACGCGAAACGATAAGGGAAAGCTTTGTTGCTNTCAATATGCGCGATTTCAATTTATTTATTGAAGCAATGCCAGCTATTAATATCTCAACGCAAAGTGAAACGATTGAAGATGGACATGATTTTGGCTTAAGGCGGCGTGTTTTAACGCTAGATGTTGAATGTTATGCGACATGTGAAGATGGAGCACGTTTTGTTGACCAATTAGCGTGGGAAGTTGAGGAGATTTTCTACGCTAATCCCAATCTCAATAACACCGTTGAAACATGCCGCTTGCAAAATATTGCTTTTGCCTTTGGTGATAATGGCGCCCTAGCACTCCATGGTGCCATTTTAACCTTTGAAGTCATTTATGTGACGAATATCCCCAACATGGATGAAGAAGAAAGCGGTGTAACAGCAAGACTCGTTGAACCTTTCTTAAATTTTGAACCAGAAACA
>NZ_JBHIME010000021.1:1214-1638 GCF_042193875.1 Bartonella sp. OC68QHHN | reverse complement strand
AAGAGCACCCCATCGCTGTGGTCGACCGTGATGAAAAGGGTAATATACTCTATGAAATAGATGCAAATGGACAGTATATCACAGACGCTCGTGGACAACCAATACCTCACGCACATTATTTAACGGATGAGGAAAAGCAGCATTTGCAAGAAGGCTCTGATGGCAAGGTGCATGTGTCCTTTAATGGCATTTTTACGCCACCCTATGAAGCTGCTGTTTATGCAGAGCAACATGCGGAGAATAAAAATGAACCGCTTTATTTTGTTGTGTTCCCTCAAGCCGATTCTGCTATCTCAGAACTTCTAGTCGCGGGCTATCAGAAGTTTATGGAAAATAACTTTTGGGGTTTAACCAATTCCACACAAGAAGCAAAAGATTTGATGTATAGCTATGGTCTTACAGGATTAGAACTTTATGGACATAG
>NZ_JBHIME010000021.1:0-1153 GCF_042193875.1 Bartonella sp. OC68QHHN | reverse complement strand
ATTGGCTTTGATGGGAATAGATATGACTTTGTAAGCAGAATTATTGGTGGCAATGGCTATACTTACGAGACAGCACCTGCTGGTAGTAGCAGGTGGAAAGAAACATGGAAAATGTTCACAAATCCTTACAATCCCCATACTTGCCTTGGAGATGCGGGTCCAAAATGTCGAGATATATATGGACTTTCCCATCGAGTACAATTCCCTTTAAGGAGGAAAAAATGAAACAAACTTTAAAATTATTAAGCGCTGTAACTTTGTTAAGTATAGCTGGATGTCAGTTTAATAAACCTCCTGCAGGATACTTCACGGTGTGGGAGAAATCAGGAGCAGATCGGCTTGAGGTAAAAAAAGCACTTTTAGAATGTGGAATGCCAGCTCCTTATGATGTATTTCCAGAAAACAGAAATTTAAGCAACAATGCATGGGCAACCATAGAAGCTTGTATGATTCAAGCTGGTTTCCATGATAAATATGATAGGGGGGGGGGCTGGTGTGGAAATCATAAAGCCGAAAATCTCCCGATTTGTCGTCCAGGCGCTGTGATCCCGAGGCGCAGTGTCAAGAAGCGCTTAAATAGCCCGTTTTGTAAAAAGCATCCAGAACAATATGAATGTTATCCTTAAGTCTTGCTTGTAATGACCAACAATCCGCCATCCTTGCCTTTGCTTGGAATGGCGGGATTGTTTTTTCCAGCAAGCAAAACTCTGTTTCTGTTGGGTTTGGTGCTAGACAAACAGGTGGTGGGGGCTCCATGAGCGCCTCTTTCCAAAAGAATAAATCTTCTAGCGATTATCATAGTGTCGGGGAACAATCAGGCATTAAAGCCGGTGATGGTGGTTTTGATATCAACGTCAAAGATAAAACAACCCTAACCGGAAGCATTATTGAAAGCACCGCGTCGGCGGACAAAAACAGCCTGACCACAGGAAGCATTAGCACCAGTGATATCAGCAACAGTGCGCATGCTACAGCTAGCAGCCATGGGTTTAGCCTTTCTGGGAACGATACGATAAAGAACATTGCTAAGAATGTTTTAAATCACGGCAAAGCGAAGGATGCAGCGGAAGGAGAAACCAAATCTGCTATCAGTGATGGGAGTATCATCCTTACTGATACAACTGGACAGAGGGCGATGGGGCAAGATGCTGGA
>NZ_JBHIME010000009.1:0-4562 GCF_042193875.1 Bartonella sp. OC68QHHN | reverse complement strand
GAATTTGGAAAATTATTGACTGAAACAGCATCCCTAATGACAGGAGTTGCTGGAGCAGCCAAGGGAGGCATAAAGCTTGGCAAAAAGGCTCTGGCTAAATTCGCCGCTAAGACTGAAACAGAAGTTGCAAAAGCAGGTAGCGAAGTTTCTCAATTACTTGGAGAAATAAATGCCACTCATGCAGAAAAAGAAATTGCTCAACTGCCTGAAAAAACTAGCACAGGTAAGAATGAAGGGACTCAAAAAGCTAAGGAACATCACGATAAAATACGCGATGAAGTTATACAAGATTTAAGGCAGAAGGGATTTTCGCCAAGCAAGAAAGAAATAACTTATAAAATCAAGATTGAGAAAAATGGAAAATTAATTGAGACGACAACTCGTCCTGATATTACCTATATCGATGAGAATGGTAGATTAGCGTTTTTAGAGATAAAAACGGGTGATGCTGTTCTAAGTGAAAACCAAAAAGTTTTTGTAGGAGATTGTAAAATAGGATCAGTAACGCCTTGCGGTTCTAATTACAAAGAGTATTTAAATGAAGAAAAAGGAAAGCTCGGTCGGTATAAAGAAGCATTGAATAAGGCTAAAGATAATTTTAAAGGTGATGTAAAACAATGGGAGAACGAATTGAAAAAATTTAATGAAAAGTGGATTAAAGAACAATTAGGCACGGAGTGGAAAGATGAAGAATATACCCATAAAGTCGACAGATATCCAAGCTATTTAGAAGAAAAGTGAATGATTATGCGAACCAAAGATGCAACAGAGATTTTAAAAAGACTAGGCTGGGAGCCCCATCGCGATGAAGTGGGGGATACATTTGCTTATTATTATCTTTCCGATCGTATTGTGCACATCCTTTATGATATTGTAAATTACGGCGAGAATGGGGGAAAGTTTCGATTGTCTGTTAATCTCACCACTGCTGCTTATTGTCTTGGCTGGGAATATGATAATGGCGAAAAATCGCAATATAAAAATACATTAATTTCCGCAAAAGATGACTTTGATATTAAAGCCTTAGATCTTTCTGAAAGCCATATTGAAGAAGCTTTAAATAGGGTAATAGCTTGGGCCCAAGAACAAGATATTGAACAAAAATTACGTGAAGAAGCTGCAGATCATTCTCTTGTCGCAAAGGCTTTGCTTGGTGATGTAGAGACTTTAAAGAGTTCTGAGGTTACATCTCAGTTGTATGTACCAGAATTTTCTGATTACAAAACAATGACGAGGTATGATCGCCTCCTTCTTTTTGCTCAAGCCTATAAAAATGGAGAATTGGACGATATTCTCGCATGCAAAAAGCTCAATCAGCGCTTGATGAATCTTACTGCAGCAAGCCGCATTCTCAAAACGCAAGGGTGGGTTTCTATGGAACCTGGAAAAATGTGGCTCTCTTTGCCGGATCGTTTTATTAAGTTAGTTTTTGGCTTTGTACATCTCCATGATCAGTACAATGTCCATCTTGAATCTGAAATATCTAACGAAGAGATTTCTTTGGCTTGCTGGTATATTCATTTTCATGGACAACGTAATCTTGTACGACCTACAGATATTTATCAGTCTTTTAATACGATTGGAGGGGATAGTATTCTTGATAAGGGAATTGATATCTGTGTAGGGACCTTGAATGAGCAAGAGTTGATAAAAATCTCTGAGCAGATGATAAAATGGGCACGCGCTCAAGATTTGCAAGCATCAATAGAAAGTAAAACGCTTATTCAAAAATATAACTACAATACAGATATAATTTGGCATTTGGCTTGTTTAGCATTAACAGGTAAGATTGATGTGCTGAAATCTTATCAAAATTCACTTGAGGCAGGTAAGATTCCTGAGCATTTGGAAAGCAATATTGTAGAAAAGTCTGTTAAGTACGCTTTTGAATTTGCTGAAAAGCATCTGATAATACTCAAGGAGCGAAAGGACGCGGATGCGCCTCTTAGTTCACATGCTTTAAGAGTTTTCAATAAAATTGCTGAGCAATTAAAAGCGATGGGGTGGACAGTTTATAGAGATAAAAACTATGAGCGCAATGCTTATTTTATAGGCAAAGACCGCCTCATCAACATAATGTACAGTCTTGACATGGAAGAAGAGGCGCTGATCGTTGCATTCAAGGCTTCTCTTTCAACACTTGGCTTTTCTACTGCTCATCGGCATATATTTCCTGATAAACCTCAATATATAGCTCTCAAAGAGGCAGAAGAAGTTTATACAGTTTCTGGTGCTGAATTGGACGAAGGCAAACTGAAGGAGATTTGTGCGGATATTCTTGAATGGGCAGATCGACAAAATGTGAATCAAATTATCTATGATTATGCCGCTTTGCCAACAAATAGCGAACTTAATCTTGTGCTACGCCACTTTGTTGCACTTGTTCTGATTGGTGATATTGAAAAGCTCAAATTTTATAAGGAAAGTTTCAGGGCAAAGAACCGTTTAAACTTTGTAGACTATATCACAAAATATGATATTGACAACGCTCTTACTCTTGCACGGCGTTATCGAATGGGTTTTCCAAAAAACGCTCCGATTTTAAGCTTGGATGCGCAAACAGCATCTGTTGCTTCTAAAACAACTTCTGTTGAAGTGGATGAAGCGGATGACACTGATGATCGTCTCACCATGGAAAGTGCTCATGCACTTTTAAAAAGCCTAGGCTGGTCAACCGAGAAAATCAATGAGAATGATTATATGGCAAGCTATCAATTGGCTGATCGTGAAGTAGATATTCTTTATAACGACGAAATTGCCAAAGACTACCCGAAATTTGATAGCGCCTTTTTGATTAGCACGGGCATTCTTTCCACCACTTGTAAATTCATTGATCCTACCCACACGGAAGATATTCCAGATATACAGCTTAATTTTGAAGCAAAGGGGTTAGAAATCTTTGAACCAGAAGTCACTGCGGATCGCTTAAAGCAAGCACTTGATGATGCGCTAGAATGGTCAGTCAAAGACATTGACCTTTCTAAAAGGCTACGCTCTGATTATGGTATAGCTCCTTGGCAACAAGATGCAACATCTAAAGCAGATAATGCGGATTATGCTTTACTTCATCTTGGCGCTCTTGCTTTGTTGGGTGATGTTGAGACCTTACAGTCTTATCAGAAAAGCTTTGCGGCAGGTGATTACCTAGGCTTTGACGAAAGCATCAACAAAACCCACCTTGAACGTGCATTAGCTTTAGCCAAAGAAGTAGCAAAAACCAAGCAACTGAGCTACGCTTTAATTAAACAGGTGGCAAAAGATTTTGATAATCACTCAAAGTTTTCTAGCGAGGAATAACCTCGCTCTTGGAAGGAGAGTTTATTTAAGTCTATTTAGAACAAAGAATACATTGATTATTTTGAAAAAATCGAGGGGATTATGAATCATGAAATGGATAAAGAAAAAAAGTATGGGGGCAGCTGAGCCTGTGGAATTTAAAGGTCAAAAAGTTTATCAGGAAGATGAACTGTTTGAGCCTGAAACAGTTTCTTCTTGGAAAGAAAAAGGACAGATAGTAACAGGTACAAATGTGGAAAGAATGGTATCAGGAAGAGCTCCTATTGGAGTCGATTGTAGGCCTATTATGTTACATCCTATGACACAAGAACAAGATAGTCCTCTCGCTGAAGTTCTCTACTCATTTTATCAAGACAAGAGTTTGGTTGCTCATATGAAGCCAAAGATAAATTTTATAAAAAAAGTTATTTGTTGGATTTCAAAAAAAGTCTCCTAAGCAGGAAAAAAGAAAAAGTAATTATTGCAAATATTGAAATAATGTCCCTAAAAGGCGCTCTCTAAACTTTAATGATCATTCCCTTCAATTACATCATATATTGTAAATGCGAGATGATTTTACAGAGACAGATGAGAAAAGAGCTCTTTCAAAGAAAATATCCTTTATATTCTATCAATGTAATCCCAATTCCATTGGCTATAGTAGAGAAATATTGATCAGTAGGAACACTCATTATGAGTAAAAACACACTGTGACTTATGGAGAAAAATTTATGAAAAATTATACTTTATCAGATGTTGCACAATATATTGATACGCATAGTCATGTTATTAATTTTGGTACTAAAGATAATGCCCCTGATGATGTACGGATTAAAACAGCTGAGAACACTCTCGATTTACAATTTACCTCTTCCTATAAGAGTTTTTTAAAAAATTATGGAGGGGGAGAAATTGGAGGTGAAGAAATATTCAGTATTTATGAAATCTGTGCTGGTATTCCTGCTGGTGATATTGTTTACCGAAATTTGCTCGATAGAAGAGATGGCTTTACGGACCCCAAACAACTTGTTATCTGCACAACTGATTTTGGTGAGACCTTTTATTTTGATTATACGCAGTTTCGGGATGGAGAATGTCCAATCTATGTTATGTTTCCATTGGATAATTGCGAATATTATGCCAGTAATTTTTATGAGTTCCTTTGCAAAAGAATTATAGTACACGCGGGAGAAGAGATACTTGATGGTGATCAACCGATTGAAAAGATTGAGAACACTCCCACTCCGCAACCTATCCCTTTTTACAAGCGTTTTTGGAAAAAACTA
>NZ_JBHIME010000041.1:0-5571 GCF_042193875.1 Bartonella sp. OC68QHHN | reverse complement strand
ATCAAGAGCCGTGCCTCTTGCCCCAAGCTTTTGGATTTTTTCTGTCTCATGGCTAAAAATAAGGACAGGCTCATCGAGGGGGAAAACTTGGTTGTCAGCATCAGGGGCTGTAACAACCGCCCCAATAGCGCTCTGATCAAATGTTGCTAAAGGACGGGATTTTTTACATTAATTAACCATATTGACCTTAAATTATTGTCAAATACACAGAGTTATTCTTTATTTTGATCTTTCCTTAATTCTGTAATGGGAACACCATTAATACCCCAATTGTCTGTCTCGACTTCATCAATCACTACAACAGTTGTTTTGGGATTTTTATTCAGAATATTAACTAATAATTGAGTTGCCCCTTCTATTAGTTGCCGTTTCTGTTCAGAGGTAACCCCTTCATTAGTAATTTTAATGTTTATGTAAGGCATAAGATCTCCATAATTTATAAATATTGAATAGAAAAGCTCAAATAAATGAACGCAAAAAGATTAAACATTAATACATAATAACTATGCATTTTAAAGCTCGTATCCACCGGTGAAATATGCAGGCTACTGGAAGCAAAAATAGCATTTATTGATACAGGAGAAAGGAGTTGAGCTGCAATAAATAAGCAAATCCAAACCAAATAATCCGTAACCCCATAAGCCATCGATGACCCTAGTAAGGGAAATGTCAAACTAAATAGCACCATAGGATGAATTCCTACTACACTGAAAATTGGCAATACGAATAGAATACAAGCATAGCGCTGCCAAACAGAGATAGATGCCAATGAGTCACTAAACGTCACCGGCAACAAAGGAATAAGCAAATCACAAGTAGATATTAGCAGACTACAACCTAGCAACAACATAATTTCACTTGATATACTGCATATCACTGCCACCAAAGGAGTCAAAAAATCAATACTGCGTGAACTCCCACGCTCAATGACATATAGAATGCTCGCCGTCAATGCAACGCTTTCTAGTGCATTCAACCTGATAACTGTCAACGCAACGATAAATGTTAGCCAGAAAAATATCAAAAAAATCCAAACTCTTACTCTCGCTCCTTCTTTATTCGCTCTCCTCTCATCGCAAATAATCGGGTTAGCTAGCGGTACAACAGGAGAAATACACAACAACAACAGACTGAATAGAAAAAGTGGTGTCCCCAAAGCAGCGGATGTGAATATTGATGTTCTAGGCATAGCAGCGAAAACTGTTGCTGCACCAATGGTGGTCGGCATCAGTACCGTCGTGATGCTCATCATTCGCATCACAATAGCGGCCAAATGGCGAGAAGGGAAAACACTTTGCTTCAAGGCATCAATCATTAGGGGGATAACCCCCAAACTCATCGGCAAAGCTAGAAACGCAGTCAATATCGCGATGGACAGGGTAAGCGAACCCTTTCCATAACGCATCAACCGTTCAGAGACAAATTCTGAAATACGCCATATATTCATCACATACCGCAACAATCCCATGGCGAGTAATAGCCAAAAGACATCAGCAAAACGCACAAGCACAGTACTAACATCAGGAAAGTGCCAACGCCATATCAGCACTAAAGTACAAGTCAACAGGATGGCCACACCACTGCGTGCATTACCCTTCAACCACCAATATGGTATCGTCAAAAGCAAATAACCGATAACAGTCACTCCAGCCAATGGAATAAGAAACCAAGTTCTTATTGAGATAGATATAAGAAAAATAAATAGCATCAGCATCGCCATTATAGCGGATACAGAGGACATGCGTATCAGGAAGCTTTTTATATCATCAATGTACACTAATTGTTGAATCTTTGACTGAGTGGCGATTAAGAAGCTGCTCGTACATATCAATGACACAGCGCCCTGCATCCCGCAATGCACGCGAATTAACTAAAGGCCTAGGCAAAATATATGTATAAAAATTGGGACCCTCTACTGGATTACCTACCACCCATAATGTATTTTGTATTTGTCCTTTAGTATCTATAGGATGCTGCCGACAGTCAATATCAATACCACCAGGATGATATCCTTGGTTGATAAATGGTCGGATTATGCCCTGAGCAGCCAAATTTTGGATAAAAGGAGACTCGTCACGCAACGGAGAAAAACTATCAATTTTGGCCTTAATCAGCACATCTCCATCAACTGAACTGTTTTCATCTTGAAAAACAGACTGAATTTCGAAACGGCTGGTACTAGCATTAAGAACAAGTTTAGGTGAAGGTCCGCCAGCCAAAGTCACGATACCAGCCTCCATCAGTGCCTTCAACTCTTGGTTTCGCTGCATCGGTGGGCCAACAGAAATACGGTTGAAGTTTGGATTGAAATATTCAATAAAGTACTTGTGAGATGAAGACGTTAATCCGCAAAAATCAATTGCTGCACGTAAGATATCACGGACATCTCGTAGCACATCTGTAGCAGCTTTCACTGGACCATCAACATTACCTGCAGCGGAAGAATGAAGATCTTCCCTCAAATGCTCAATGAAGAATCTTGTATAATCATTCAGAGAGGCGAATATTTTATTTCGATGAGGATACAGCAACGCTTGAATACACTGCTCGTCTTTGGAAGTAACAATATAGGATTCAGGGTCTAGCCAGTGCCCTAGCTGCACACTTCGATAGACATAACACATTTCTTTAAGCAACAGAGGTAAAAGCTGCGTTTCGAAATCCAGCTGCGGAGAACCGTTAGCAATGCTGGACTGCTTACGCAGATGATGTATTGCATCGAGAGTAAGGAATGATGGTATGTATTGCCCACTACCACCCTTTTGATTAATCCCGCGACTACTAAAAGGCAATGTTTGACGGGAGAATAGAGCTATCTTAGGTTCTTTGCCGCTTGATATGTAGTGCAATTGTCCAGCATTTTCAGTAAAAGTCCCACCGCGACCGTAAGTCAATTGCGACAAAACATCATAGCTAGTTAATCCAATTCCCTGCACCAGCACACGAGACTGAGCTTGTATAGAGTCCAACTGTTCAATTGGATAAGGATTCGAATAATAGTTCAAAAGCGGGTTTTTCATTTGATGAACAGCCACAAACTGTTGCAGATTTTCATCATGCGATGAATATATATTCTTACCGTGACCAGTGGTAATATAAACAAAATCTACACTGTAACGACAGCCATCTTCCAAAAGAACATCCGTTTTATTGTCTTGGTGAATATGGAGATTGATAGCTTTTTGGCGGATCTCCTTAATACGAATACCGGAAGGTAAATCTTGCGTGAGCTCTTGGTAAGCCCAAGACAGATATTCACCTAACAAACGACGTGATAAATAATCATTTTCTTTTATTGCTCTCCCAACATTATGCTCTGTACGAGAAAAAACACCGTTAATATTCCGATAACCTTGTTGAATAGCCCATTGATAGAAATTCGGCCCCTTACGAATAGGCCCTACACCCTTAACTGTATCATCACCAAATAAAGTAATCTGACAAGCTACAGTGTTAACCAATAAATGATCTGGCTGATGCACACTATGGGTACCGGTTCCCATCTCATTGGGATCAATCAATAAAATATCAATGTTCCCAGAAAATGGATAATGGTAATAAAGCGTGAGTAAGCGTTCGAGAATACTGATCCCACGAGGACCAACACCCAAAATAGCAACTGTAGAGTGAAGCATTCTGTAATCTCCCCTATTAGAATAATTTGACTTTCACAAAATGTTTCAAAAAGAACTTAATAAATTCTCTCAACTTTTTAGTGAAGATTGCGGGGTTATGAAACGCCAACTACCTTTTTACAAAGACAATATTGACAGATTCCAGCAGCGGCAAAAAGCGCTACAGCCCCACAGATAACGGAAAGCGCAATGGTATGTGAACTAAACTGTAAAAAACTCGTCAAGAGAGGTCCTAATATTTGGCCAAAACCGTAAGTTAAGGTAGCCAACCCCAGCAGATTTATGCCATACGGCGCGTACAAACGCTTAGCTAACGGCATAACTAAAGAAGTCGTCCCCATAAAAGTAAATCCAAACCCTATGCAACTGAGAACTATCAGTACAAGAGACTGGCTAAATAATGTCAGTAATACGCATCCTCCTTGGATAAGCAAATTGAGCATCAGACAACGTAATACCCCCCACCGATGTGCTCCCCATAACCAAATGAAACAACTAGGAACAATGGCTATTCCGACAAACGACCATAAGTGGTTAGCGAGTAGTGGGAAATTAAATGTTTTCGCCATCAGAGGAAGATATGTCGCGACAATAATATAACCGAACCCAGCGAGCCCATAAATCAGAGCGAGTTCCCACCAAGCGATATTTTCGTGTGCCAATGACTCATTAATAGAAAATTGAGACGCATCAACACGACGTGGAAATAAAATAAACAACAAGAGCAACAATATAACAGATATTAAACCAGCTCCAAACCAAATATTTTTCGCGTTCAGCGATTTACTCAAACCAATAATGACATACTCATTACCCAGTAGAATACCAACTCCTACACCTGCATAGAGCGAAGCAATAACCCACACCTTGTGACTATGCTGCATAACCGTAATAGAACCAAAAATCATCATTGCCGCACTCGCTATACCAGCAGCAAAGCGGATCAAGAAGACCAAGTAAAAGTTTGTTGTTAACGCCATAGCAAAAATAAGTGCGCTCGTCACTATAGCTGCACCAGATAGCATGTAGGGAGCACGGGATATATTCCCAACTCTGCAAAACGAAAAAAACATACTCCCAACTAAATAACCGCCATAATTAGCGCTAGCTATATAAGAAAGTTGATTAAAGGTAAACAATCCTTCATCCAACATAACTGGAAATACCGGTGTATAGAAAAATCGCCCAATCCCCATCCCCAAAATCATAATAATCACACCGAATACAGCGATTCTAAAATAACTCAAATCTTGACAATTATTTTTTCCCCCCATTACTCTTAATCCCTTAACTGATAATTCCCTCATCCGCATTCTATCTCATCAACAGTAGCACTTATCTCCGAGAATAAAAGCAAATCTAGCCATTTGTTTAAGTAATCAGTGCAACATATTTAGC
This sequence comes from Bartonella sp. OC68QHHN, assembly GCF_042193875.1. Classification (NCBI taxonomy): domain Bacteria; kingdom Pseudomonadati; phylum Pseudomonadota; class Alphaproteobacteria; order Hyphomicrobiales; family Bartonellaceae; genus Bartonella; species Bartonella sp. OC68QHHN. Next base: position 538 of record NZ_JBHIME010000041.1, on the reverse strand, counting down.
GATTATTGTCAACATTACTGGATCAGTTATATGTATTTGTTCGTTTTACACTCTGCTCCACGTATGCTCTTCTCCCTATAAAGCTTCTTTTTCAGAAAAATAATGGCTGAAATTAAGCAGCAATAACAACGAGGTCATCAATAAGCACGCCCCCGTAATGATAAGGCAATTTCCCCTAGTGCCACCGCTTCATCAGGTGCGACCAGAATATCCTTGCACGGTTGCGTTATGTTCACATGGTGAACGCCCTCAACCATCAAGCGGCTTAGTATCCAACTTATTGAGAGATCACGCCCAAGCCTTTGCGCACGCGCCCATTCTGCTCTTAAATTCTGCTCCGCTCTTTCCAAAACAAAGGAGCCTTCATCCGGTAACAACCAAAGATCAGCCGAAACATCGATCATCCGCTGTACCGCGCTTTTCACAAAGATGTGGTCATTGGTCATTTTAACATGGAGCTCATCAAGGGCTGTTTGAACCTTTGCAATCAAAGCCTCATCAGCTACCCCTGAAGGGGCGTCACTAAAAAGCGCAACAT
>NZ_JBHIME010000017.1:0-134698 GCF_042193875.1 Bartonella sp. OC68QHHN | reverse complement strand
TGATAAAAAGAGTGGCATTGTTAATGATGCCAATCGCTATGCTGTTGAAACCGTTGGCAACCCTGCTTATCCATTAGAGTTGTTTCAAAGGGTTATCACTGTAAGTTTGGAAACAATGAAAATCGTGAAAAAACTACCAAAATTAGAAATGAGAGAATCTGAATAACTTATAAAGCATACTCACATGATGACCTCACAAGGGGTATAGAGCTTATAACCATTAATCTATACCTCTTTTATTAAGTTGCTTACCTACCATCTTAAAAGGAATAATTTATATGCGTTATTCTAAAAAGAAAAAACTTGCACTCTTAGATACTCTTATTTGGATTGCTTTAAAACTTTTAAGAAACCCCATCTTAAAGTGAATACGCTTCTTTTACATTGCCTTTAAGAGGTTATACCGTAATCTAAAATGAGTGCTTTGTGCTTTTCAAAAGCTTTGTTTAAAGAGAGTTATATATATTCATTTTGCTTATAGGTTTTGAAGGTATAAAAATTGTCAAAACCCCTACAAAACGTATATTATTGATTGAATTTAGAGGTTGTATTATCAATATAGATTGTTTTTAAAAGATCTGTAAAACATTAACCTATTGAAATATAATGTTTTTAATTTTCTCTCATTTTAAAAAATAATATAGGCTCTAAAAAGAACTGACAAGACTGACACGGTCTATTAAAAAGGATTTTTCTCATCTCTATAATTGTCAGTTTCTATTGAGATGTTTTCATAAAAAGCAGTAAATCATAATTATCATATATTCTATTTATCATTTCTCTTATGAAAATGGAAAATGATGCCATGGCTATAAAGAACATAACAGCCATAGAGAATGCGTGAAAAAAGCAGGCTTTCATAATCACATGCAAATGAAGGCATGATTATAAAGACAGTCCCTATAAAAAGCTGTTAAGTTGCAAATGTGTTATTAAAAGAAATTAACAGAAATCTTAAAAACCATTTAGTAAAAAAATTGATAGGTTATAAAACTAAAAATACGTATGATGAGAGCATTTTTAAATATTATAAATGTATAGATTCAGAAAATAACGCAATCGTTTCATAAAGCCTATAATATATCTTTAAAAGCACATAAATATAAAATAAGCAATTAATAAGCATAAGTTATTATCAATACATAACGTATTTAAAAAATACGAAAAAATATCAAAAAGATAAAATATTATTTGACAATAAATACGTATTTTGTTATATAACTAATCAAGTACTGAAAACACTTAATAACTAGCGGGTAGGTTACGATACGACCTCTCCCATGTCTTTTAAATACTGACTTTCTTTTATGCTTTTGTTAGTATATGAGAGCTTTGTCGGGTGTGGTCATACCATACAATACTCTTTTATGAGAAAAGTGTGACGACGGACTAGTTACCGTGTTTTCAACGCCCGGCGCTCTTATAGAGTGTCAATTGAAAACTTTAAATAACTAGGATTAATAAAATGAATTCTATCTCAAAAACCCCCCCCGTTATCTCTAATATTGCAAATGAAACCGCGCCTGTTAATCAACAAGAGCCTGCAAAAAAATACGAATTTACCAATGAAAAATTCACTTTTGATGGTCTTACTTTACACCGTATACGTGCTCTAAGAGATTTTGATGATATTAAGGCGGGGGACCTCGGCGGTTTTATTGAAAATGAAAGTAACTTATCCCATGATGGCAATTGCTGGGTCTATGATAATGCCGCAGTTCTTTTCAATGCAACTGTTTATGAAAATGCTAAAATCTATAATGATGCTAAAATCTTTAGAGGTGCCAAGGTGTATGGCAATGCTATCGTTAATGGCAAGGCATTGGTTTTTGATACAACCGCTCATATTTATGATAATGCAAAAATTCATGATAACGCTAAGATCTGTGGGCATGTTTATGGTTATGCCGTAATTAGTGATAATGCTACTATTTCTAATGGTGCCAAGGTTTATGACAATGCCCGTGTCTATGAAAGTGCCTATGTTTGTGGCTATATTTTTGGCAATGCCCATGTGTATGGCAAGTCACGCATTTATGTCTGGGCGCGCGTTTATGATAATGCCCATGTTTTTTGTAATGCCTGGATTAAGGATTATTCAAGTATCTATGGTCATGCCAAGGTTTCTGGATCGGCTCGTGTTGGTTGCTTTGTAAGAATTTATGATCATGCCAAGGTCTATGGCAAATCAAATATTGATCATCATGTGCAAATTTATGGCAATGCTGTTGTCAATAGCCGTGCAAAAATTCGTAATGATATCTGTGATGATAATCAGTCACTAAAAGACGCTGCTTAAATAACGCGTGGGCGCGGCGGGGGCGCCCTCCTTTAAACATCTCATTTAAAAATTTAAATCTCTTTATAAAGGAATTGTGCTCATGCAAAGGAAATTTGCACTCACAAATGAAACGCGTGTATTTGGTAAACATGTTCTCTACCGTATTAAAGCATTAAAAGATTTTGCTGATATCAAAGAAGGTACCTTAGGCGGCTTTATTGAAAAGGAAGATAACCTCTCTCATGATGGCAATTGCTGGGTGTATGATGAGGCTTTTGTGTTTAAAAATGGTCACGTTTATGAAAATGCAAGGGTTTTTGGCAAGGCTGTCACTTGTGGTCATATCTATGGTCATGCGTGGGTTTATGACAATGCTATCGTTGCTGGCTATGTCTATAATAATGCCCATGTTTATGGCAATGCCGTTATTTCTGATAATTCCCATGTCTATGGTAATGCGCGTGTTTATGGCAAGGCTATTATTTATGATAATGCCTATGTTTATGAAAATGCCAATATTCATGGAATTGCTGTTATTCGTGAAAATGTCGGCGGGTCTACTAAAATAAAAACCTATACTGAACGTCTCTCTCCTTATGGTGAATTAGAGATTGTCTATGTCTCTCCAAAAATAAAGCAGCATAAATAAACGCGTGGGCGCCGCGGGGGCGCCTCTCTTTCAAATTTTCCATTCCAAATTTTATCAAACGTTTATCACATTAGATTGTGAGGGGCTTCTATGTGCAAAAAATACGAATTAACCAGTGAAATCAAAAAAATCAAACATGCTCTTACTCGAAATATTATAAACCTTTATCGCATTAAAGCTTTAAAAGATTTTGATGATGTAAAGGCGGGATCCTTAGGCGGCTTTATTGAAAAGGAAGTTAACCTATCCCATGATGGTAATTGCTGGGTGTATGATGAGGCTTGTGTCTACGGTCATGCAAGAATGTATGAAAATGCAAAAATACGCCATTTTTCTCAAGTCTGTGGTCAAGTTTATGGCAATGCTGAAGTCTATGGAAAAGCTTTTATCTCTCAATATGCAAAAGTTTATGACCATGCTTTTGTCTATGGCAATGCTCATGTTTATGGCAATATTTATGGTAATGCTCATGTGAATGGTAGTGCCCGCATTCTTGCTGATGCTCATATTTATGACCATGCGCATATTTCTTATAATGCTTGGGTTTATAATTATGCAAGGGTTTATGGGCATGCTCAGGTTTCTGGCTCTGTCTGTGTTTACAGCCATGCCAAGATTTATAATCATGCTATTGTCAAAGGTCATGCTAAAATTTATGGCAAGGTTTATGGCAATGTTATTGTGAGTGGCTATGCTGAGGTTTATGGCTCTGTTTATGGCAATGCCAAGGTTTCCTATCATGCCAAGGTCTGGGGTAAAGCCTATGGCAATGCAAAATTAAACAGTCAAAGTAAAGTAAGTGTCGTTCCCAAAAAATGTGAGGTTTATGAAAACTATAATATTATCAATATAACTGATAAAACAGAATAAAAAGAGACATGGGGGCGTGCCTTCTTTATGGTTATAAACGCATATAAGATGCATTGCTATAAACATATCATAAAAGAGAGAGTAACATAAAAAAGCCGTGTCAAATGATATGACGCGGCTTTCAAATAGCGATTATAATGATAAAAAATAATCATCCACAATGGAGTAATGAATGCATATATACAAAACGTATCATATTGCAAGTTCTCTATTATCTTTATGAAAACTTATCAAAAGGAATGTAAATGTGCGTATGATCTTTAATCACTCATTTGAATGAGAGAGCCTATAAACGCTTGTTATGGCTATCAAACCTATCAAACAAATCAAAACGCTCGGTAGCTTTAACAATCCAATCAAAAGCAAATGCATATTAAGTGAATGTCTTGTAAAAACGTTCTTTTTAGCTTGCAAGCATTGGTTTTTCAAAGCAGCTTTTCATAAGATAAATAAACAAACGCTTTTATAAAATGTAAGGTTTTTAAATTTTTTCTGCTGTGAAATCTAGATCTTCGTTTTTCATAAATGAAACGTTCTTAAGAGCAAATGATAACTAAGTTATAACTGTGATAAAAAAAGTTTTAACGTTTCTTATAAAGATCTCATTTTATGTTTCAAACGTTTAAACGTGCATTTAAAGAGGTTCTCAGAAGCGTATTTGTACTTTTCATTAAAACCTAATTTCTTTAAAAATTAGCCGGTTCATTTTGGGGGCGTTATCTTAGAATAGAGCATTCTTAAATATTACAGCTTTTGACTCAAAATTGAGTAAAAACCCATACCTTATGATGTTACAATGGTTTTGAAGTTTGTTTGCTTATCTTTGTCTTAATAGCTGCCCCCAAATTTGGAAAGAGCTCTTTTGGTTTCGTATTTTTAAACTATAACTTTTAAAACGTTTTTAGTACCAAATCTAAAGTAGATAGTAATTCTACTGCCATGGCATTATTTGCTTCCATTTTTTTGTGGAAGCGAATAGTTCCGTTCTTAAAGACTAGCCTGCAATCTATTCATTAAAAGGCTTTTCATTTCATAAGATATAGCATTTTGAATTTCATGACCTTTATTTCCTACCTCGGTAAAAAAATACCGTGGTTATAAAATCAATCTTGTCTTTAAATCCTTTGTGCAATCTTTATGAATTAAACCTATAAGCTTATGACTGCTTCAAACTGTTAATTTCTTTAATGCCATTTTAAAGGTTTTTCCCAATTTTGAGAAAAATTATATGATCTCTATTTTCTATAAATGCGTATCTTTTGATACAATTTATCTTATAACAGTTTCAAACGATTACCCTCTTATAGAATGATCTAATATTGCTATAACACTCTTTAGATTTTGCGCTCGCCAATTTTGGCGAACGTTAATTTGTTATTTTATGCGATAAACAATCCAATCTTTAAAACAAGATGTGATCTTTAAACGTAAGCGATTTATGTTATCGATGATTTCAAACGACTAAATTTTTAAACAATGCGATTTCTGCTGTGATAAAAACGTATCATAAGATTTATGAACTGTTATGAATGATAACTGCTTTTCATTTCATTTGAACGTTTACATGCGTTATAATATTTACATCATGATTTGCTTTTTATGGTCTATTCATACATGGCAATTGTTTATAAAAAATGGTCAAATGAATCACGTATAAAAGTGTGGATTCTTAAGTGGATTCATATAAAATAATTACACACAACCTATTGACTTTATTGTTTTTTTATGATAAAATCTTTCCAAATAAGAGATCAAACCATCATCACCATATTTCTTACCAGCGCGCTCTGCTGCCTTAAGCACTGCCTCTTTCAAAATACGTGTCGTTTTATTTGGCACGCCTTTTACCCGTCCTTGACCTGCCTTTGGTGGTATACGCTTTTTAATCGGTTGTGGAGCCTGCTGTGTATTTTCTGATGTCATAAAATACGCCCTCCAGATAATAAAAAACCCTGCATTTGCGGGGATTTTGAACTGTACATTTCCCTCTCTAGACACAATACGCCTAAGTACAGTAATGTCATTAAATACGATTTGCTACACTTTGTCAACACAAAAATAACACATATTGATATTTTTAAAACGAATCGGTTAAACAGCGCTTATAATAATTAGGGATTCAAAACGATGAAATCATTATCCATAACACGCTTCATAACATTTATAGCTTTCTTTTCTATATCAGCGCTACCTGCATCAGCGTCATTTGGATTTATAGACAAATTGACGCGTATGTTTACAAGTGTAGATACTATGGAGAAGTATAATAAACTTTACAACAAATACGTAAGTGAATCATATATTGGCTCTATGCATTCTGAAAAGATACGCAGAGCAGAAAAATTTTCACTCAGCATGGGCAGAGAATATGCATTTTTTGAACAGGAAGATATATTGTATCGTCACCTATCGGTTCTTGGTTGTGCATCCCTTATGAGTTTATTGCGGGATGATTATAATAAGATGATGTCGCAAATGGATCTACCCAATGTAATAAAGCGTTTACGCGATGAATATGATTGGAGTGAAGAAGATTTTATGTGGGCATACGACGTGGTCAATGATAACAAAGATCCAATGATTTATTATGCAAAAAAACTTATTATGACTATAGATAAGAGTTACGATTTCAGAAAAGAACAAGTAAATAACATAGTATCTCAAATGAAAGAAAATGATCATAAAGGGTTAAAGCAACCCAGTGAACATTGCAGAAACTTACAAACGATATACAATATAATGAAACCGTAATAGAGATTGTCATTTAACGATCAAAATGTTTCTGAAGAGCATTAAGAGCAACACGTAATGAATTCACAAGATGCGATAGCATTTGATCTTCTATAACAAGATACTGTATTGCGGCGTAAAGATTGTATTGCCTATAAAGGCATTGTGCTTCTTTTATTGCCTCTTGCATATTGAAAAACTGCTCTGTAGCAAATTCTACCCATTTGTCTCTTGCCTTATCATCAGAAGATGATGGCATTTCATCATAAACAGCGCTTGGCAAGCCTTTTGCACAAAGGTAATTATTTCTAATCTGTAAATACTGTTGCGCGGCGTCATATTGCTCTTGAGTAAGCACGCCTTGCAAACAAAGCCGCCCGATATAGGTACCGGAGAGTGGATTTTTTGCCTCCTGTAGCGTTAAACCGAAGCGCTTTGCACGTATCTCTATTGCCAATTTATCAACGGCTTCACGCGGTGCTTTTGCACGTGATATACATCCGTTTGGTTCTCTTACCTGCCCTCCTATTTTAGAGCGTCCCCTCTTTTTATTTCTTTTCACAGATAACCTCAGACACCTGTTTAACGTTTTCCCAAATTTCCTCTGAGTTTGACCGTGTCTCTCCACCCAAAATCACTACAAATAACAGTAACACTACTGATATACCAAGGGCTGGTATTTTTTTCCAATCATCACGATCATCATTTATTATCCATACGCCGACAAGTAACAGCACTCCAATTAGAAAGTCTGCTGATATATCACAGAATGTCTCAATCTTATTATTATGTTGTAATGATTTTATCTCCTGATCTGTAATAGTATAGTTATAAACTGGCTTAGATTTACAGATTGCACTAAAGGTATGGAGCGGCGGCTTATCAGACATTTAAATACCCTCTATTAAAAAGGAACACTGTCATTCATAACGGTATGGGGCGTATCAAGAGGTCTGTAAATGCTTCTGTCATAAGCAGATGATTGCTCTTGATCATCATCATTTTTGCCATCTAAAAGCTTTAACTCGCCTTTGTACTGAGGCAATATGACTTCTGTTACATACCGTTCAACACCGTTTTTATCTTGCCATTTACGAGTTTGTAGTCGCCCCTCGATATAAACTTTGCTGCCTTTATTGAGATACTGGAGAGCTATTTTTGCCAAATGTGGATTAAATACCACAATGGAATGCCATTCGGTTTTGTCTACTTTCTTATTGGTTGCCTTGTCTGTATAGCTCTCAGACGTTGCCATTCGAAAATTGACCACCTCGGAGCCAGATGACATTGTTTTACACTCGGGTTTTGCCCCTAAATGACCAATTAAGATCACTTTATTAAGCATTTGCTTTCTGTCCTTTAATGGAAAATAGTACTTATGATAGTATAACACATTATGGTGTATTTTTACAAACAAAATTTATCATAAACCACTGAATCTAAAGAATGAATCCCTTTTTTATTTTACTTAACAGCTTGCGTTTTGATACGTTTTGTGCAATAAAGAGATGTTCTCTTATATTTCGATTGGTTATTTTAATCGTTTATTTGGATCGCTAGCTGTTTTGATCATAAAAGCCATATCAATTCATTTTGATGCGGCTTTTTTGCTATAAAGCAGCCCCCTGCGCTATTTTCTATGCTGCGTTATTTTCAATAATCTTTACAACGGTATCGTTTTCATAAATTTCACAATCCTCAGGAATCCCATATGCATAATAAAAGTTTTGTTTGACATATGAATAACCATCTCTTTTTAACCTTGCATTGCCATGCACCAAACCTCTAATGGTATGATAACCAGTCACTTTAGCATTACCATAAACAGAGCCGTAGACCTTAGTATACCCTCCCACGCTAGCATTCCCATAAACCTTGCCATAAATTTTTGAAGCGCCACTAACAACAGCATGATCATAAACCACGGCATTGCCATAAATACGAGCACTCCCAGATAGTTTTGCATTGCCATAAACCTGCCCACAAACCCAAGCATTATTAGAAAGATGCGCATTATCATAAACATGAGCATTTACATAAACACGGGTGCGATTACAGACATGAGCATTGCCATAAACAAAACCCATTATAATAGCATTATTAAAAACCTTGGCATTTTCATAAATATGGGCTGGATTTAAAACAAGAGCATTATCATAGACCCAGCAATTACCATCATGAGAGAGGTTGCTTTCATTTTCAATAAAGCCCCCCTAGATCGCCAGCCTTAACATCAGAAAAGTCTTTTAATGCTTTAATGCGATAAAGAGTTTGATTATTAAATACACGCGTTTCATTTGTGAGTGCAATTTTTTTTGCATGGCACAATTCCTTTATAAGAAGATTTAATTTTTAAATGAAATGCTTATAAGGAGGCGCCCCCGCAACGCCGCTGCTGTCTTATGCTGCTTTGACGATAGCGTTTGTTAAGACACGCTTGGCTTCTGTCGTAACCAATTTGTAATGATCAAGCTCTTTTTGTAGATCATTTACATACGATAAACGCGCAGCAATCATTCCCAAAACTTTACCAATTCCCTCAGGAGCTTTTAAACTTTCATAAGAAAATAAATCATTATCTGTAGAGAATAAATCACGATTTTTGATTGGCTTTTTAATTCATAAAAAGCTTTAACAAGCGCCTTTTTAAATGCACGCACCGTATCATTATTGCGCATATATGTCATCAGTAGGGTTGCTTGTGATTCATTAAGGATGGCAACTTCTCTTTTTTGTATTCCACCCTTGGTTTCAAAGGGTAGCATTTCAAATGCGACCCTTCCAAGTTCCTCAAAGTCTTTAATATTTTGACGAATCAACTGTATAACTGTTTTATGCTTATTACCTACACCCTCTGCAATTTTTAAAGAAGTTGTAACAGCAATACCAGCATTGTTGATTGTTACTAAATTGTTCATAGGGAACTCCTACATGTTTAAAGTTTCTATTGACACTCTAAAAGAGTGCCGGGCGCTAGAAACACGGCATGTAGTCCGTCGTTATGCTTTCCCCCATAAGGGTATTTTATGGCATAACCACACCCAACAAAATCGTTATATGCCAATAATAGCATAAAAATAAAGCCAAATTTTGAAGCAGGAAAAGATTGTTTCGTAATCTATTCTCTACATGTTTAGTGTTTCTAGCACTTAATGATTCGTTTAACAAAATTACTTTGTTAATGTCAATGCGTATTTTTATTTTTTTCACTTTTTTCATTTTGATTCTTACATAGTTGAATATCAAGTGCTTTTAAATTTTACTATGGTTTTTTAATGGAGCACTGTAGTGTGTAAATAGATATGTTTATTAAACTGCGTGTATGCAACATAAGAAACAATACACAGACTAAAAAAGAATACCAAAGAGCAATATCTGAGTACCAAAGTACAGTATCCAATGAAAAAGAAAGCTTGTGTTCCACGTACTTAGAAATGGCAAGCAAAGAAACCGTTTCTTTATAACTACTTGGAAAAATTAAAACGACAAGCGCTAAAGTTATTAGCTTTAAGAGTCGGTGCATATACTGTTGTAAATCACGTGTTAATATCTTCCAACCTGTTGTATTGCCGCGTTTGTATTTTGGATTGTTCTGCAATTCAGAAGGAATATGAGAATTGCATAAAATTGCAAAAACAGTTGTGACTATTACCAAAGAAACAGACGCGAATGTCAAAATACTCTGAATAAAGTAAAGATTTTTTTTAATTCCTAAAAAACATAAAAATATAAAAGTTATAATACCAAACAAGGCTCTTAGCTGCTTATCTGTAAACATATTTATTTCCTGCGGTTTTCGATAGTTTTTTGATCTCTTTATTGATCTCGTCTGTAAGAGGTTCGTAATTGAGAACGCTTTTCGGAATACCACCCCCATAAACCCAAGCTTTCACTTGCGCCTTGGTGCTGTAATCAACTCTCTCAGGAATCTCATGATACTGACCACCTTCAAATTCTTCATATTCCCTCATCCCATTTTCGTATTCATACAAGTTGTAAAAATACTCTGCTACCCCTAATCCCCATGGGGTATAACCGACCGCTGTTGCAACAAACTTTTTTTGCATGGGCTGTTTACGTTTTTTTAAGAACATCTGGTTTAATATCCCCTATCTAAATCCATAACTTTACCAATGGGTTTATTTGCCTCAAAATGGACCGTACAGAATCGTTTTTAATTTTAATATGGTTTTTATCATAAAATCTTTAAATCGCTCTGTACGGTACCTTTCTGTAAATTTAAACGCATGTCTATTCTCAAAATCATCAGCAAACTTCACTACTTTGCTGTTTATCCTTCAATGCCCTTTAAAACCTCTTCAAGACTTCTATGAGGCTTTTCAATGCGTTCTGATGGCATCGGTGCCTTTTGATTTGTTCCCTTTTCAGGCTTTTTAAGACTCCTAAGAATGTGCTTTGCATGAAAGCGAATATTGCCTTCAAGCGTCTGACAATAACGATAAAAATCTGCTGTTGAGGGCATAAAGGTCGAATTCAAGCCCTCTGCTTTGCCTTTCAAAGCGTTCTTTGTTGCCTTTTGCAATATCCAGCTGCTTATGCCTTCAAGAGCGTAAAGATACGCAAGCGCTGTCGCTTTTTCATCTGATCCCATGGGGCTCTTAAGTCCATTTGAAAGGACAAGATACGTTGTTTGAATTTCTTCTTCAGTCGCTTTCTTTTCAAGCTTTTGCAACGCATCATGGACTAATGAGGTAATTCTCTCCGCTTCTGCAATCAATGGTTTTTGCCCCGTTTTCCAAAGGAATGGTGGTTCGGTTGTCATCCTCGAATAGAAATTTGTACACACTATCTGAATTTTTGATATTGGACATGTGCTGTGCAACACGATAACTCCATCCACGCTGCTGTGCTGTTGTTTCAGTGCTTGGCTTTCTATAGTTTTTTCCTTTCTGTAAATCTTCAATTGCCTTGCGTACCCAGTTGCGCCATGTTGCTTGCCAATCCGTTTTACGTGCATCCTTGCCTGCTCTAGCATTCCAAAAATCTCGAAACTTTGCGATTTCGACTTTCACACGCTCTGGAGGCAAACCCTCTGCAAGTGCAAAATCGCAATCGGGTTCAAAATCCGCAGGCAATCGACAGCCTCTATCGGTTTTGACCAGCTTGGCTTTCTTAGGAACGCTTTCTTGCTCGTGAATGATTAGTTGGTTTGTTTCTACCGTTTCGATTTGCTCTGATTGGCTTTCAACATCACACTCGATTGGCTCTTCAATCAAATCAGTTGTTTCTAAATCTTCAAAATCAATTTCTTTTTTTAATAAAACGTTAGTTTTATTTTTTTATATATGTTAATGTTAATGTTAATGTTATTGTTAATGGCATTGCATTCGCATTGCGCATCGTATGCGCTCTGCATGCAATCCGCATATGCGTTTTCTTTTATATGATTATTGTCATTTTTACCTTTTGTTTTATGCCATCTAGAATGAGCTGCTTTTGTTGCTGCTTCTGATTTCTCTTTGCTATCATTTAATTCTAATTCAACATCTGGGTTCCACAACCGACCATCTTCTAAACAAATGATATGTCCAGTTTCTAATAAAAGATCTAATGCCTTCTGAAATTTTTTTACTGAGCAGCCAGCCAATAAAGATAACACTTTAAAATTATTCGTAAGCGGCTCTCCTGTGCGAAGCATTTGAAAGCGCAACTTAACATATATGAAACCTTCAAAAGCTGGCAAATATGCAAGATCAAGTAGCCACTTGTCTGCAAAAAGCCTCGTCCATGGTAATTTACTGGACATACCCCAATTCCCTTTCTTTAACTAAATATAAAATTGCTAAAGCATCTGCTTCGTTGTTATCACAAGGCGCGTGCCCTTTTGCACGCACCGCCTTAATCATCTCTTCTTTCGACGCATTCCCCTTGCCTGTCGTCGCTTTCTTAATCGTACTTACTGGTATCCCCTCATACGGTATCTGATGCTGTTCACACCACGCCGTTAACGTTGCTAACAAACCACCGTAAACATGCGCTGCATCTGTACCTTTATGACGCCTCATCTCTTCAAAATACACCGCGTCAATTTGACCTGCTGTCTGCTTTATTTCTGATAGCCATTGTTTAAAACGCAAGTAACGCATTCCTCCGCCTTCAAAACGGCGCGATTGAAAATTCACGGTACCACTGAACATGTCACCGCTCGCACCACGTATCGCCCACCCCGTCTTCGTACCTAGATCAAAGCAAAGGATTGTATGAAGCATCTAAATCACCTGTATTTAATGATTGTTTTTTCTTAGAATGGTGCTTTAAACGACTTCTCTGTACACAGTTTTACTGCAATTCACACAATAAGAAACGTTAGGAAAAGATAATTTTTGGATGAGCTTTTCTTGCTCTTTTATTCTTTCGTCTCTTTCATCTATCTCTTGTCTAAGCTTTTTTGTGATTTTAAAAGCGGTATAAGTCGCATACCAAGCGGCATAACAAGATATAATAAGTGCAACTAAGCTCATCTTTCTCTCCTCACTTACTTTCCCCCGAAACCAATAAAATATAGAAGTTTTTCCCATGTTCTACGGTACCAAGGTAGAGAGTTTCGATGTTGCCGTGGTGATAACAGAGACAATTTATTATAAGTCGCATTATCAACGTACTGAAAGTCTATAACTTGTTCATCACCCCTTATTCTTAAGCCGCCACAAACCGCCCCTTTACCACTGATCCAACAATCGTCTTCATGGCTAAGATTTTCTTCACTCTCTACCCAACCACCTAAATCACCTTTCTTGACGTCCCCAAAGTTTTTTAATGCACGAATGCGGTAAAGCGTAAATCCATTAACGTTGATTGTCTCATCAGTTAGTTCGTATTTTATGCCGCCACCATAAATCCAATCAGTACCACTGGTTATACCTTTAGAAACACGTGCCTCACCAAACGCCCGCGCATCTCCAAAAATCTTGGCATCTCCATAAACCTCTGCATTCTCATAAACCGCGGAATTCCCATAGACCCGTGCATCACCAAAAACATGTACATTACCAGAAACTTCGGCATTATCAAAAATCCTAGCATTGCCGTAAACCTTGGCATTGTCTTCAATCTTGGCATTGCCATTAATGGCAGCTTTGTCTTTAACCTTGACATTATTACCAACCAAAGCATTGTCATAAATCTCTGCACCGTCATAAACCGAAGCATTCCCATAAACCCGCGCATTGTCATAAATTTTGGCATTATGATAAACCCAACAATTTCCCTCATGGGATAAGTTTCCTTCATGCTCCATATAACCGCCTAGGTCGCCTTTCTCGACATCACCAAAGTTTCTTAAAGCACGTATACGGTGAAGCGTAACTCCATTAACTTCGATTGTTTCATCAGTAGATTCATACTTCTTTTTAACTGTCATCTTATTCACACCTCACTTACCCTTCTTCTTACTCTTCTTATTCTTATGAGGCGGCGCTTTTACTGCTTCATCACGCGGCTTAAGCTCTTGTGTTAGTCTTTGAATTTTCTCGTCACGTGATTGCACATCTGCTTCGAGTTCTTTAATTTCCTCCTCACGTTCTTTAATCTCTTGCTTCAGTTCTTCAATTAGCTTGTCGCATTCTTCAAGATCCGCATCACATTCATCAATTGTCTGCTTGCTTTCCTTTAAATACCTAAACTCATTCTCTCTGATTTCTTTCTTAAGATCTTGAACCTGCTCTTTAAGTGCTTTAACTTGATCGCGATAATGCAATGCAATACGAAACATCACTCCGCTTAAGAGCAAAACTGAAACCACTGCTATCCATAAAATCTCATTCGAACTCATCTTTATCTCCTTAATGCTGCAAAGTCTCACCCACGCTATCAACGCTGGAACTTTTGCAAATTTTCGTAATTGGGGGGTGTTGCTCTTGCATTAATCTCTGCAAGCGCTCGGGATAAAAAAAATCATCAGGACGCAAATCTATCCCATGGTCACGTGCGTAGTTCAAAAGCATAATTTGATACTTAGCTGGTATAATTCCGCCTTTGCCCTCTAGTTTTTTTAAAGGATAAGTCCATTTATAAACAGCAGACACATGACATTGAGAAATCAACGACACACGTTTCGCACCGCCTAAATATTTTATAATCGTACCTGCTGAATTTTTGATATTCATTTTAATTTCTCTATTTATCAAATGGGCATTTATTCGATTATAGAAAAAATGTTGACATTTTTTCTATAATCGAAATGTTGATATTTTTTAAAACAATAGGAATATTGATAAGTATGGATATTCAAAAAGAAATAAAAATTTGGGCAAATGAAAAACTTAAAACAATGGGTCATGGGTCCCGAACTGAATTAGCTAAACATATGGGACTTCATACATCTGTTGTATCTAAAATGCTTTCTGTCGATGATGATAAAGAAAGTAGAAGCATATCTGCTGATGAACTCGTTAGATTAACTTCATTTTTTAAAGCTCTCCCCCCTCATTTTATACCTGATAATTGTGATGATTATTTTTTAAAATTATATTCCTCGGCAAAGCCAGAGCATAGAAAAGCCGTCATTTCTTTTCTGCGATCTTTGCAAGAAGAAGATGAAAAATAACCACCCGTTTTTGCTCATTTGTTAATGACGAAAATATTTTTAGAGCTTTTTTAGACTGCTTCATACAGGATTTTCTCCACATTGAAATGAAAATTAAATTACTTTTTTGTGTAGACTATTTGTCTATCACTAAAAAAATTTTTCTGTTTTAGAAAAATTATATTGATTTATTCTAAAATCGAAAATATGTTCACTCCATATCTTAGAAAATAACTTTTGCCAATAGGCTCTATGGAGGCATTTGTGAATAAACCAGTGTTTATAAATTCTGATGAAATTCTCTTAGTGATGGGCGAAAATGAAGAGCAAAATCTCGCTAAATCTGGAACTTTCTTCGAAGAAAAGGACATTATCAAATTTATCGACCAAGCCGATAATGCTGTCCAAATTTTGCGTATTGAACCAACGACTAATCGTTGCGAAGATATTGCCGAATTCTATCTTAAAGAATGTGAAGAGCAGTGTTTCAACAGAAACATTCCTCACGACTTTGTTACGCATAGTTCAGCATACGGTTTTTTTTAGATGATATAAAACAGCGCGAATATGATGATGCAATGTATGGTTCTTACGAACAACAATACCGTTTGCGTCCTTGTGATGTGCTTTAAAATCTAAAGGCGTTTTTAAAAGACGCCACCTTTTCAAAAAATTCACCACACAATGCAATGCCGTTCTTTTGCAAGAACGACAAAGGCAGAATCTAACTTAAAGGAGTAAAACCATGGAAAAGAAATATGAACTAACAGATGAAACAACTGATTTTTATGGAAAAACTCTTCACCGAATTAGAGCATTAAAAGACTTTGGAAAAATTAAAGCAGGCGACCTAGGCGGCTTTATAGCAAAAGAAGACAACTTAAGTCATGAGGGCGACTGTTGGGTTTGGCATGATGCCGCGGTTTATGATAACGCTAAGGTTTTTGGTAATGCCAAGATATTCGAAAAAGCAATAATTAGAGATAATGTACAAGTTTTCGATAATGCAAAGATTTGTGGACATGCTAGTGTTGAATACAATGCAAAAATTTTCGGCAATGCAAGAATTTATGACTATGCTCAAGTTTGTGGTCTTGTTTATGGTAATGCTGAGGTTTGTGGGGATGCCGTTATATGTAAAAATACACGCATTTCCGGAGATATTAGAATTCAAGATAAAGTATATGTTTTCGATAATATAGATATTTCCGGTAATTTTGAAATTCGTGGTAAAACTTCAATCATCTCCAAAAGTGAATATCCACTAAGCTACATAAGCCGTTTCTAACAACACAACATAACTCTTTTAGCAAATGCGTGATTCACGCCACGGATGAATTGCATGCAATGGAGGAGATTAAGATGACAAATTCCACTTTTTTAACAGAAATGGCAGGAAAATATGGATTTTCTGCTGAAGAATTTCGAACCACAATCATGAAAACTTGTATTGGAGATAAAAATACTAACTTCATCAATGATGCAGAATTTGCCGTTTTTATTTTTGTTGCCAATACTTATGGTCTTAACCCTTTAACTAAAGAAATCTATGCACTCCCTAAAAAAGGCGGCGGCATAATCCCTGTTGTTTCTATCGACGGTTGGATAAAGATCATCAAATCAAATCCTGACTTTGATGGCATGACCTTTCAAGATCAACTTGATAAGGATGGTAATCTCATTGCTATCAAATGTGCTATTCGTCTCAAAGGAATTAAAGACCCTATCGAAGTCACCGAATATCTCAAAGAATGCAAGCAAGAACACAGTGAACCTTGGAAAAAATACCCGGCACGTATGTTGCGCCATAAAGCCACTATACAATGTGCTCGCTATGCTTTCGGGCTTTCCGGTATTTATGAAGAAGATGAAGCCGCACGTATCCATGAAGCAAACCATAACGTACAAACGAAGTTAGTTTCTTATGATGTGCTTACGCAAATCAAACAATTAATAAACATCACTCAAACAGAGGAGGAAAAAGTGCTTGAGTATGGACGAGTCCAAAAGCTTGAAGATCTTCCTGATGAAGTAGCACAAAGGATTTTGGATGTTTTGCAAAAGAGACAGCATGAAAAAGAACAATCTTTCCTACAACAAAAGCAAATAGAGGCGCCTATACAAGATGCCGAATATATTCACGTCCAAGATATAGAATATGCACCACAAGAACAAAGAACGGCAGTGTGAGATGGAACAAAGAACAGCAGAGTGGGGTTTCAAGCGCGCTTGGGTAAAGTCACCGCATCAAACATTTACAACATACTCAGTAAGACAGCAAAAGGATTGCCTACGAGCAAATATGAAGACTACAAAATCAAACTCATAACAGAACGCTTAACAGGCGAAACAAGCCCCTATTATGAAACTGAAGATATGAGATGGGGTATCGAACATGAAGAAGATGCCTTGAGAGAATATTGCTTCATTTATGATGCCAATATAACAAAGTGCGGGTTTATCCAACACCCCACAATGGAAATGGCGGGGGCTAGCCCTGATGGTCTCATTGGAGAAGACGGTTTAATCGAAGTCAAATGCCCAAGATCAGTAACACATATGCGCTTTTGTATAAGTGACGAAATCAAACCAGAATATCACGCACAAATGTAATTCCAAATGGCTTGTACAGAACGAAAGTGGTGTGATTTCGTAAGCTATGACCCACGTTTTGCTGGGGAATTCTTTCATTTGCGCATGAAAGTCAAGCGTGTTTTCCGTGATGATCAACAAATTGAACAGATCAATCAAGCTGTTGAAGCCTTTTTAGCAGAGATAGAACGAGAGATAAAACAAATCTCAACAAAAGCTGCTTAACCTTATGGGGGTGTTTTGTTCCCCGCATATCTACGAGCACCCCCACCCTTCCTAACACTTTCAAGTAATGCGTGATTCACGCCACACGTGAATTGCATCTCAATGTAAGGAGAAAAGATATGGCGCCTCGTCCAGCTGCTATAACGCAACCAGCCATTGCACGCGCTTTAAGAGAAGCTAAAAAACAAGGATGTGAACTCGTAGAAATCAAACCTACCGGTGAACTGCTTATCTATCTCAAATCCGATATTCCACTACCAAATTCAGTTAGCCACCCAGAAAACTTTTAGATTTGTCAAAGAATGAATATTACGAAACCGCGCTCTCTAAGATCTAAAATTGCTTATGCCAAAACCACGCCCCCCTCATCTCGTTAAACAAATTACTCAACATGGCAAAATTGTATGGTATGTACGTATTGGTCATGGCAAACGCATTAGAATCCGCGGTACCTATGGAACGCAAGAGTTTGTTGATAACTACAAAAGCGCACTTGCCGAGTTACAAGGGCTTATACTTCCTAAATCCAAAACCGGTAAACTTGTTGAAGGGTCATTTGCTTGGTTGCTTAAGCAGTATTTAAATAGCTCTAATTGGCATAGCTACACTAAAGCTACAAAAAAACAAAAAGAACTCATCCTTATGAAGGTATGTGATACTATAGGAAACATTCCATACCAAGCAATTGAAAAGAAACATATCATAGCCGGCGTTGAGCGACGCAAAGAAACACCAGCAATGGCTAGAAACTTTCTGAAAGCCCTTAATGGACTTTTTAATTGGGCGATTGATCAAGGTCTTTTGGAAAATAATCCAACAACAGGAGTAAGAAGACCAGCTCTTAACAACAAAGATGGATTTGTTGTTTGGACAGAAGAAGATGTTGAGAAGTATTATCAAAGATGGTCCCATGGTACCCATGAACGCGTTTGGATTGATGTCCTTTTGTATACGGGTTTGCGTCGTGGTGATGCGGTCCGCATTGGCTGGAAAGATGTAAAGAATAACATCATTCATCTTAAAACAGAGAAAAGTAAATTCCAAACAGATGTTTTTCTTCCTATTTTACCGGAATTAGCCAAAACGCTTGAAGCAGGTCCTATTGGAGCAGAAACATTCATTTGTGGTAAAGAAGGTAAAAAACTAGTTAAAGAAAGTTTTGGCAACCTTTTTCGTGAGGCTTGTAACGTAGCAGAAATCAAAAAATCAGCACATGGCTTAAGAAAATTAGCAGCAACACGCGCAGCTAACTCTGGTGCAACAGTATCACAACTCAAAGCAATTTTTGGCTGGACAGATGACGCTATGGCATCTCTTTACACAAAGAGCGCAGACCGTAAAAAACTTGCTCTTGAAGCCATAAAAAAGCTTCAAAAAGATGAGGGATAGAGGTAAAAAAACTCTATAGAATCAAGATTCACCTATTCCCTCATATTAGACATAACTATTTTATTTTACTTGCTTTTTATATACCATTCATGGACACCGCCGTGAAATGGGATTGGGTGACTTAAGAGATGTTTCTTTTAAAAAAGCACAGCTCAAATTGCATACAGAATATATGAAATAATGCACATTCATTATCAAAACAACAAATGTTCTCTTGTTAAAATTTTTATCTTAGACTGAAGTTTATTTTAGTTTATAAACTTCATTATCCGCTGGGAAAGCATGAGATGTGACATCCTCTGCATAATTCTTTATTGCAGTTTCCATGGCTTGTTCAAGGTCTCCATAACGGCGTACAAATTTTGGCACGTGAGCACCATAACCCAACATATCTTCCATAACCAATACTTGTCCATCACACCGATTGGATGCACCAATACCGATCGTAGGGATAGAAAGTTTTTCTGTCAGTTTTACTGCTAAAGGTTCGACAATCCCTTCTAAAACAGTAGCAAAAGCACCTGCCTCCTCAATTGCAGCCCCATCGGCTTCAATTCTTTGCCAATCACTCTGTTTTCGTCCTTGTGTTTTGAAGCCACCAAAACGATTCACTGCCTGGGGTGTAAGACCAATGTGCCCCATCACTGGAATGCCACGTTTAGACAAAAAATCAATTGTTTCCGCTATATAAACACCACCTTCAAGCTTAACTGCACCACACCCCGTTTGAGCAAGAATACGCGATGCATTTAAAAAAGCTTGCTCTGGACTTTCCTCATAAGAGCCAAAAGGCATATCAATAACTACAAGAGCTTTTTGAGATCCACGCACAACGGCTTGCCCGTGTAAAATCATCATATCTAAATTAACAGGAAGCGTCGTCTCAAACCCATACACAACCATACCAACGCTATCACCAACCAAAAGGATATCGCAATATGGATCAGCAATCCGCGCAGTATAAGCTTGATAAGCTGTTAAAGAAACAATTGGCTGTTGTCCCTTTCTTGCACGTATTTCGGAAGATGTTATACGCTTTACGGTTTTATGTACACTCATTTTCCGCCCTTCTCTTGCAATATATATTGATCAATCAGCCTTACCTCACCAAAGCGAACAGTAAGAAGTAAAACTGCTGGTTTATTCAATGTTTCTCTAACCACGCATAAAGTTTCCATATCCCGTAAATCTACTGCTTCAATGATTGCACGCGTTTCTTGTTGTAAAATATCACGAACAGTTTTGCATAATTTATCAACCGACCGTTCACCTTCATGGTAAAGCTTTTCAGCAGCTTTCCCACTTTCAGGAATAATTTTGGCAGCTTTACGATCTTCTAATGTTAAAAACTGATTGCGTGAAGAACAAGCTACACCATCTGACTCCCGTAGAATAGGAACTCCAACAATTTCAACAGGAAAAGCCAAATCTTCAACCATACGCCGAATAATTAAAATTTGTTGAAAATCCTTTTCTCCAAAAAAAGCCTTATCTGGTTGGACAATGTTAAAAAGTTTAGCAACAACGCTTGTTACACCACAAAAGTGTCCTGGACGTAATTTTCCTATCAAAATACGTGATAATTTTTTCACTTGCACAATTGTATCATTTCCTGGTGACCACATTTCATCTACAGAAGGAGCAAAAACACATTCAACCCCTCCTTTTTTCAATAACGCACAATCACCCTTCAAATCTCTTGGATATTGAAAAAAATCTTCATCAGGTCCAAATTGCTTTGGATTGACAAAAATAGAAACCAATACGCGATCACACATTGCTCTTGCATACTGTACTAATGCAAGATGACCATCATGCAATGCTCCCATTGTTGGAACAAAACCAATCGAAAAACCTAAACGTCGTTCCTCTGAAGTATATTGGCGAACTTCAGCAATTGTCTTTAAAACTTTCATTTTCCTATTCAATTATCATCAGATCAATAAATTAATGCTTGTATACCAAATTGGCGCTTAAACAATTGTATCAAATTCATGCGCACTGACGGCTGCTTTATATCTCGTGGCTCCCATACATGACGCATAAGAAAAAAACCCGTCAGTATAAAACCATTTATTATGTCACTAGAATCAGCAGGACGAGTCGTTCTTTGCACAAGAAACTGTGGTAGAATGAGAAGCTTTTTTTTCCAAGGTTCCCCTGCTTCTTCACAAACAGCCCGTCCAGATTTTGGTGATACGTAATGAAGCCTTTCCTGACGACCTGTTGCAGCACAACAAGATAAATCAAGACCAAAACCAAGTTCTTCAAGAAGCCGCATTTCAAAACGTACAAGCAACTCTGCATTTACAAATGGTTCATCAAAATTCTGCATAAAAAGGTGTAAAATATCATATAAAACGGGGTGCGGATCACGTTCGGGAAGAAGCCGCAAATGAAAAGCTATCAATTGCAAAGCATAAAGTGCTTCTGGTAGACAGATTAATCGCGCCGCATGTAAATCAAGAGCTTCAAGCCGAAAAAGTCCTAAATGTTCTTCTAAACGAGCCCACCATTCAGCCTCCACAAAATTTCCAGGTTGAAGAAGAGCTGCCATCCGACGCGACCGCCCTCCTTTTACCACTCCCATATAACGACCATGTTCACGTGTCATAACCTCAAGAATAACACTTGTTTCACCATATTGGCGTGTACCAAGAATAACGGCTTGTTCTTTCCACTTCATTTTACTTTAATTATTTTTAAAAATCTTATTTTAAAAAATCCAATCCCATTTCGCGATAACGTTCTGGATCGGTATCCCAATTATCACGCACTTTCACAAAGAGAAAAAGATGAACCTTTTGATCCATAATTTCCATGAGTTCTTTACGTGCTGCTTGACCAATCGCTTTAATTGTATCGCCTTTTGCTCCTAAGACAATTTTTTTCTGACTCTCCCGCTCGACATAAATAACTTGATTAATTTTAACGGAACCATCTGAACGCTCTTCCCAGCTTTCTGTTTCAACCGTTGAGGAATAAGGAAGTTCATCATGAAGACGAAGAAAAAGTTTTTCACGCGTAATTTCAGCAGCAAGATGACGCATGGGCATATCGGAAACTTGATCTTCCGGATAATACCATGGACCCTCCTGCATCATGTTACTCAACGCATGAAGTAAATCCTTGCAACCAGAACCGTTTAGAGCAGAAATCATAAATGTTTGCGCAAACTTTACACGTTCATTTATTTTGGTGGTTAACGCTAGAAGAGATGATTTAACAACTGTATCAATCTTATTAAGAACAAGAACTTTTTCTTGTTTCATATTATTTACAATATCTAACATCATATCAACTTCATCCGAAAGACCATTTTGAGCGTCAATTAAAACGAGCAGAACATCAGCGCTCTTAGCCCCTCCCCAAGCAGCAGAGACCATGGCACGTTCTAAGCGCTTATGGGGACGAAAAACACCCGGTGTATCGACCAACACAATTTGCACATCATCATGAATGACAATACCGCGGATTAAAGTTCGTGTTGTTTGTACCTTATGTGTTACAATTGAAACCTTTGTTCCAACCAATTGATTAACCAATGTCGATTTACCGGCATTAGGCATCCCAATAAGCACAACAAACCCAGAACGCGTTTTCATAACGTCACTCATGATCATTTTTTCTCACTGTTTTCCATACACCCTCTCGTCGCAAAATTTTTTCAGCTGCCATTCTTTCAGCATATCTTTTGGAGCTTCCCTGCCCAATCTCTGAAGCAAACCCAGAAATACTTACCTCTACCATAAAAACAGGATCGTGATCTGGACCTGAACGTTTTATAACCTGATAATGTGGTTGTGCATTGCCTTGGATATGCGCCCATTCCTGTAATTCTGTCTTGGCATCACGTCGACCAGCATCCATTTTCTTTGCCCGACTTTGCCAATATTTTTGAATAAAAGGGCGAACGCTTTCCAATCCTCCATCCAGATATATCACGGCAATCAAAGCTTCCACGACATCTGCATGCATATTGATGAGTCGACGCCCCTCGAAATTTTTCATCTCAAAACCAACACGGATCATATCAGGCAGCCTCATTTCACGCGCAATATCAGCACATGTCTGTGCATTGACCAGATGATTCAAACGGACTGATAATTCACCTTCACTTGCCTGAGGGAAAAGTTGATACAGCATTTCTGCAATCAAAAGCCCTAAAACCCGATCTCCTAGAAACTCTAGTCGTTCATAATTCCCCTGTTCCGAATCTTGTACACTCGAGTGTGTTAATGCCTTCTTTAACCTCTCTTCATCTTTAAAACGATGTCCCGTCAGCTTGAAAAGCTGATCAATCATTAGTCGTTTCATCGTTGTTTCCTTGATTGATAAGCGGCAAATCATGAACCGTATTTATGAAAGAAAACAAACGCTTCCAACGCACATCAAATGGCCAGCGCCAAATCTGCCAAGCACTTGAACCGTTACTGATAGAAAAGAAAATCACGCTCGCGCGACCAATAAGATTTTCTTCTGGAACATAGCCTACATCTAAACGACTATCATCTGAATTGTCGCGGTTATCTCCCATCATAAAGTAATGTCCTTGAGGAACTTCAAAGACTTTTGTATCATCAACTTTCGGGATGAAAGCTAAATCAAGTGTATCATAACTGACACCGTTAGGCATTGTCTCACGATAAACCTCAACAGGATAGTTCATCTCTGTTATATCAGAATTATCAATCTCCCCCATAAAGTGACGTGAAACAGCCTCATCATTAATATAAAGAACACTTTGACGGACTTGTATACGATCACCTGGTAGCCCAACAACGCGTTTTATATAATCAATCTTCGGATTACTTGGTAAGCGAAAAACGACTACATCTCCACGTTGAGGTTGAGATGCCCAAATCCGTCCAGAAAAAAGAGGAGGGGAAAAGGGGATGGAAAAACGAGAATACCCATATGCATACTTAGAAACAAACAGATAATCTCCCACCAACAAAGTAGGACGCATTGAACCGGAAGGAATACTAAAAGGCTGGAAAAAAAGTGTCCGAATAAACGCTGCTAAAAGCAGAGCCTGTATTAAAACAGAAATAAATTCACGAAGCCCACCTTTTTTTTCTTTTTTATGCACTTTATCTTTTTGGATCATCACCAACTGCCTTCTCATCACAGATATAATTTTTTTTCATCATAATATTCAAATCACAAAAGCACAATCTCTCACACTATCTATCCACGTGGAAGTGCTTCGATAATAATAAATGCCTGTGCCCAAGGAAAATCATCTGTTATGCTAAGATGAATAACTGCCTCATGATGAGGAGGTAATAACTTTTGAAGTTGCACTTGCGCACGATTTGTTAATTGCATTATTGGTTTACCAGATGGCAAATTAACTACCCCCATGTCTTTCCAATTGATACCACAAGCGATTCCCGTTCCTAAGGCTTTAGCACATGCTTCTTTAGCAGCAAATCTTTTTGCATAGGAAGAGGAGCTTTTTTTGAGATTTTCGGATCTATTTCTTTCAATATCCGTAAAAATACGTTGGATAAAACGCTCACCATAACGAACCAACATTTTCTCAATACGTCGTATATCAACCAGATCATTTCCAAGACCAACAATCATAAGATATTACCTGATCTTTCTTACGATGAACGCTTCTTTAAACGCCTTTTTTTTATAATCTTTTGATATCGCTTTTGTTTAAAACGAACCGTTGCTCTGTAAACACCTATATAAGATAAACCACCAAAAACAATACCTAAAAGAGTTCCACCTAAAATCATAGGACTCATAATTGTGTCCCATGCACCTTTAAAGAGGAGAGAGAGATTTGACAATGTCAAACCATTAAATAGAGAACGAATTTGCGAAAGAGAAATCTCTTTGACATCGCTAAAAAATGATAAACAAAAATATCCTACTTTATAATCAGCCATGACAATCAATAAAAATGTGAGTGGATTAGAAAAAATCGTCCCAATGATTGCGGCAGCGAAGTTTGCACGCAAAAGCCAAGAAAAAAATATTGCCAAAATAATATGCAACCCAAAGAAAGGGGAACAAGCTAAAAAAATGCCAACAGCAACCCCTAATGCTACTTCATGCGGTGTTGCTGATATACGCAAAATACGTTTATGTATGTAGCAAAATGAGCGAGAAAATGAACGACGTGGCCATAACCAAAGTCGAATACGCGTTACAAAATCTATTGGTTCTCGACGACGAAAAAGCATATGACTCTCAATATACATCTTTTGATGATGAAATAATCTATATCATCCAAATTAATCTTTTTAAGCTTTTGCACAAAAAAAAATAGAAAGACAATTAAATATTTCGACTGCCTGGTTTAATCGCTGGAAGAACAGAAAGCTCTGCAGGAAGTGCATCACTAGTATAAGAGGTTATCTCATATTCAGCAAGCGCAATCAATGGAACTCCAACATTGACCTTACCACCAGAACGATCAAGGATACATGCACTGGCCAATACCTCTGCTCCTGCTGCAACGAGCGCCTCAACCGTCTCACGAATGGAAAGACCCGTTGTCACAATATCTTCGACAATAACAACCCGTGCACCCTTCTTGATTTCAAAACGACGCAATTCAAAGATGCCATTTACACGCTCTACCCAAAGAGAAGGAACACCAAGGTGACGTGAAGTTTCATAGGAAGGAATAAGACCACCAATTGCGGGACCAACAACATAATCAATTTTTCCCTCGATAGATTTTTTGATTTTTTCAGCCAATCCACGACATAACTTTTCCGTCAAGTCAGCATGCATGAATACTTTCGCTTTTTGCATATAAGTCGCACTATGGCGCCCCGATGTTAAAATAAAATGCCCTTCTAGAATAGCATCTGCTTGTTTAAAAATATCAATGACATCTTGTGTATTCATTGCAAAATCTTTCTTTTCATCCATGAACCCGCCGTACTGTACTTACTGAACCTGCCTCTTTTAACTGAGAAAAAATACGATTCAAATGTTTTAAATCCCACACTTCCAAATCAATCATAATTTCTGTAAAATCTGGGGCTGTACGGATAAAAGATAAATTTTGGATATTGGCATCATTAGCAGAAATTATTTGTGTAATTTCAGCCAAAGAACCAGGACTATTTACAACCAAAACATTCATCCGTGCAGGAAAACGTTCATTCATTTGGGCATCAATATCCCAGCGAACATCAATCCAGCGTTCTGGCTGATCATCATACGCCATCAAAGCTGAAGACTGTATTGGATAAATAACGATCCCAGCCCCTGGCTGCAGAATACCAACAATCCGATCTCCAGGTACTGCTCCTTCCGGTGAAAAACGTACGGGTATGTCTCCACGGGTTCCTCTAATAGGCAATGCTTTAGATTGATGATTTTCGACCATTGCATTCTTTTCATTTTCTGGAACTTTAAAAATCATACCTTGAGCATTTTCAATATTAAACCAACCTTCTTCCCCAGGCTTAAAAGATGACTTTTGTACCACACGGTGATCTTGATAATCAGGATAAACCGCTTTAATCACATCAGCGGAAAACAGCTCTCCACGCCCAACAGCAGCCAATACATCCTCTACATCTTTACGTGCTAAACGTGGCAAAACTTTCTTCAACACGTCTTTTGAAAATTGTTTTCCCATATATTCAAATGAACGCTCGAGAATACGATATCCTAAACCCGAATATTGTTTACGTACCGCGGCACGGCTTGCTCGTCGAATAGCTGAACGTGCTTTACCTGTGACAACAAGAAACTCCCATGCAGCTGGCGGAATTTGAGCGTGTGAACGAATAATATCAACCTCATCACCATTTTTTAATTTGGTCATTAAAGGCATAATACGACCATTGATTTTTACACCCACACAAGAATCACCGATATCTGTATGAACGGCATAAGCAAAATCAATAGGCGTAGCTCCTTTAGGAAAAGCAATTAATCGACCTTTCGGCGTAAAACAAAAAACTTGGTCTTGAAAAAGCTCAAGTTTTGTATGTTCTAAAAACTCTTCTGGATTATCTCCATCAGACAAAGATTGTATCGTTTGACGCAACCATGCATAGGCATTCATTTCGCTTGATAACTTCAAAGTCGAATAATTGGAACCGTGCTCTTTATATATGGAATGAGCAGCAACCCCATATTCAGCAACTTCATCCATAGCTGCCGTTCTAATTTGCAACTCAACACGTTGTCTTGAAGGACCCACAATTGTTGTATGAATAGAACGGTAATCATTTTGCTTTGGTATAGAGATATAATCTTTAAAACGACCAGGAACCATTGGCCATGTCGTATGAATGACACCAAGAGCACGATAACAATCATGTACTGTTTCAACAATCACACGAAATCCAAAAATATCCGATAACTGTTCAAAAGATAATGCTTTACTTTCCATTTTGCGAAAGACTGAATAAGATTTTTTCTGACGGCTTTTAACATTCGCTTTAATGCCATGCTCGAAAAAAAGTTTTGTCAATTCATTTTCAATTGTGGAAAGCAAATCACGGTTGCGTTTCAATAATTCAGAAAGTCGATTGGTAATCGTACGATAACCTTCTGGATTTAAATAAAAGAAAGAAAGATCCTCTAATTCCTCGCGCATATCCTGCATACCCATACGGCCTGCAAGTGGTGCATAAATATCCATCGTCTCCTCAGCAATTCGCCGACGTTTATCATCACGCATAACACCCAAGGTACGCATATTATGAAGACGGTCAGCAAGTTTGACTAAAAGAACACGAACATCATCAGAAATGGCAATAAGAAGTTTACGAAGATTTTCTGCCTGTACGGCTTTCTTTGATACAAGATCAAGCTTATTAAGCTTTGTAAGTCCTTCAACCAACTTCCCAATTTCAGAACCAAAAAGCTGATCAATTTCTGCTCGTGTAGCGCTTGTATCTTCAATTGTATCATGCAAAAGAGCAACAGCAATCGTTGCCTCATCCAACCGCATATCTGTCAAAATAGCAGCAACTTCCAAAGGATGAGAAAAATAAAGATCACCCGAAGCACGCTTTTGATGTGCATGCTTTCTCATCGCATAATCATAGGCCCTGTTTAAAAGAGCCTCATCTACGTCAGACTTGTAACGTTGAACACGTCCAACAAGCTCACACTGACGCATCATAAGAGCATATCCTTTATCTTTTCACACCCCTAATCCTTATTGAACACGTCTTATCAATAAAAGACAAGAAAAATAACTGCTCCTTACAGACAAGATATCTTCACTCCTGTAATATAAATTGCCGCAATTAATAATCGTCACTTTTTTCTGGAACAACCAAACCTTCAATACCCGCTAAAAGCTCTTCTTCTGACATATGATCAAATGAAGTACCTTCTTCTTGCGACGACGTATTAAAAACACTTTCAGCTTCACCTGAATGGGTAATAAATTCACTTGCCATTTCTGGTTCATCTACTTCCACATGCTTTTGCAGTGAATGAATAAGGTCCTCCTTTAAATCAGCAGGCGACAATGTTTCTTCTGCTATTTCACGCAAAGCAACAACTGGATTTTTATCATTATCACGATCAACCGTAATCTGCGCTCCTTGTGAAATCTGACGCGCCCGATGACCTGCTAAAAGCACCAATTCAAAGCGATTATCAACTTTATCAATACAATCTTCTACCGTTACGCGGGCCATTTATGCCTCTTTCTCAAATAAAAAAATTTAATAGCGGATAAAAAAGTATATACAATAATCAAAATAAAACACAAGAAAAACAACACAAACTTTTATATTTTTTGATTAAAGAACTTATTTAAGAAAATTCTTGGAAAATTTATAAAAAGGTATAATCTATTTATGCTCGTTATCAAAGCTGCTCTTAAAAGCATTCCAATAAATTGGCTTCAAACAAAGGAAGGTCTTTCTTGACAAAATACTTGTCCGGAGTCTTCATCCTTTTAAAAGGAATACCAGCTGTTTAAAATCCTTTGCAATAACGGCAGCCTTATGCATACTTTTTATGATAATATCTTGATTTAAAGAGAGAACTTTTTTCTTTGAACATCATGTGTATTGCACTCTTATTCATCAAATAAATTACTGAAAGATTACCTCTCTTTACATAATAATGAGCAATACGTTTATATTAAATTTTATTTATATTCATTAATAGATTGTTTCTCAAAACATAATCCATCATATACGCTATAAAAGACTCAAAAAAATAGAAAAAACGATTGATGCCTAACACCATGAATAGCCAATTAACATCACTTTGCCCAGAACCACCCCAAAATTGCAATTTATGTCCTAGGCTCCATCAGTTTATCGCTGACTGGCGTGTAAAAGAACCAAGTTGGTATAACGCACCGGTGCGCCCATTCTTTCCTTATAAAGGAGCAAACACAACGCGCCTTCTTATTGTTGGGCTTGCTCCTGGATTACGCGGAGCAAATCGAACTGGACGTCCATTCACTGGTGATTACGCTGGACACTTACTTTATTCAACTTTAAAAAAATTTGGTTTTGCCCAAGGAACCTTTGAAGAAAAAGCAGACGATACTCTTGAATTGATTGATGCAGCAATCGTTAACTCTGTTCGTTGTGTTCCCCCAGAAAATAAACCCACCGGTGCAGAAATTAACACGTGTCGCTATTTCTTCTCACCTCTTTTAACAAATCTTCCTAAACTTAAAGCCGTTATTACCTTAGGTACCATTGCGCACCATTCAACGATACGTGCCCTTAATACAAAAGTTTTAGCTCACCCTTTTAGACACGGCGAAATCAATAACATCGGCAGATTACGGATCTTTTCGAGCTATCACTGTTCTCGTTATAATACAAATACTGGACGCTTGACAGACGCCATGTTTCACCAAATTTTTCAAGCAGCAAAAATATACTTAGATCAATGCTAAAACTGTTTTAAACCAGCACTATAAATAAAGGATATCTAAATAGCATCCGTCATCCATATCTTTTTAAAAGCCTTGCTTTTTCACGTCCCCAATCGCGTTTTTTTTCTGTTTCGCGCTTATCATGAAGCTTTTTTCCCCGCGCTAGAGCAATCTCCAATTTAACGCACCCTCGTTCATTAAAATAAAGTTTAAGAGGAACAAGTGTCATTCCTTCACGAGACGTTGCATTAAAAAAACGTGCCATCTCACGTTTTGAAAGTAATAACTTGCGCAAACGTCGCGGTTCATGATTAAAACGATTAGCCTGCGTATATTCAGGAATATAGCTGTTTACTAACCATAATTCCCCATTCTCAAAACTCGCATAGCTTTCAGCAATATTGGCATGATTAGAACGTAAGGACTTTACTTCCGCTCCCTGAAGGACAAGACCAGCCTCGAGATTATTAAGGATTTCAAAATTAAAACGTGCTTTACGATTGTCAGCAATTATTTTCCGTACGGACGCGTTCTTTTTTTTATTCATGGCTTTGTCAATATCATTTTATGCTTTTAAAAGACCAGCATGACTGAGGGCTGCATCAATAATCTTCTTTGTTCTTTCTGTTAATGGAACAATCGGAGAACGCACAGTATCACCACAAAATCCTAATTTTGCAGCAGCATATTTAATACCTGCTGGACTAGGTTCAATAAACACAGCACGATTAAGAGGCATCAAACGATCATTTAATTCTCGTGCTGTTTTATAATCACCACGAAAACAAGCGGCTTGAAGCTCTGCACAAAGCTTTGGAGCAACATTGGAGGAAACTGAAATACACCCCATACCTCCATGTGCATTAAAACCTAACGCTGTACAATCATCACCGGAAAACTGTACAAAATCCTTCCCACACTTTTCACGTTGTTCACTAACGCGTTCAATTCTGCTTGTTGCATCCTTTACACCAATGATATTTTTAAAATCTTGATAAAGGTCTTTCATCGTTTCAACAGCCATATCGATAACAGAACGACCAGGAATATTATAAATTATAATCGGAATAGAAACAGCCTTGGCAATGGAAGAAAAATGTTTGTATAAACCAGATTGATTTGGTCTATTATAATAGGGAGTGACAACCAAAACTGCATCTGCACCAGCTTTTTGCGCGTATTGTGCAAGCTCTACAGCCTCACTTGTGCTATTTGATCCCGCTCCAGCAACAACAGGAACACGCTTTGCGACCTGCTCAACACACAATTCTATAATCCGCTTATGTTCTTCATGACTTAACGTTGCTGATTCACCCGTTGTCCCAACTGGGCTTACACCGTTAATCCCTTGTGTGATCTGCCATTCAATAAAATCACAAAACGCCTTCTCATCGATTGCGCCCTTGCTATCAAACGGTGTAATAAGCGCAGTTATAGCTCCCTTGAGCATGATAAACTCCCTATAATGTTCGCTTTTATTTTTTAATAATCTCGCCTTTTATAAATTTTAAATAGAGCATAATCTTGCTCTATCATTGAAGCAAGATGAATTTCAAAAAAAGCCCTCATAAGATGAAAATGCCTCTCCTTAAATGTGCACATTTCTTTAAAATAAGCCGTCTATATTAACGCGTTTTTCATGCTTGCGTTCTATAAATCCTTAAGTTTTTACAAAAAGCAAGGTCTCAAGGTCTTTTCTCTATGCATGTATTTTCTACCTCTCTTTTCGTATCAACCTTTACTGCACTTATACTGGCAATAAGAATTTTATTTTCAAGTGCATACGCGCAAACACCCCTTTTGCACGGGAAAGCGCCAATCCCTTTGGTGCGCCCTATTCCCTTTACCGAAAAAGAAGCTCAAGAGCCTCTTCAACAGATACACACGACATCACACAATACTGCTACACTTCAGCAACTGAAAGCTGGGCTAGATGCACTAGCAAACAACAATATTGCAAAAACAATAAATCTTCGTAATTCAATGGAAAAACACAGCCTTGATCGTCATATTTTGACATGGGCGCTGGGGGTATCAAACCAAGCTAATATACCAAGTTCTGAAATATTTAATGCAATCAACATGCTAAAAGGATGGCCAGGTATAGAAACAATGCAACGCAATGCTGAACGTGCTTTTCTTAACGAAACCAATGACACACGCGCAATCATCCAAAAATTTTCTTATCACCCGCCCCAAACAGCACAAGGGATGGCTCTCTTCGCTAAAGCACTTATCGCAACGGGACAAACCACTCGTGCTCAACACGTTATTGCACCATGGTGGCATAAAACACAGCTTAATGCAAAAGAAGAAATCTTTGTTCTTAAAAATGCAAGTGCTGCATTAAAACCTATTGATCACTTGAAACGCATGCAGTTTATGCTGTATGCGTATCGTTTTGATTCAGCAGCACGCGTTGCAAAATTAGCCCATGCTCCATCTCTTTTTGATGCTTTTGTGGCCGTTGAAAAAAATGACCCTAGAGCTACACAAAAATTAAAAGCTGTAGAGAGATCATGGCAAAAAGATCCTCTTTTTCAGTTTGCTCAAATACGCCATCTTCGACGAACAGAGCAATATGATGCAGCCGCAGCACTCATGATGAAAACATCAAAAAATGCATTCCGCCTTATGAACCCTCATTCATTGTGGAAAGAACAACGCGCCCTTTCTCGTGAAATGCTCGATTTAAACAAACCAAAAATTGCTTATCAACTCGTTGCAATGCACACTGGTATAACATCTGCATTAGCCGTCGATGCTGAATTTCATGCAGGATGGTACGCACTACGGTTTCTTCATAACCCTAAATTGGCAATGCAGCATTTTTCACGTATTCCTCAACTCTCTTCTTTACCTTTTTCTGCATCACGTGGATATTACTGGATGGGACGAACAGCAGAAAAGCTAGAAGAACACAAAAATGCCCAACAATACTTTCATCGCGCAGCTCATTTTGGCGCAACTTACTATGGTCAATTAGCCGCTGCACGACTCAACCAAAAAAAGCTTAAAGTTTCCTTTCCAAAACCCACAACCGCTGAGCGACAACATTTTAGTGCACGAAAAGCAATCAAAGCAATTCAACGTCTTGAAGCAGCCGGCTATGCTGATTTTGCTAAAACTTTTTATAGAGAGCTCGGAAAAAAAATAGAAAGCCCCGGTGAATTAGCTCTTCTGGCTGTTATGGCAGAAAAAAATGGAGACTATTATACCAGCCTCAAAATTGGAAAAATGGCTGTTTTTCAGGGAAAAAATGTTGGTGCACTCTCTCATCCTCTAGGTGCTATACCAGCTTCTGCTAATATTTCTGTAGAAGAAAAATCGCTTCTCTATGCCATTGCACGCCAAGAAAGCGAATTTAATCCAACAGCCATATCAAAAGCAGGTGCACAAGGTATACTCCAATTGCTTCCTACAACAGCAAAAGCACTGGCAAAAAAATATTCAATCGCATGGTCCCCTAAAAAATTTAGTAGTGATGCTCATTATAATGCAACATTAGGTGCCCATTTTCTCAATGAACAATTGGAACGTTTTAATGGATCCTATATACTAACTCTTATTGGCTATAATGCGGGTCCCCGTCGAGTCAATGAATGGATAAAACGTTATGGCGATCCTCGAGGACAATCTCTCGATAACGTCATTGATTGGATTGAGCGTATTCCTTATACAGAAACACGTAATTACGTGATGCGTGTCATGGAAAATTATGGTGTCTACAAAGCAAGACTCACTGGAAAAATAGATATAAAAAACGACCTTCTTTCTGGTCGATGGAAATAAATAATATGCCTTAACTTCCCAAATAGCATTTGAAAGCGTTCATAAAAAGTGTTTTTATTCCTTATTTAATAGTACCTACATACCAACCTACTTATGATGTATAAGCAAGTAATTTTAATTAATTCAGTATCAATAAATTCAAAATGAGAAAACCCTATGCTATTTGGGTCTTTTATACCAAATACAAAATGATGAATTATCATTATAAATCAACATGTCGTATAAATAGTTCATTTCTTCTCAACATAAACAAAAATATCATAGATGATTACAAATATTAAGAGAAGAGTGAAACAAATGGCTCATCCTTTTACTGTTGCTTATTACTCAATATTCAAATCTTATACAACAGCATATTTCAAGATTATTTTGTTCTGCTTATAACATTTCTATACCAAAGAAGAGTACGTTATTATATATATCATTTGGATTATCTCTAATAACAGAAAAACAGAATCATTGAGTTAGAAAGCCTTAAAGCCAAACAATTCTCTTCTGCCCCTTCCCTTTTCATTCGGTTTTACGACTTTTAAATATGTCAATATCTTTTAATGATGAAGATAAAGCTTTGCTTTTTATTTTTCTCATTTTCGCATATAAGCTCATATCCTTTACACAAAACAGAGCACCCCAAAATAGTATGTTTTTCTTATTTATATTCTTGTTTTATTTTAATGTTTCTAAGTCCATTTCACAACGGTGTATCTGAAAAGTACTTACAAAAACCCTCTCACGAATGGTATAAAAATCGATTAGACACGATTAACCTTTACTTAATAAAAGCTATAGCTCTATCATCCTTAACTCCCAATGTTGCAACAGCCCTTTCATTTAGAGCATTCATAAGAAGTATATTCACTGCTTTTTAGAAGTTTTTATCCATGCTTCCCCTCAACTTGTGTCATAAGTAAGCGGATAGTTTTGATTGATTCAATGTCAAAAAATTCGAACGAACTATATTTGCACTTTCATTAAAATTATAAACAATCATTATAAATCAATATCTTATAAGAAAAATTCCCCGCATAAAAATCAGCTAAATATCAGAGATACTCTGATTTTTTTATTCGCTTTTGATGGTGGTGGTGGTGGAAAAGAACCAACGCGGTGAAGTGCTGCCATAGCTAATCGATCAAGTTCTGGATCTCCAGCAGAAGCGACAACACGGCTAGAAAAAATGCTTCCCTGCTCATGCACCCTAAACTCTAACTTCACCGTTCCTTTTGCTCGGCTAGTACGCTGTCCTACAACATAATTTTTTTGCCTTTCTAATTGTGACTGTACCTTTGCTAACCACTCCATTAACAACATATCTTCAAGCCCTGCTGTCCCGACGCCCTTGTTGGTGGAAGAAGAACGTACCGCCTTTGCATTGGAGCGCTTTACTACAGCCTTTGGCATCGGTATTGTTTTTTTGATAAACGCTTTATGCTCCACTTTTTGAGGAAGGGGGTCTTCCAAAGACTTTAAGTCATCTTGTTCTACCATATGCTGAGGTTCTTCCGATTGAACTTCATCCACGGATTCCAATTCCTCTGACTCCTTCTCTAAAAGATCAGACTGTAATACTTTTGGCTCTGTATTAATATCCGACTCTGTATGAATATCTGACAAGTCTGTATCAACATCCGGATATACAGTTTCTTGCACAAAAGTCAGCATAATCTCCGACGAGAGCAAGCCATTACTTACACCAATACTTTGAAAATAAAACTGCGCTCCCAATAATACATGCAAAAAGAAAGCTCCAACAAATGCACCAATCCAACGAGTTAATAATTGCTTCGTATTTATAAAATGCATCGTTTCTTCTGCCACTATTTTAAGCTTATTATTGGTGTTCAATCTCATTAAAACAGGCTATTTTGAAATTGCAACTTTTTTCTTGACTGATTTTGTCATGTTTAATATGGTTTTCTAGTGATTTTGTGTTGTTGGCAAAATCATTTCTGCTTGGCTGGCAAGTTTTAATCAGCGAGTCCAGCCTTTTTGTATGTAATATAAAATTTCCAAACAGAGAGGGGATGCTTAAAAGGGTTGTGATGTATCATGCAAATAAGACGAAAAAATATCTATAAAAGCTGTGTGATTTTAAGTGCGTTATCGGTCTGTGTACCTTCTTTTGTTTTTGCACAGAGTAAAAATAAGGGTGCTGTAACTGAACTTAAACCAATTGTTATTGAAGAGAAAAAAATAGGATCGGTTTTGGATTCAGTAACTATTCTGACAGATCGTAAAACTGCTAAGGATATTAGTGAAAAACAAATAACTAGTGCCTATGATATTAGTCGTCTTGATCCATCCGTAACCTATAACCCAAGAAACAACAGTTTTGTCATTCGTGGTTTAGAGGCAAACCGTGTTCTCACAACAATGGATGGTATTGTTCTTCCATGGTTCGACGATATACTGCGTGGGAATGGTGGTAACACAACGTTTGACTTTAGTGCACTTTCTACACTTGATATTATTCAGGGATCGGATTCTAGTCTTTACGGATCTGGTGCACTAGGAGGAGTTATTGCGTTGCGTACCCTTAATCCTGAAGATCTTATCACAGAAGAGAAGAATTGGGGTGCTCTTATAAAAGGTGGTTATCATTCTGTTGATAATAGTTGGCACATAAATCAAGCTGTTGCAGTGCGTGCTCAACAAACGTTTTTACTTTTCCAAGGTTCTTATGCGGAAGGTCATGAGCGCAAAAATATGGGAACTCTAGAAGGCTATGAAGAACGCACACGTAAAAACCCTGCTCATTTTGAC
This sequence comes from Bartonella sp. OC68QHHN, assembly GCF_042193875.1. Lineage (NCBI taxonomy): Bacteria > Pseudomonadati > Pseudomonadota > Alphaproteobacteria > Hyphomicrobiales > Bartonellaceae > Bartonella > Bartonella sp. OC68QHHN. The sequence continues at coordinate 98,013 of NZ_JBHIME010000017.1, read as the reverse complement.
CAAAATAATTTGCTCTTTAAAATTCACCAATACCTTGATGACAATCACCGGCTTGGTTTTACCGCGGAGCGTTTTGGTTACAATGTTGATATACATTCATTGGATGCTTCTAAAAAATATGCTCCAGGTTCCGTTTATGATAAAGACAACAAACTCCGTGAACGCCTTTCTCTTTCTTATGACTATAACGGCAATGAAGATGCTGTTTTTGATGCGTTTCGTGGGCAGATTTATTGGCAAAAACAGTCAAATCGTTATATTATGACTGGGTTTCGTGTTGCGGCACCTAAAGGCGATTATTTGAGAGATAATTTTTTGCGTAATACCAATTATGGTTTTAATGCCGATACTCTCAAGAAAATTCATATTGGCACTTTAGATCATACGTTAAAATTTGCCACTAATGTTTTGTCATCTAAATTTCATCATTATTTGTTAGGTAAAGATAATTGTCATTTGGCGGAAAATGCAGGAGGGTGCCTCTTTTTGCCTGCTAATCGGTCAGATTCACCGGATACGAATGGCTACAATTTTGGTTTTGTTTTTGAAGATGAAATTGGCTTTGCTGATAACCATTTCCGTATAACACCTGGAGTTCGTTATGATTGGTATAAGTACGTCCCTCAGAAAACGTCCTCTTATGAGAAAGCACTATTTTCTGACAAATTTCCTTCAGAAAGAAGTGGTGCGCGTTTTTCTCCAAAATTACGTATGGAGTGGGATGTTCGTAATCAAGTAACGCTCTACGCTCAATGGGCGCAAGCTTTTCGTGCACCACGTGTTTCAGAACTCTACGTCTCTTATATAAAACCCTCTGCTTATTATGTAAAAGGAAATCCTGATCTTAAAGCAGAAACCAGCAATGGATATGATGTTGGTATAAGATATAAAAATAAAAATTTCGATGGTTCACTCAGTGCCTTTTTCAATCAATATAAAGACTTCATAGATACTATAGATAAAGGGACATCCGAGGAATTTCGATTTGCGCGTCGCCATTACACAAATCGTGCGAATGTGCGTATTTATGGTGCTGAAGCAAAAATACATTTAGCTCTTAATGGTGGATTCCATAGCAATTTTACTCTTGCCTATTCGCAGGGAAAAGATCTCGATAAGGATGAATATCTTAACTCGATTCCAGCTTTAAAAACGATTGTTGGGATCGGATACGCAAAAGAAATCTGGGGAGCAGATGTCGTGCTTACCTCATCTGCCAAACGCGATAAAGTTGCTAAGGATTCTGATTATCAAAAGATTCCTGGATACAAAATCTTTGATGTATCATGTTGGTTGAAGCCATTCGGCGAAAAAGGACTTGTTGTAAAAGCGGGTGTTTATAATCTGTTCAATGAAAAATATTGGGATGTATCAGATCTTCCTTCTGCTAAAAGTACAACACCAAAGGATTATTACAGCCAACCTGGTCGTAATTTCAAGGTATCGTTTGTGCAAAAATTTTAGTCACTTTTGTTAACTATTTGATCAATTGAAAGGGTTATATCGGTAAAAAATAAACTGTTGCATTTCTGTTCTCATTGTTCTTTAAAAAAATGAGCTAGATGCTTTAATTTTTTGTAATTTATCGATTTTTATTGTTCTGCTGTTGATAATAAGGGCTTATTTGGTAGTGGGTTGAACCTTTAGTTGATAATGGTTCGACTTACTATCTTTGAATTGTAAAATTGAAAAAATTAACTCTCAAATAGGCAAGATAAGGAAAGTCCATGTCATATACAGCCGAGATGATTATTCGTTTGCGTGAAGAAAAAAAAGAAATGCGTAGCCGCGATTTTGCGGTCTCTATTGGTATATCCGAAGCAGAACTTATTGCGGCCTATTGTACAATTGGAAAAGCAAAAAAACTACGCGCTAATGTCACTACTCTCTTGGAAAATGCTCCTAAACTTGGAACAGTTATGGCATTGACACGTAATGAAAATGCTGTTCATGAAATAACAGGATGTTTTGAGAAAATTGTTCAAAGCCAGCATATCCCGATAACACTTGGTGAAATTGACCTGCGTATTTTTTCAAAACAATGGAAATTTGGTTTCGAGCATGACGTGACAATTCTCGGAAAAACTATGAAAAGTTTGCAATTCTTTGATCAATATGGTATTGCTGTCTTCAAGGTCTATTCTAAAGATACGACAAATATGGAAGAATGGGCTGCACTTGTTGAAAAGTTGCTTCATGACGATCAGTCCACTGTACTTGATATTTCTCCCGTTCCTACTGCAGTACAATGTGATACGGCAAAGCTCGATGTTGAAAAACTCCGAGATCGTTGGCGACAGATGACTGATGTACATCAGCTTCACGGGATTATTTCTGAACTGAAAATTAATCGACATGTTGCTGTAAAACATGCCGGAAATGAGTTTGCCGATGAGTTAAAAATAGAAGCTGTTGAGATGATGCTCAAAAAAGTTGCACAAGAAGAGTTACCAATTATGTGTTTTGTTGGTAATCGAGGATGTATCCAAATCTTCACTGGGCAAGTAAAGAACATTAAGCAAATGGGACCTTGGCTTAATGTTCTTGATCAAAAATTTCACCTCCATTTACTCGTTTCTGGGATCAATAAGGTATGGCGTGTCCGCAAACCTACGATTGATGGTTATGTCAGCTCACTTGAAGTTTTTGATAAAGATGATGAGATGATTATTCAATTCTTTGGCATACGCAAGGAAGGTCAAAAAGAACGTGAAGATTGGCGCTCTTTATTAAATAGTTTACCATCGTGCCAAAAAAAACAGCAGTAACTAAGATAAGGCAAGGTCGAACATGTTCATATCTCTTTTGCATAGGTTATCAAACCTTTTTCTTATGTGTTTACTGCTTTCTCTTACCTGTTTTTTTAAACAAGTAATTGCTGAACCCACAACCCATTTTCCTGAAAATGCTCGAATTGTTTCTATCGGCGGAGCACTTACAGAAATTGTCTATGCATTGGGAGCCCAAGATCAACTTGTCGCCCGTGATAGTACAAGCGTCTACCCGCAAGAGGCACTCAAGCTTCCTGTGCTTGGGTATATGCGCGCTCTTTCACCTGAGGGGGTTTTATCACTTGCCCCAGAAGGCATATTGCTTGTTGAAGGAAGCGGACCTGCTTCAACAATTGATATTCTCAAAAAAACATCAATACCTCTGGTGATTATACCAGAAAACTACTCCCGTGAAAATGTGATAGAAAAGATTCGCCTCGTTGGCCAAGCCATTCATCGGGAAGTGCAAGCAGCTGCGTTGATTGAAAAATTGAAGCGTAATTTTTTAGACAACGATGCGCTTTTGGCGAAAGTAACAAAGCCAAAGCGTGTTCTTTTTGTTTTATCCGTACAAAATGGACGCGTCATGGCATCTGGCACAGGGACAGCAGCCGATGGTATGATAAAACTTTCAGGTGCTATCAATGCTATCACCGATTATAAAGGATATAAACTACTCAATGGCGAAGCGTTATTGAAATTAGATCCTGATGTTATCTTACTTGTAAAACATAGTGCAAGATCAACCAGCATTGATAAGATTTTAGCCATACCGGCAGTTCAAGCAACAACTGCAGCAAAAAATCATGCTATAAAACAGATGGATGCTATGTATCTTTTAGGATTTGGTCCACGCACTGCAGATGCATCAAGAGAGCTTATTGAGATACTTTATGGTCCAAATCAAAACGGTAAGAGCTGATAAAAATGGTAGACGGTACATCCATGATGCATTTACCTGAAGCAAAAGAAGGTAAAAAAATAAACCGTTCAAAGCAGGGGAAGGTTTTATTATTAAGCTTAATAATATTCCTTACCTTGAGTATTTTTGGTGGGCTCTTGAATGGTGCAGCAAAGGTTTCTTTCGTTGATCTCCTCCATGTGATGCTTACACAAGATTTTTCGGTAAGTAGTAAAACGCGTGATTACCTCGTGCTTATCGACATACGGCTTCCCCGTGTTATCTTGGGATTGTTGATTGGAGCAGCTTTAGCTGTCTCCGGTGTTCTTATGCAAGGACTTTTCCGTAATCCTCTTGCAGATCCTGGAATTGTAGGTGTATCAGCAGGTGCTGGACTTGGAGCAGTCTTAGCAATTGTTGTCAGTGGTATTGCTTTTCCTGTTTCATTTACACCTTTTCTAGAACCTTACAAAGTTATCATAGGTGCTTTTTTTGGTGGACTTTTATCAACGATTGTTCTCTACATAATAGCAACGCATAATAGCTTTACCTCTATTGCAACCATGTTGCTTGCTGGTATTGCTCTTGGTGCCTTAAGCAGTGCAGTTGTCGGAACATTGATTTTTATCGCAAATGACCAGCAACTCCGTGATATCACTTTTTGGAGTCTTGGCTCTCTTGCGGGCGCCACATGGTTGAAAGTATGGCTCGTTCTCCCTTTCATCGTTATTGGTCTTCTTTTCTCTCCCTTTTTATCACGAGCACTTAATGCCCTTGCTCTTGGAGAAGCTGTTGCTGTCCATATTGGTTTCCATATTCAACGCGTTAAAAATATTGCTATTCCCCTTGTTGCTCTTATGTGTGGTAGTGCTGTTGCTGTCAGTGGTGGTATTGGTTTTATTGGTATTATTGTTCCTCATATTTTACGTCAGCTCATTGGTCCTGATCATCGCTATCTCATTCCTTGCTCTGCCCTCTTGGGAGCAGCATTACTTATTTTTGCTGATACGTTTGCACGCTTAATTGTTACCCCCGCAGAATTGCCAATTGGAATTGTAACAGCACTTTTTGGTGCACCTTTCTTTCTATGGATCCTTATATGCAAACGAGGAACAGACTTTTCATGATTGAAGCGACAAATATTTGTGTTCGGCGCGGAAAGAAGCAAATTCTTAAACACATTAATCTTCAAGCTAAAAGTGGTGCTTTTACCATTATTATTGGTCCTAATGGATCAGGAAAAAGTACTTTTATCAAAGCTCTGAGTGGTGAAATTCCTTACAGTGGAACAATAACCTTAAATGGTTATAATGTATGCCAAACAAAAACTCATGAAATGGCAAAAATGCGCGCTGTGCTACCACAATCAACAACACTCGTATTTCCATTTTTAGTCCATGAAGTTGTAGGGCTTGGACTTTCTGTAAACCAATTTACCATTGCCAAAGCCGAATTGCAAAATCTTATCCAAAAAGCTTTAGAGTGCGTTGACCTTTCTGATTATGGCAACCTATATTATCACCAATTATCAGGTGGAGAACAAGCTAGAGTACAGCTTGCCCGTGTACTTTGCCAAATCTGGAAACCTGTTTATAATGGAATTCCTCGCTGGATGATATTAGATGAACCTATTGCTAGCCTCGATATTCAACATCAAATCATCGTTATGGATATTGCTAAACAATTTGCCCATTCTGGTGGCGGCGTTCTTGCTGTTCTTCATGACCTCAATCTCGCAGCACATTATGCAGATAAAATGATCTTGCTCAAGGATGGAGAGATTTATTGCGAAGGAAATGCAACTAACGTTTTGACAACACAAAATCTCCGCGATGTTTATCATTGTTCTTTAAACGTTTCTGAATTACCTAAAGAAGATATTCCATTTATACTCCCTCAAACGGCATCCTCCTATGAAATTAGATCTCTAAGCTATCGGCTTCAATCTAAAAACTAAAGTCCATAGCAAAATAAAACCGCAAATATTTAAGAATCTTTTTTATTTTTATAAGAACTCCTTTTTGTCATCTGTCATTTTAAAAAAGAAGACCAAGCGCCCTACAGATATTTTTGGAAAAAGCTCCTACTTTAAAATCTTTCAAGATTTTAAGTAACTAAAGACATGTAAAACTTTGTTTTTCTATTACACTGTTAGACAATCCGGATTTATACAACATAAATATGCGTTTTCCTACTCTTTTTATCACTTTATCTTTATAAAAATGATTCAAGAAATGCGTACAAATGCCTTTGTTATAATAATGGGGTGTATTATTTATATCTTCTAAGGACCATAGAGAAATCAAGTACCTTTTCCCCATCCATAAAAGATTTATTTGTAGCTTTAATAGTAATATTTTCTTTATAACACATCTACTTTAGCTTTTTTTATAAATAAATATTGATTTATAATGTTATTTTTTACTTTTCTCTCTCTATTAAAAAATTGCTTATTAGCATATAACAAAGAATTAAACTATTGAATAAAAACTTTAAAATAAAATCAATAACGTTTCTTGTAAGCCCCCTAATGCAAAAACAATGCGGAATATAGGGATAAGGAGAGAGTATAGAAATAGCATTTGTCTGCTGCTTCACAAGCATAAAGATGATTCCACTCAAGGAGTACTATCATTTACAGATAAAGCCTACACCATGGCAATGCAAAAAAATGAAATCGACAACAAGATGAGAGATATCTTTATGAGATGAATTAACTCATACAGGGGTATGTTGTTTTTGCACAAAAAAAGTTAAAAATATTGTACTTTTTTATGCGTCAGGTTGAATAATTTTATCACCTTACCCCCAATCAAAACACCTTATGAAAAAATATATCTCCAGATCACTTCACGACACAGTTTGAATGATTTTTACATATTTTCTCTATGTTATCATACAATTATAAAAAAATTATGATTTTCTTTTTCTTATAATAAATTATATCCTTAACTCTTTCTTTCAATCATGTTAAAGTTGTCTTTCTGACTCTATCAAGTATCGTATTAACAATATAGATTTCCTCTTCATATGCATAGAAAATAACGCGGAATTTCTCCGCGTTAACAAAATTATCAGGGTGTATAGATTATTATTACTCATGATTTTATAGCATAGACAACAGTTGTATTAACAGGGCGCGTTTCTGCCTCACCCGTATGGGAAAGAGTTACCTTGTGTGTATGTGCGCCAGCAGAATCTGTTGTTCCTTTCAGGGTCGCATCATAGGTATAATGATTCGGTAATCTCCCAATATCACCAACTGGCCATCCAACTCCTTTATACTTAAAACTATGCGCATGCTCGCCTGCGTTTTCAGTGCTCCCAATATGGGTATGCGATTTTATGCTATCTTGTTGTTCATCTGCAAATTTTCTATCACCATCTAAACCCCGACCATTATCAAAGCCGCGTAAAAACATGCCTCTAAAATCAGGAACTTTAAAAGTTTTATTACTGTCTTTTCCCCATTTATCTCCTATTGCCCTGAATAACTGCGGATAATCTTCACGCTTATAGGCTTTACCATCACATAAAAGCCAACCATTTGGCACATTTTGCATAGCAAATGTTGCAATAAATCCAGAGGGAAAACTTTCTATCTTTGGTGGTGTAGGATTTAATAAATACCAACCATCATGCTCTTTTATTAAAACACCATTATTATATACCATTTCATAAATGCCATCTGTTTGAAATTCTCCACCTTCTAATGGTATAACCCCCGCATCAGTAGCTTTATAGATAAGCTTTTCTCCTATATTATTAACAGTTATTGTTGTCGCGCCAATATTTACACCACAAGCTTTAAAACGTATGACGATATCATTGTTGTATTTCTTTATAGGCGAAACTGTCTTTAAGGTAATTAATGTTGTTTTATCTTCCACATTTACTATAAAGCTTGAATTAATAGATCCACCATTATCTGCAAGATATTCACGTACGCGCTGCATCATCGCCCGTGCACTATCATTAACAGAACTAGGCGGCTGACCTTCTGCCCAATTAATGATACTATCTGAATAAGCATTTTCATCAGCCTTTAGAGACCAATCGTAAATATTAGACATTATAAATCCCCCATTATTTTCATAGTTTTTCTAACAACTTCTCGTTCTGTGCACCAAAATGTGCCACCGCTGTTTATTGGTACATCATAACCACTGCACCATCCGTATTTACGTATTTTACCTCTCTTCACTCCTTGCAATTTAATAACCTAAATTCACCAGACGCTTTTCATAACATTAGTATTAATACTTTCTCTTCTAATGTGTAATCTAACCACCTCACCTGATGTTACTTAATATCTTGTTTTGCTGCTTTACTGTTGTTATATAATTATTTTCCAATCTTGCATCTTGTTACAAAATTATAAATACTGTTCAAAATTTTTCTTATTATGGATTTCATATAACCATTATTGAATGTAATAAATTATCATCAACATAAAAAGTTTCTGACTTAAAAATTATCTTTTTTCAATAGGTTAAATCTATCTCGTCGAGATTTTATACCATATATTTTAAACAAAGAAACTCTATCATTTGTATAAAATTTTAAAAGTTACCTTTAAATTCTTTGCATGCTTCATTATGTTTTTATTCACATGCAGATACTTTGTTCTATTTTATTTAATTTATCCCTGATAATTATGTTACAAGATCAGCATAAATGTTTTTTTGAACAAGCCTTTGTTCAATCTAAATGCACCATAGAGAATATATTTAATATGGCCATTTCTTCCAACTTTCATTGAACTGGAAATGAAATACTTTGAAATACTAAAGAAATATCACACACCTTCACTACATTTGAAGGATGTATCCGACCCGGAAAACATTAAAAAGCATAACCTAGCGCCCTCCCCCAATTTTTATGAACAATATCCTTGTTTTTTAAACGCCCCGTAACCAACTTCTCCCCTCCTGCACTTAGTACATCTCTCTATATATTATTATATGTATATTTTTTTTGCAAGAACAATAAATCATTCTCAACAACATCTTGTAATTATCGGTGTTCTTCTTAATTCATGGCAATATCAAAAAGCATTTTCCAAACTGTTTTGCTAACTCATCTGCCTCATCAATCCAAACAAAAATACGCTCCATCGATTTAACACTTGCTATACCCTTAACTATCAAAGAAAAAGTCTTTCTAAATAAGTAGCCAGACAATTAAACTATCTATGGCTTGTGTTTCCACATAGAATATCCCCTCCTCTCATTACCAACTTTATTTTCAGTGTTCTCTGCACCTTTAACTTCTATCTTCCCTTTAAAAATACGCATTATTTATTAGCTACGCCCTTTACCAGCTCTAGATGGGGTTATTTTTTACTGTTTTTAAAGTTATCGCTATATTTTCTAATGTCAGAAACATTTTCTTTAGGCAATAAAAAACTGAGAAATTTCAGAATTTCTAGATGTATAACGCCATATATAATCTTACCATACATGAATGAAATGTGATCTGTTCTAATCTACAAAAAATATAATACGTATTAATATAAATATATTAATGAATCCACAAAATGAACACTCAAAAAGAACGATGGAGATATGAGTTTTGGAGATCTTATAGTATGCAGTATGGTAGGATTTTTATTTATAATCTTTTCATTAGGGGGTGGGTGAATGCTCAAAATCGTTACAGCAGAATGGAAAAAGGAATATTTTAGGTGTTCTTTTCTATTCCTTCCACCATTTACCTCATTATTTAGTATAATTGCACTACTTAAATATGATTTTTTTAACAAGATCTAAAAGATAAGCTGTTTTTATATCCTTCCTAATGTGCATAAAGAGTTTTATGATGTTAGTGGGACAATGCAAAGCGATTATAGAATGCTATGATAGTGCAAATAAAGAATTCACTAACGAATTTATCTATGAATCTCTTATTAACAAATTTGTCTATCTCTGCTCTGAGGTATACCAATCATCTTTTCCCGCATAGCTGCAGCTTTTATATGGCTACCAATTGTAACATTGCTAATATAATAGCAATGTTAGTGGGAATTTGGTTACTCTTCCTCATAATTCCCGACTTACTCAAAATTTGGTTTTTGGCTTTGTTAATTACTATCATAATAATTCTTTGTTTGCTTTTTTTTATTTATTACCCATTTTATTGTTTTAAAATTTTTTTGACGCAAATTTACTCAATTTTTCTCTTGTTGTATTATAATAATAAGAGCACTTCATTATAATTAGATAGCTTTTTGTATATAATTAATAATTTCTTATCTGTAATATTGTTGCACGACAACACATGACTCTTGAATAACTTTACCTTGAAAACAAAGAGCTTTATATCTCAGAAAATGAATTTTTACCTCATCTTAAGCTAAAACACAGCGCTTTGCACGCATTTCTATTGCAAACTAATTAATGAATTTACGTAGTAATTTATGCTGAGATACATCCTTTTGCTTTCCTCTCTCTTCCAACTATTTAAAAGTGTTGATGAAATTTCAAAAAGCCTTTGTTCATTTTTATCATCATTTTTTAATTCAGCTTTACGATTTTCAAAACATTCAAGACAATATTATTTCTAATAATAAAGATCAGGCATTGTTTCACGCTTTTGTTTATCCCATTCTTAATAGGAACATCCCCTTCATGAAGAATAGAATACCCAAAACAAAATATAATGATATTGCATATCACGCACTTTTTTAAGAAATATTGCTCAAAATATACTCCGTTCATTTTACGACAGCGCACGTCAATGATATAATAGTAAGCCATTATAGATCATCATCTTTAAACTTTTTAAGATACAAGGTGGAACCCATCATACATTTTTTGGCCCCACGTTGTGACAGTCCTCACATCTGAGAATATTCATAAATGACATTTGGCTTCCTTTCTTCAAGTGTTTTGCCCATACGCTCCTACTTATGACGTGCAAGGAAGTGATTTTATATGAAAAGATGTATGATGAAAGAATCTTATGGTATTCTGAGTTATTATTTTAATATGAAAAAAAATCTCAATCAGAGCTATAAACTATCTACTTTTTCCTTGATAATCCGTTTTTAACTTTATTCTTGTTTATAAAAGCTTCAATATCATAGTTTATCACTTTATGATATCTATTTTCACTCTTAAAAAACACACCAAAATCGTTTAAAATATATTTTTATGATTGACAATATAGATATTTAAGCCAACCATATTCGTATTAACAAAAATACTTTAAGTGGAGAAGGTATGCGAATATGAGTATAGATATTGTATCAATTTTTCAAAATAAATTTTCTTGAGCTTTATTGGATTTGCTTTGCTATAAAGCAATACTATTCCTATTCATCCAAATGCTCGTGATTGATAATTTGAATACATCCCCATTAACATCGCAACCTATTTTTGAACTCTGTGTCTATAAGGAAAAAGTTTGTGCAGAAAAATACTCCATCGATCAATTGTAGCCCCTTTCCCGCTTCACGCAAAATTTATCAACAGAGCCTTCTCTTTTCTGATGTGCGCGTACCATTGCGTGAAATTTCACTAACTGATGGCAGTGGTGAAAAACCTTTAAACGTCTACGATACTTCTGGCCCCTACACAGATAAAGATATGATCATTGATATTACAAAAGGCTTGCCAGCAATTAGCTTGCCTTGGCTCTCTAAGCGAGATGATACTGAAACTTATCCTGCACGATTAGTTAAACCTGAAGATAATGGATTGGATTCTGATAAAAACCTTACACCAGCCTTTAAACAAAAACGTCCCATTTTACGAGCAAAAAATGGCAAAGCAATTACACAAATGGCTTATGCGCGCGCAGGCATTATTACCGAAGAAATGGAATATGTGGCTATACGAGAAAATGAAGGATTAGCAGTAAAAGAACGGCAGAATGTACCATCAAATGAAACATTTGCTGGATCAATACCAGAAATTTATACTGCCGAATTTGTTCGCAATGAAATTGCTTGTGGACGCGCCATTATTCCACAAAACATTAATCATCCAGAATGCGAACCTATGATTATTGGGCGTAATTTTCGTGTTAAAATTAATGCCAATATTGGCAATTCAGCAGTGACTTCATCTATGGAAGAAGAAGTTGATAAAATGGTTTGGGCCATTCGCTGGGGAGCAGATACAGTTATGGATCTCTCAACAGGTCGAAATATTCATAATATTCGTGAGTGGATTATTCGAAATGCCCCTGTTCCCATCGGGACTGTTCCACTTTATCAAGCACTCGAAAAAGTACAGGGTATTGCCGAAAACTTAACATGGAACATTTTCCGTGATACCCTTATTGAGCAAGCAGAACAAGGTGTTGATTATTTTACCATTCATGCGGGATTAAGATTACCTTTTATCCCTTTGACCGTTGAGCGGGTAACAGGTATTGTTTCACGAGGTGGTTCTATTATGGCAAAATGGTGCTTGCATCATCATAAAGAAAGTTTTCTCTATGAACATTTTGATGAAATTTGTGATATTGCACGCGCGTATGATATCTCTCTTTCATTGGGGGATGGATTACGCCCTGGCTCTATTGCCGATGCCAATGATGAAGCCCAATTTGCAGAGCTTAAAATTTTGGGAGAATTGACAAAAATTGCTTGGGGAAAAGATGTACAGGTTATGATTGAAGGTCCTGGGCATGTCCCAATGCACAAAATTAAAGAAAATATGGAGCAGCAATTAGATCTTTGTCATGAGGCGCCTTTTTATACTTTGGGACCTCTTACAACGGACATTGCTCCTGGTTATGATCATATTACATCAGCAATTGGTGCCGCTATGATTGGATGGTTTGGAACAGCCATGTTGTGTTATGTAACGCCTAAAGAACACCTAGGACTTCCCGATAGGAATGACGTAAAAACTGGTGTGATCACTTATAAAATTGCTGCTCATGCCGCTGACCTTGCCAAAGGTTTGCCTAGAGCACAATTGCGCGATAATGCTCTTTCGCGTGCACGATTTGATTTTAGATGGCATGATCAATTCAACCTTTCTCTTGATCCGGAAACAGCCTGTGCCTTTCATGATGAGACAATGCCTAAAGAAGCCCATAAATTGGTGCATTTTTGTTCCATGTGTGGACCCAAATTCTGTTCTATGCGTATTTCTCATGATATTCGTGAGGCAGCAGCAATAAGAAAAACAAAAGGAGAAGGTATGATCGCCATGGCCGAGAAATATCAAAAAAATGGTGATCTTTATATGGAACGTGTTCCTCCTCAAAAAAAGAAGGTAAACAGTTGAAGAACATTCTTATCAAAGGTGCGGGTGTAGGTGGCTTAACCGTTGCCTTTATGTTACAGCAAAAAGGTGCTTCTGTTACTGTATCGGCTCCCCCTCATTCTCCTATAGGAACGGCTAGTTGGTATGCAGGAGGAATGCTCGCACCTTACTGTGAAAGAGAAAATGCAGAACAGATTGTTGAAGATCTTGGTATACAAGCTATACAGTGGTGGCGTAAAACTCTCCCCAACCTTGTCATACAAAAAGGCACTTTAGTGGTTGCACCTACACGAGATAGAGGGGAGCTTGAACAATTTTCTGTGCGCACGCATAATCACAAAACCATAGATATTGTAGAAATAGCTCATCTTGAACCAGATCTTGCGGAACGTTTTAACTGTGCGCTCTTTTATGAAAATGAAGCCCATATTGATCCTCGCAAAGCACTTATGGCTTTAAAGGAAAAGCTTCTCAACAATGGAGCGTGTTTTGTTGATGTAGAGACGGCTGAAACAAATTTTGATATTGTTATTGATGCGACAGGAATAGCACGTTTAGGAAAAGATAAAAATATACGAGGCGTGCGCGGCGAAATGCTTCTCGTGCGCTGCACCGATATTAAAATTTCGCGTCCAATTCGTCTTCTTCATCCACGGTTTCCTCTCTACATTGTACCTCGACAAGATAATATTTTTATGATTGGCGCAACAATGATTGAAAGTGACTTTGATGGTGCAGTCTCAGTGAGATCAATGGTGGAACTGCTCAACGCGGCTTATACTTTACATCCTGCTTTTTCTGAAGCAGAAATTATTGAATCTGGCGTTGGTGTTCGTCCATGTTATCCTGATAACTTCCCTTCTGTGCATAAAGATGGTAACTGTATTTCTATTAATGGATTTTATAGACATGGTTTTCTTTTGTCTCCAGAAATGGCAAAACGAGCAATGAAATTGGCATTGGAATAAAGCATGAAAATATTTGTTAATGGTGAAACAGTCCAAACAGAAGTTATGACTCTCGGTCTCTTGCTTGAAGAATTGGGTTATGAAGGAAATTGGCTTGCAACCGCTGTTAACGCTGAGGTTGTTCCTATAGATGCACGAAGCCAATTTGTCTTGCATGAAGGAGATAAAATTGAAATTTTAAGCCCAATGCAAGGAGGCTAAAATTATGCTGAATCTTTATGAACGACAATTCTCTTCCCGTCTTCTATTAGGTACAGCGCAATATCCTTCACCAGCAATCCTTCGTGATGCTATTCATAAATCGAATACGGAAATTGTAACTGTTTCCTTACGCCGTGAAACTGCAGGTGGAAAACAAGGCGGACAATTTTGGCAATTTCTTCAAGAACTTGGGGTAACAGTGCTTCCTAATACTGCTGGTTGTTATACTGTTAAAGAAGCCGTAACCACAGCGCAATTAGCAAGAGATCTTTTTAAAACAGCTTGGATTAAACTCGAAGTCATAGGAAACCCAGACACCTTACAGCCAAATGTTTTTTCCTTACTCGAAGCTGCGCAAATTTTAAACAATGAAGATTTCAAAATTTTTGCCTATACAACGGATGATCTCATTGTTGCTGAAAAACTTTTTGACATCGGTTGCCGTGTTATTATGCCTTGGTGTGCTCCTATTGGTTCTGCCAAAGGACCTCATAATACTGATGGATTGCGTTCTATCCGTGCTTACCTTCCTGATGCTACTCTTGTTATTGATGCCGGCATTGGACGCCCATCACATGCCGCCATTGCGATGGAACTCGGTTATGATGCAGTACTGCTTAATACCGCAGTTGCTAAAGCAGGTAATCCTGTCTTAATGGCTGAAGCATTTTCTAAAGCTGTTCAAGCAGGACGTATGGGATATAAAGCTGGCATTATAGAAGCACGCAATGTAGCAGTCCCTTCAACGCCAGTCATTGGAAAAGCAGCATTTTCATGAAACTGGATCCATTTTACCTCATCGTTGATAACGCTGATTGGATTGAACGTTTGCTCCCTCTTGGAGTTAAACTCGTACAATTGCGTATGAAACATGAAAATCAACAAATAATCTGTCAACATATCAAGCGCGCAAAAAACATATGCAATAAATTGGGAGCACAATTAATTATTAATGATCATTGGGAAATAGCAATTGATGAAAAGTGCAATTTTATTCATCTGGGACAAGAAGACCTAAGCAATGCTGATCTTCACGCAATTCGCAAAAGTGGTATAAAAGTTGGTCTTAGTACACATGATGAACATGAATTGGATACCGCGCTCTCTGTTAGTCCTGAGTATATTGCGCTTGGTCCTATTTATCCAACAATCTTAAAAAAAATGAAATGGATGCCGCAAGGACTAGAAAAAATCAAACAATGGAGAAAGCGGATTGGTGCTTTACCTTTGGTGGGTATTGGTGGTTTAACACCAGAACGCGCAGTTGGTGTTTTAAAAGCAGGAGCAAATAGTGCTGCTGTTGTAACTGATATTATCCTTCATAAAAAACCTGAAGAGCGTGTACAGCAGTGGATAAAAGTGACACAAATATGGCGTTGATACCTTCCATTCTTATTGTTGCAGGCACTGATCCAACAGGAGGTGCCGGTATTGTTCGTGATATAGAAACCGCTGTACATTTTAAAATAAAAGCAAATTTAGCAATCACTTGTGTTAACGTACAAGATGATAATCGCGTTGTCGAAATCATTCCAATGCGTGAAGACCTCGTCGCTGCGCAAATGCGTGCTGCCCTAGAAGCAAATCCAATAAGCGCAATAAAAATTGGTATGACGGGGACAAAAGCAATTATAGCCGCAATTTGTAACGTACTCAAAAACTATCCCCATGTTCCAGTTATTCTCGACCCTGTACTTGTCGCTTCATCAGGAGGAAAACTAACGACGGAAACAATCATCGACACTATGATCGATGAACTGCTTCCTCATGTTGAGCTTTTAACACCGAATAGAGAAGAACTCTCTCTTCTTAGCAAAAGTCCATTGGCATCTCATGATAAACAAGCAATACAACAAGCAAAAAAACTTTTGTCATTGGGAGCTCGCTCTATTTTAGTAAAAGGGGGACATGCAGAAGGTCCTCTTGCAATTGATAGCTTCATTGACAAAACTGAAGTCATAAATATTTCTACTCCACGTTTAAAAGGAACAATGCGAGGAACAGGTTGCATTCTCTCAAGCGCTATTTCAGCGCATTTAGCATTAAATGAACCTCTCATTTCAGCTGTAAAAAAAGCAAAAACATATATCCACACATTGCTTTTAACTCATTGTAAAAACAGTTTGTAAAGTCTTAGTATTTTCTCATATAAAAGTAATATTTATATATTTCACTCATATATTTAATATTTTTAATAAAAATTATTTAAAATATATAATAATATAAGAATATAATGATCAAAAATGTTATCATACCACTTGCATTCAGTAGAGAATTATTTTACTATAAAGGTCTTGGTCTGTTTAAAAAGTTAAAATAGCGTAATTTAAACAAATTGTACATTTAAAGATGTATATAGTTGTGAGTGCTTGCATTTTACGATTTACCTTTTTGTGAAAAGAGAGAATCCTATCATCGTTCTTATCCATTAACGGCTCGCGAGTACATTTATAAAACTTGAAGGATGATTTTGTTTGATCTATAATTGCTAGATCATTAGAAAAAATAAAATGTTAAATCAGATGCCGTGCCCAATTGCCTATGAAGAACTCTTAAACTTTTATAAAGAAAGTGGTGCGGATGCTGTTCTGACAGATTTTCCTATTGATCGTTTTAAGCAGTCTGCTTGTTCAGAGAGAAAATTAATATCTGTCGTGAACATTTCTCATAATCAACAAACATCTCCCACCGTAAAATTAGATCATCATCCGCTGCATAACTCTAGGGCTATACAAAACGAACCCACAGCTATAGAGAGTGCAAAAAGTGCAAAGACACTTGATGAATTAAAATCTGCTCTCCTTGCATTTAATGGCTGTTCATTAAAATTGACCGCAAAAAATACCTGTTTTTCAGATGGAATAGCAGGAAGTCCCCTGATGCTTATAGGTGAAGCACCAGGACGAGAAGAGGATATACAAGGAATTCCTTTTGTGGGAAAAGCAGGGATGTTGCTTAATAAAATCCTCGCATCAATTGGCTTAACAAGAAATAATGTTTACATTGCTAACACTATTCCTTGGCGTCCACCAGGAAATCGTACACCAACACCAAGAGAAGTTGCCTTGTGTCGCCCTTTTATTGAACGGCACATTTATTTAGCGCGTCCTCGTGTACTTATAGCACTGGGAGGCATTGCTGCACAGTTTCTTACGGGATCTCAAAATGGGATTATCCGAACACGAGGAAAATGGCATATTTACGAAAGTGAGGATAATATAAAAATACCTGTTATGCCAACTTTCCACCCTGCCTACCTTCTCCGAACCCCTAGTCAAAAAAAACTTACATGGATAGACTTCTTAGAAGTAAAAAATCGCCTCGATAGCCTTTTGTAATTCTTTAATCTTCTTTGACTCTAAAATTAAACACCTTCTTTAACTCTTAAAATATGAATGGGAACAACTATGGAACAGCCAACAACATCTATTTATCGTTTGGAAGACTACCAGCCAACCCCTTACGCTATCCCTAAAACACAACTTTCCTTTCAATTAGCCCCAACAAAAACCTATGTTACAGCCATATTGTCTATTGAATCCCGTCACAATACAAAAGAATTAACACCTCTTGTTCTTTCTGGCGATGATCTTACTTTAAGTTCCGTTTCTATTAATGATGAAACATTAGCCCCAAACACCTATAAAGTAACGCCTTCACGTTTAGAAATTACAACGCCACCAGCGGCTCCTTTTACATTGAAATTGGTTACGGAACTGAATCCTGAAAGCAACCGCCAACTTATGGGCCTTTATCTTTCAAATGGTGTTTATTGCACACAATGCGAATCGGAAGGTTTTCGTCGTATTACTTATTTTTACGACCGCCCAGATGTTCTTTCTACCTATAGAGTAAAAATTGAAGCAGATTCCCAAATCCCAATCTTGCTTTCAAATGGTAATCTGGTGGAAACAGGGACTTTGGAGAATAATCGCCATTTTGCCATTTGGGAAGATCCTTATCCCAAACCATCTTATCTCTTTGCTTTAGTAGGTGGAGATCTTGATAAGTTAGAAGACCATTTTACAACTGTATCTGGACGACGTATCGAGCTTGGTATCTATGTAGAAAAAGGAAAAACCAAACGCGCAACCTATGCAATGGATGCTCTTAAACGTTCCATGCGTTGGGATGAACAATGTTTTGGGCGTGAATATGATCTTGATGTTTTCAATATTGTTGCTGTGTCCGACTTTAACATGGGAGCAATGGAAAACAAAGGACTTAACGTTTTTAATGATAAGTATGTTCTTGTCGATCCTGAAACAGCAACCGATCAGGATTATAGAAATGTTGAACGTGTCATTGCACATGAATATTTCCATAATTGGAGCGGCAATCGTATTACCTGTCGCGATTGGTTTCAACTCTGTTTAAAAGAAGGATTCACTGTTTATCGTGATCAGGAATTTTCATCAGATCAAAATGTACGCAGCCTACAGCGAATTGAAAATATAAAAACATTAAAAGCTACTCAATTTGTCGAAGACGCTGGTCCCCTCGCTCATCCTGTACGCCCTCGTCAATATAGCCAAATTAACAATTTTTACACCACAACTGTTTATGAAAAAGGTGCTGAAGTTGTTCGCATGATACGGACTATTTTAGGACCCTCTCTGTTTCGTAAAGGTACTGATCTTTATTTTCAACGTCATGATGGACAAGCTTGTACAATTGAAGATTTTATCGCTTGTTTTGCTGAAGTATCTGGTCAAGACTTCTCCCAATTCATGTTGTGGTATGAACAAGCCGGAACACCCAATGTAGAAATCAATAGTCATTATAGCGATGGTGTTTTAACAATTCATGCAAAGCAACAGGTTCCCACAACCCCACAACAAAATACAAAAAAGCCCATGCTTATCCCTATATTATTTGGCTTGTTGGGACCTAATGGAGAAAACCTCACCTATGAAGCGGATACAGATATTCAATCAAATGTTATGCTTTTATCCAAGGAAAGCCAAACGTTTACATTAAAGAGTCTGCGTGAAAAACCTATTTTATCACTGCTTAGAGACCTTTCTGCGCCAATCAACCTACAAACTCCATTCAATGAAAGCGAACTTATTTTTCTTGCACAACATGATGACAATCACATCAATCGCTGGCAATCTCTTAATCATTTAATGACGCAAGCTTTGATTCAAAGCATTCAAGATAAAACACAAGCACAAGAAACAATCCCCTCTGCTTTGCTAAACCTAATTGAAAAGATTATAACAGATGAAAGCTTAGAGCCTGAATTTCGTGCCTTCTGTTTAAATTTACCTAGTGAAGTTGAGCTTGCCCATACAATCGGTAAAAATATTGATCCAGATCGTATTCACTATGTACGCAATCAGTTTTTAACTTCACTTGCACAAACACATCAAAAAATCTTAACAAAATTTTATGGGCAAATGCAAATCAAAGAGCCCTATTCACCAAACGCTGCACAAGCTGGGAAACGAGCATTAAAGAATATAATACTGGATTATCTTTCCATTACTGAAGCCAATCCAAATCGTGCTGCCATACAATATGCAACAGCTGATAATATGACTGACCGTATGGCTAGTATCGCTGTTCTCGTGAAACATTTTAATGAAAGTGAGCAGGCACAAAATGCCTTAAATGATTTTGAAAACCGCTATCGGCATGATCCTTTGGTCATGGATAAATGGTTTTCTATTCAAGCAATGGTTGCTGGCACATCAACGCTTGAGAATGTTCAAAAGCTCATGCAACACCCGCTATTTTCACAAAATAATCCTAATCGTGTACGTTCCCTAATCGGTGTCTTTGCCTCTAACAATCTCACGGGCTTTAACAGAATGGATGGAGCGTCTTATCATTTTCTTTGCCAAATCATTTTGGAAATTGACAAAAAAAATCCACAGCTCGCTTCACGATTATTAACAACGATGCGCTCTTGGCGACAATTAGAACCCATTCGACAACAAAAACTTGAAACTGAATTAAAAACGATTGCTGCTGCGCCAAAATTATCAAGCGATGTCGCTGATATCATCAATCGTCTGCTCACTTGAAACGAAAATTTATTTTAAATCAATATTCTATAATATTTTTTAAAATAAATTCTACAAACTATTTGATCATCATTAAACCTATAAACAGGCAATCTAAGCCTGTTTATAGATCATATTTAAAGTGCCTTTTCCTTTTCATATTCCAAGTTCATAGAAGTAAAATTATTTTTTAAAAAAAAAGACTGGACAGAAGACTCCTGTTTTGATTCATTGCACTCGATGGGGTTACTATGAATATCGAAGCAGTTTTAAAATCACATTATTCCGGAATTAAAGGAAGAAGAGATGGCTAAATTGGACGCATATAATGCGCCAAGAGAGATATATGCTGATTCAAAATCGAGCGCTCCAAGTCATAAAGCGCAGAAAAAACGTATTCATCTGCTTTCTGGCTCTGCTTATCAAAAGATCCTCTTTATTGAACCTTGGTTGCGTCGCTCACTTCCATTTGTCATTGTAGCATTTCTTATTGTACTTGCATCAATTCGTTTTGTATCACTCTATGATTGGCATAACATGATTGATAAGAACACGCGTTCTACCATCACTCTCTTAGCTTCTCATATTACCAATACAATTAATCATGACTTACTGGCTGCTTCTCAAAAAGGAAAAGTCTCTGCCCTTTCTCATACTCATTTGCAAAATATCCTCACCACTTTTCGTAATCAAGATCTTATTAATCCTAGCACTCTGATCGCCATTGTTGATCAAAAAGGAAATGTCTTAGCTTCATCCAGTTCAGAGATTGCTTTAGGAAAACCTTTACAAGACTTTATCTCTGACAGCATTGCTTTACAATCTCTTGGACAGCACGTTGGAATTATGAAAATCACAATAGGAAAAAATGTCCCTGCTCTTGCTTCATTTCACCAAACAGAAAATGGGCAATATGGCGTATTCATTAGCGAAAAGATGCAAGATAGCGCCATGAAATGGCGGAAAATTCTCTCATTAAATATAACCCTGTTCATTGGAACTAGTGGCGTTATCCTCGCTCTTCTTTATGCTTATTACAACCAAATTGTACGAGCACGCAAAACGGATCTTGTTTCAGAAAAAATTCAAAACCGTATTGATATGGCAATGATGCGTGGACGCTGTGGACTATGGGATTGGAATATGGCAAGTGGACGCGTCTACTGGTCACGAGCAATGTACGAAATGCTCGGCTATGTCCCTCAAGATGCATTGCTCTCAATTTCGCAAATTAGCGCCATTATCAATCCAAATGATGCAAATTTTTTTGATCTTGCTCAGGAATTAATGAGCGGTAAAAAAAAGCATATCGATATTAACGTTCCCATGCGCCATGCCGATGGACATTATGTCTGGATGCGCATTCGTGCCGAAGTTACTGAAGAAGAAGAACCCCATTTGGTTGGTATTTCCTTCGATATTAGTGAACAGCGACAATTAGCTGAACAAACAGCGCAAGCCGACCTTCGTATCCGTGATGCAATTGAAAACATTTCAGAATCTTTTGTCTTGTGGGATTCAGAAGGACGTTTAGTCATGTCCAACAGCAAATTTTGCGAATATGCCGCTATTCCTAAACAAATTCTACAATCAGGTATCCAACGTGCAACTGTCGAAGCCATGGCACGCCCTGCTATCAGTGAATATCCCCTTAAAGATGATGGTACTGGTAACTTAACCAGTATTCGCCAAACGGCAGATGGTTGTTGGCTTAAAATTAACGAACGGCGAACCCAAGACGGAGGATTGGTTTGTATTGGTACTGACATTTCTGAGCTTAAACAACAACAGGAAAAATTTGAAGATAGTGAAAGGCGTCTTTTTTCTTTCATTCAAGAACTCAAGCGCGCGCGAGGGAGTGCTCAACAACGTGCAACAGAAGTTGAAAAACTTAATAAAAGTTTGAAAGCAGAAAAAGAACGCGCCGAAAGTGCTAATAAAGCTAAATCAGAATTTTTAGCCAATATGTCTCATGAATTGCGCACGCCACTGAATGCTATTCTCGGTTTTTCAGATATCATGTTGCAATCGACTTTTGGCCCTCTTGGTTCACAACGCTATAACGAATATATGCATGATATTTACAATTCAGGAACCCATCTTCTAACCCTTATCAATGATATTCTTGATATGTCAAAAATTGAAGCTGGAAGATTTACGCTTGATTGTAAAAATACTGATCTTGAGCCTATCATTAGTGAAGCAGTACGAACACTAACGCCTCAAGCTCAAGAAAAAAATATTGTTGTTACAACAAACATTACCCCAGAACTTCATGCTGAAGTTGATGGTCGTGCAATGAAACAGATTTTCCTTAATCTCATCTCTAATGCCGTTAAATTTACGCCTTCTGGCGGAAATATTGATGTCTGCGCTTTCAAGAAAAAAAATAACCTTATTTTTAAAATTACAGATACAGGTGTTGGTATTCCTCAATCAGCAATTAAAAAACTTGGGCAACCTTTTGAACAAGTCGAAAATCAGCTTACTAAATCTCACACGGGCTCAGGTCTTGGCTTAGCTATTTCACGCTCCTTGCTAGAACTCCACAAAGGAAAACTTGAAATTACTTCAAAAGAAATGAAAGGGACAACTGTAACTATTATAATGCCCATCACACAAAGTTAAATTTCTTCATTTTGTTCTCGTTGTAGCAAAATCTGTTTCCGTTTGTCCCCCCAACGATACCCTGAAATAACACCATTTTTACGCACAACACGATGACAAGGAATGATAACAGCCAATTCGTTACGCGCACACGCATTAGCAACGGCACGAAAAGCGTTCGGTATACCAATACGGCACGCTAAGACTTCATATGAAATTGTTTCACCACATGGTATATCACATAATACTGCCCATACTTGTCGTTGAAAAACTGTACCCTTTATATCTAAGGGAAAATTATATTTTTTTACCAACTTAGGTGTTTCTATCATGGCTATAATATGAGCAATCTCTCTCTTAAATGTATTGTCACCTACAACTTGTTGTACATTGCCAAAACGTATCGTAAACTCCTGTAATAATTGCTCTATAGTGTCTCCTAACGCTATATGACAAATCCCTTTTTGAGACCTAGCTACCAAAAGCTTTCCTATTGATACATCTTTCAGACAGAATACTCTCGTTTGAGAAATGTTCCGCATTTTAGCCTTTTTTATATTTTAAAAAGTTTTGAACATCATCCATAAAGTAAAGGAAGAGTATTCACTATATTTAAAAACAAACAAAATCATTCTGAAATTATCTCCTTAGCTATTGTATTAAAATACACTCTCACCCTTTTACGAAATGGAAACATATATAGATTGACTTTCTTCTTTCCCTAAAACGGAAACTTCGGTCAGAGCCGTTCTATCAAAAATCTTGCTTTTTATCTAACAGATTCCAACTGAGACCATTTCATATGGCTTATTTCATAAGCTCTCTATAGATAAATACTGTCCTGAATTCTATCATATACTCTAACAAAAAACACCTTAATCTGGTAAATTTTCATACCTTATATCACAGCTCTAAACGCAATATTTCACGGAACAACAAGATAAACTTCCCATTTCATTTTACGAAATCTCATCGAACCATAAATAATGGCTTATGTTTTACAAGCAACAGAAAAAGCACGCGCGCTCTTAGGCAAACAACGTCATAAAACACAAAATATGCCGGCAAGAGACTGGAAAGATGTTCCGGCTTTTTATTCTCCACAGTATGCTTGAATATTCTAATTTGTTGGAGCTCTACTATTATTTTTTTATCAAAGGTCATACTTTTGATAAACTGGGGGGATGACTCAACTCAAAAAAGAAATTTATCTTCAATTTTATGAAAAAAAGCATGGAAAAGGTATTTTAGTGCTTACTTTCTTTGTCACTTAACTTATAAAATGACTGTAGCCTCAGAACTGAAATATTTTGCCCGCAAAAATCGCGCACAGATATTTGTCATAGGAAAAAGCCATGCCCAAACGCACAGATATAAAATCTATTCTTATCATCGGAGCAGGACCTATTATCATTGGTCAGGCATGTGAATTTGATTATTCCGGCACACAAGCCTGTAAAGCATTAAAAGAAGAAGGTTATCGAATTATTTTGGTAAATTCTAATCCTGCTACGATTATGACAGATCCAGATCTAGCTGATGCAACTTATATAGAGCCTATTACTCCTGAAATAGTTGCCAAAATTATTGCCCACGAACGTCCCGATGCCCTTTTGCCCACTATGGGAGGACAAACTGCCCTCAATACTGCTTTATCATTAAAGCGTATGGGTATTTTAGACCGCTATCATGTTGAAATGATAGGGGCCAATGCTAATGCTATTGATAAAGCTGAAGATCGTGCTTTATTCCGCCAAGCGATGGCAAAAATCGGTTTGGAAACGCCACGCTCTATGTTGGCCAATGCAACAGAACTAAAAGAAGAAAATCGCCGACAGCACGCAAAAACGCGTACTGAACTTAAAGCAAAACTTTCTGGTGCTGCACTTGACAAAGCACTCGAAGAACTTGAGCGCAACTGGCGACATACCGAAACTGATCGCAAACAACATTATATCGCTCATGCAACAGCAAAAGCAGTTCAAGCTCTTGATGTTGTTGGACTTCCAGCTATTATTCGTCCTTCATTTACCCTTGGTGGAACCGGTGGTGGAATCGCTTACAATCGTTCTGAATTTTATGAAATTATCGAACGCGGTCTTGAAGCTTCGCCTACAACAGAAGTTTTAATTGAAGAAAGTGTTTTAGGGTGGAAAGAATATGAGATGGAAGTTGTTCGTGATAAGAACGACAACTGTATCATTGTTTGTTCTATTGAAAACATTGATCCAATGGGGATTCATACCGGTGATTCGATTACTGTAGCACCTGCTCTCACCTTAACAGATAAAGAATATCAATGTATGCGTAATGCTTCGATTGCTGTTTTGCGTGAAATTGGTGTTGAAACGGGGGGATCCAATGTACAGTTTGCTGTCAATCCTGAAAATGGGCGCCTCATTGTTATTGAAATGAATCCGCGTGTTTCTCGCTCTTCAGCGCTTGCCTCAAAAGCAACGGGATTTCCCATTGCCAAAGTAGCAGCTAAACTGGCTGTTGGTTATACACTTGATGAATTAAAAAATGATATCACGGGTGGTGCAACACCAGCATCATTTGAACCTTCTATTGACTATATTGTGACAAAAATTCCTCGTTTTGCTTTCGAAAAGTTTCCCGGTTCATCACCTGTTCTCACAACTGCGATGAAATCTGTAGGAGAAGTCATGGCAATTGGACGCACTTTCCAAGAATCATTACAAAAAGCACTCCGTGGACTTGAAACAGGACTTACGGGTCTTGATGAAATTGTGATTCCAGAGCATGCTGAAGGTGATGAAAAAAGTTCTATACGCTCAGCCATTGCCATACCAAGCCCTGATCGTCTACGCTATATTGCTCAAGCCATGCGCACGGGCTTACCCTTAAATGAGATTCACCAAATTAGCAAAATTGATCCGTGGTTTTTAGAACAAATAGCCTCCATCATTGAAATGGAGAAACGTATCCACATTCATGGATTACCTAAAGACGCAGATAACTTACGTATGTTAAAAGCTATGGGATTTTCAGATGCGCGATTAGCCTCCCTTACTGGAAAAGAACCCGATTATATTGCAGCTTTACGCAAATCACTGAATGTTAAACACGTCTTCAAACGGATTGATACTTGTGCCGCTGAATTTTCTTCTCCTACAGCCTATATGTATTCAACATATGAAGTTCCCTTTGCAGGTGTAGAGCACTCGGAAGCACACGTTTCTGAACGCAAAAAAATTGCTATTTTAGGCGGTGGACCAAACCGCATTGGGCAAGGTATTGAATTTGATTACTGTTGCTGCCACGCTGCTTTTGCACTGCGTGATGCAGGCTTTGAAGCGATTATGATTAACTGTAATCCTGAAACAGTTTCAACCGACTATGATACCTCTGATCGCCTTTACTTTGAATCTTTAACAACAGAAGATGTTATCGCTATTTTAGAAGCAGAACAGGAAAAAGGAGAGTTGGTTGGAGTCATCGTTCAATTTGGCGGACAAACACCCTTGAAATTGGCAAGCGCTCTAGAAAAACACAACATTCCCATCCTAGGTACTTCACCTGACGCTATCGACTTAGCAGAAGATAGAGATCGCTTTCAAAAACTGTTATTTAAACTTAACTTAACACAACCTAAAAATGGTATTGCCTACTCCATCGAACAAGCAGTCCTCATTGCCCACGAACTAGGCTTCCCATTGGTTGTACGTCCCTCTTATGTTTTAGGAGGACGTGCTATGCAAATTATCCGTGATGAACGTAGCTTACAAAATTATTTACTTGAGAGTGTTCCTGAATTAATTTCAGAAGATATCAAAGTCCGTTATCCTAACGACACAACAGGACAAATCAATATATTGCTTGGTAAAAATCCGCTTCTCTTTGATACCTATTTAACAGAAGCAATTGAAGTAGACGTTGATTGTTTATGTGATGGCAAAGAAACATTGATCGTTGGTATTATGGAACACATTGAAGAAGCTGGCATCCACTCTGGTGATTCAGCATGTTCTTTACCAGCCCGTACGCTCTCAAATAAAATAGTTAGTGAATTAGAGCGCCAAACCAAAGCATTAGCACAAGCACTTCATGTTCGCGGCTTAATGAATGTACAATATGCTATAAAAGATGACACCATTTATGTCTTAGAAGTCAATCCCCGTGCTTCACGTACCGTTCCATTTGTTGCAAAAACGATTGGTCGCCCTATTGCTAAAATGGCTGCACGTATTATGGCAGGAGAAACGCTTCACGATGCTCTTCAAGCTTATGGTGGATTACCTTCTTTGCAGGAAAAACAACATATTGCCGTCAAGGAAGCAGTGTTTCCTTTTGCTCGTTTTTCAGGTGTGGATACACTTCTTGGTCCAGAAATGCGCTCAACCGGTGAAGTTATGGGACTTGACTATGAATTTTCGCTTGCTTTTGCTAAAGCCCAACTTGGAGCTGGTGTAAAACTCCCTAAAGAGGGGACTTTGTTCGTTTCTGTAAGAGATGAAGATAAAAAACGCATCTTAAATCCTGTAAAACGTTTAACTGAGCTTGGCTTTTCTGTTGTCGCCACAAGTGGAACACAAAAATTTCTCACTGAACACCACGTTGAAGCAAAAAAAATCAACAAAGTTCTAGAGGGACACCCTCATATTGAAGACGCTATTCGTAATCGCCAAATTCAATTGATTTTTAATACAACTAGCACCGCCAGTGCCATCTCAGACTCAAAATCATTACGTTATGCAGCACTCATGCAAAATGTTCCCTATTATACAACAATAGCTGGAGCCGAAGCTGTCGTAGAGGCGATTAAAGCACTCAAAAAAAGGCGCCTTGAAGTACGTTCACTACAAAGTTATTTCAGTTGAATTTTTTCTACTCAGCAAAATGTACACTGTTTTCTTATTTTTTCTTTATATAAAAATTGATTAAGACTTGCTTTTTGTTCTAAAGACTTTTATAGAAGCTTTATCGAATTTTCGGTTACGTGACTTTCTTTCCTGTGCAATCTGCACTTTTGACGAAACTTCTCCCACCTAATTTCGATCTACAACCGTATTGAAGGAATGAAAGCTTCAATACTCAATATAATTATATATTCTAAGGAGTTTCCTATGTCTACAGGAACAGTTAAGTGGTTTAATACAACAAAAGGTTTTGGATTTATTCAGCCTAGTGATGGTAGTGCAGATGTATTTGTACACATTTCTGCTGTTGAGCGTTCTGGTCTAAACAGTCTTAATGAAGGGCAGAAAATTTCTTATGATGTTCTTCAAGATCGTCGTTCAGGAAAATTTGCCGCTGGCAACCTTGCAGCCCTTTAAAGTTTAAATTCTGCAATATTTTATTTAAAAATCTTCGTCTGTAACGACGAAGATTTTTTTATTTTGTATAAAGCATCATTTTTCCTTGTTAGAATAAAAGATTGCTTATCTCCTTTGCACAATTTATCAAACCTCCTTTATACTTCTTCAAAAACTTTCATAAAATCTAAGAAGAGATTATCTTGTAAAAATCTCAAAAAAGAAGAATGTAAAGCCCGTGTAAGAGTATTTTGGAAGTTTTTTATTGCATACAATATAATCTCTTATAAAATATCCTTAAAGCAATGACCATTTGTTGATATAATATAAGGATTTAAAATTATGGCTTTTATTGCCGACAAACTGTCTCGTATCAAACCTTCTGCAACAATTGCTACTTCCCAAAAAGCCCGTCATTTAAAAACTTTAGGGCACAACGTTATTGCTTTAAGCGCTGGAGAGCCAGACTTTGATACCCCAGACAACATCAAAAACGCGGCCATTGAAGCTATTCAAAGAGGAGAAACAAAATACCCTCCCATATCTGGAATTCCAGAATTGCGCCAAGCAATTTCTGCAAAGTTTAAAAGAGAAAATAACCTTCTTTACCAGCCAGAACAAATTATTGTTGGTACCGGTGGAAAACAAATTCTCTTTAATGCATTCATGGCAACTTTGAATAAAGGCGATGAGGTCATCATTCCATCCCCTTATTGGGTTAGTTATCCAGAAATGGTCGCACTCAACGATGGTACGCCTGTCTTTTTAGAAACAAAAGCTGAATTTTCTTATAAACTCCAACCACAAGAGCTAGAAGCTGCCATTACCCCCAAAACCAAATGGTTCATCTTTAACTCTCCTTCAAATCCATCAGGTGCCGCTTATACACATAATGAATTGAAAAAACTCACAGATGTTTTAGTACAATATCCTCATGTTTATATCCTTTCCGATGATATATATGAACATCTCACATATGAGGGTTTTACCTTTGTTACTCCAGCTCAAGTAGAACCAGCGCTTTATGAGCGTACACTCACAATGAATGGTGTTTCCAAAGCCTATGCGATGACGGGATGGAGAATCGGCTATGCAGGTGGACCACAAGAATTAATTAAAGCTATGGATACCATTCAAGGTCAGCAAACATCTGGAACAAGTGTCATTTCACAATGGGCTGCTGTTGAAGCACTCAATGGGCCACAAGACTTTATCGCTAAAAATAAAAGTATTTTTCAAGCACGCCGTGATCTCGTTGTTTCCATGCTAAACCAAGCTCCTGGCATTCACTGTCCAACTCCCGAAGGTGCTTTTTATGTTTATCCTTCTTGCACAGGACTTATTGGAAAAAAAACACCCAACGGTCAATGTATTACGAATGATGAAGACTTTGCCATAGCGCTTCTAGAAACAGAAGCTGTTGCTGTCGTTCAAGGATCTGCTTTTGGACTTGGATCAGCTTTTCGTATTTCTTATGCAACATCAGAAAAATTACTTGAAGAAGCTTGTATACGTATACAGCGCTTTTGCAACAGTTTAATTTAAAATTTTTAATATCATCTCTTGTGATCGTTTTTTTGCCGAATGTCAGTATATCCGAGAAAATATAGGCAACTGTATCATAGTCTGAATCAATCGATTCAGCAAAAATGTCCATGAATAAACACAACAATAGAGGCTGTAGATAAAGATCAAAAAAATCTAACGATCAAATAAATGAATCGGTCTATTATCATGAGAGATGAAAAACCTATTCTGCTTTCTCTATTCAATTTATAACTTTAAAAAAGATCGAGCACTTTTAAACACAATTGCCCTTATAATCAACGGCCCTTACAATCAAATCTTTTCTATCTCTCGGCTTCTTCTTCGTCCTAAAATGAAGAAGAATCCACCTCCCATCATTATATAAACAATCCAGTTTCCTTTAAGTTCTATTTAATAACTACTTGATTTACTTCATAGGCTTTATGAACAAGAGCTGCCTTAAATATTCACCTCACACTCTAATAAAAAGCACTTCATGTATAAAGTTTTAAATATTTTATATCACGCCCCTAAAAGACAGACTTTTATGGTACAACAGGATAAATCTCTCTCAAACTCCTCATTGAATTTTAGTATTCTTAAAAAATTGTTGGGTATCCACAAGTTTCTAAATTTTTTTCTTATCATCTTCCCAGATATTGCAATTTCTAGGAACTATTTCAAAAATAAATAAAAAAAAGCCGGACATATGTCCGGCAAATTTGGAAAATCCTCAGAGATAAAATCAATCTGATAGATCTTCGTAAGGGAACACTCAAGAAAATGCACTGGGAAGCAACATAATCAAGAGATAGTATTCTATGTCATTTTATAAGAAGAAGTACAATAAAGACTTAAGCGTATCTGCTATGCAATAAAAACATAGCTTTCAATTTGTCTTCATCATGTACCACTCTCTTTAATTAAATATAAAAATGTAAGCTACACCATCACACGATTGTGCGGTTTTCAATATATAATAACCCTCACATTTGCTAGCATTCATAAAAAACTTTTATCCCTTCTCTACACGGATTCCCTCCACTTTTAATGTGCAACGAATAATTTTTATTGATTCAATTATGGGCAAATTTGAAACGAAAGAATATTAAGGAGTCTCAAATTGCAAAACAGTTAATTATTCCTCATAAATTAAGGCATTAACATTAAAAAGACCACTGACGGGCTTTTAAAAAAATATAATCTCGAAAAGCATTTAACCTTGCCAAATTCTTTAAATTATAAGGATAACAAAAAAAAGTATCAAAAGAAGGAATATCAACCATATCAGGAAAAAGACGCACCAAATGCTCATCATTATTGACGATATAATCAGGCAGCACAGCAATCCCAAGATCACGCATAAGCGCATTCTTTATTGAGATGATATTGTTGATTTGTAGAACTGAAACGCGCAATGATCCATCACTTCTACCAGCCTTTTCCAACCAATTTAAACCAGACAAATAAGGTGGGACAGGTTCACCGAACGAAATAATACGATGTTCATCGAGATCAGACAATTTTTCCGGCTTTCCATAATTTGCAATATACTTTTCCGAAGCATAAACATGCATATGAATTGTAAAGAGTTTTCTTTGTATAAGATCAGGTTGTTGGGGTTGATGTAAGCGAATAGCACAATCCGCATGACACATTGTCAAATCAAGCTCTTCATCGGAAAGCAAAAGCTGAACCTGCATATCAGGATAAAGACTAAGGAATTCTGGCATACGCTCTGCAATCCACCCTGCTCCCATTCCAAAGGTCGAGGTCACACGCAAGTGCCCCGTTAGTTTTGCATAGCTTTCACTTAATTGCAAACGTACACTTTCAAGCTTCATCAAAACATCATGAGCTGTACGATAAAGAGTTTCTCCCTGTTCTGTAAGAACCAAACCACGCGCATGACGCTGAAATAAGGATACCCCAACCTCTTGTTCTAAAGCCGAAACCTGTCGTGAAACGGCTGATTGAGATAAATGAAGTTTTTGCGCAGCATGCGTAAAAGATCCCGCTTCTGCTGCAGCGTGAAAAACCCTTAGCTTATCCCAATCCAACGGTGGCGCCACAATTAATTCTACCTCTAGATTCTCTATGTTCTCAATGAGTTGCTAACGCTTAAGTATATCCAAAAACCGTTCTGCTTCCAACGCTGCCATACATCCTCTTCCCGCAGCTGTTACAGCTTGGCGGAATGTTTCATCTGTTACATCCCCAGCAGCAAAAACACCAGCAATGCTTGTTGCTGTTGAGTCCGGCACTGTCCATAAATAGCCTCCTCGTTTTTGTTTCAACTGTCCTTCAAACAGAGAAACAGCAGGATCATGCCCAATGGCAATAAATATGCCCTCTGCATTCACTTTCATCTCGTGACCTGTCTTAACATTTTTCAGACGTGCCCCTGTTACAACAGCCCCCATTGAATCTTGAGCTGGCAAACCAACAATTTCTTCCACCACATGATCCCAAATGATACGTACGTTCTTGCATGCAAGCAACCTATCTTGCAAAATTTTTTCTGCCCGAAAATGATCTCGGCGATGAACCACGCTTACACTTTTAGCCAAATGCGATAAATAAAGTGCTTCTTCAACAGCCGTATTTCCTCCTCCCACGACAATAACGTCCTTATCACGGTAAAAAAAACCATCACATGTAGCACAAGCGGAAACACCACCGCCCATAAAGGTCTGTTCACTTTCTAAACCAAGCCAGCGTGCTTGAGCTCCTGTTGCAATAATCAGTGCATCACAAGAATATTGTGTTCCTGAATCCCCATATAAGACAAAAGGATACTTCAACAAATCAGCCTTTATAATTGTATCATAGACAATTTTTGTCCCCATATTCTCAGCTTGTTTCGCCATTCGTTCCATCAACCATGGTCCTTGAATGGGATCTGCAAAACCTGGATAATTCTCAACATCAGTTGTAATTGTTAATTGTCCACCCTGCTGCAAGCCCGTCACCAAAACCGGCTTAAGCATTGCTCTTGCTGCATAGATCGCCGCTGTATAACCAGCCGGACCTGAGCCTATAATCAGCAGACGAATATGCGATTGTATCATTAAATCCCCTTCACTTTATTATAACTTAATTATTCTATAAATGATAACGGAAGGCAGCCTTTTAAAAAAATATTTTTCAAAAGCCTCAATTATGTTATAGATACTTCTTTTCAAGTTTTATGAAAAGGTCTGATTACCAATTCATCAAGGCATGCTAATGTTAAGAATTAATCTTTATCCTATAAAAAGAAAAACGTAAATTCTTATGAGCACCAAACCATAATAAAAAGAGATACAAAGATAGGGAACGGTCATTTTTCAGTTTATTATCAATGTCTGTGCACGTTTTGCGTTAATCATGGGAGGAGCGATGCTTTTGCCAATTTTTGTGGATTTGCATGACAAAAATCGTAATTGGATAATCTTTCTCTATTCTTGTGCCATAACCACCATGTTAGCAACACTGATTCTTTTAGCAACTAAGGGAGCTACTTGTCGTTTTTCAGCACGGCTCGGCTTTATGCTTACTGTTTGTCTTTGGCTAACAGGAAGCATCGTAGGTGCCCTACCTCTTTATCTTTCTCCTCTTCCCATTTCTCTAGCAGGAGCCATTTTTGAATCTGTTTCTGGAATTACAACAACAGGCTCCACAGTCCTTTCTGATCTTGATAATTTATCGCGAAGTATTTTGTTATGGCGTTCTATTATATGCTGGATTGGGGGCATTGGTTTTATAGGTTTAGCCCTCTTGCTTTTGCCTTCGCTACGTGTGGGTGGCGTACGACTTTTTCATATGGAATCATCTGATAAATCTGAAAAAATATTGCCTCGAATCAACCAAATTGCTAACGGAATTATCATCGCTTATGTTGGACTCACATTGGCTTGTATGCTTTCTTATTTTGCTGCAGGCATGAATTTATTTGATGCCATTAACCATGCAATGAGTACAGTAGCAACGGCTGGTTTTTCAACGCATGATGCTTCTTTTGGCTATTTTTCTGATACACCAGCCATCTTAATTATTTCAACAATCTTCATGTTGCTTTCTGCTTTGCCCTTCGTACTTTATGTTAAATTAGTCCTTCCTGGACACTCCAAACGCTTCCTTGACCCACAAGTGATTGTTTTTCTCCATATCGTTCTCCTTTTCAGCTTTGCTTTAGCAGCATGGCTACGATTTTATGATCATCGCGCTTTTCACTTGATTTTCCTTGATGTCATTTTTCACCTTTCATCCATTATTAGCACCACAGGTTACAGCGCTGAAGATTATCAACTTTGGGGACCGTTTGCGCTTGGAATTTTCTTCATTGTTTCTTTTACAGGCGGATGTGCTGGTTCTACTTCTGGTGGCATGAAAATTAATCGCCTCATTATTCTTTGGCGGATTACACAAACAAATATAGAAAAACTTCTTTCTCCGAATGTCGTTGTAAAGGCGCGCTACGATCACTCAAATATATCAAACGATGTCGCTCAAGCCGTTTTGTTTTTTGTCTGTCTTTATATGTTTTGCCTTGTTATCGGCACTGCACTTTTGCTTACAACTGGTCTTGACTTTACCTCTGCCTTTACAGGGGTCTTAACCGCACTTTCAAATGTTGGTCCAGGGTTTGGAGATATTATTGGCCCCGCTGGTAATTTCTCTACAATCAACGATAATGCTTTATGGATTTTAAGTTTTCTAATGTTAGCTGGACGCCTTGAAATCATAACAATATTCGTCCTTTTTATTCCCGCTTTCTGGCGTGAACAATTCTAATGCATAGAGCATTTTATTCTACCATGATAAAAAAGTTGATATAAAAATAATTCGACAAGAACAATCAAATACTCAGAGCTTTCAAAGCCATAACATATAAAACTTCACTTTATTGATCTTCTTTATCAAATAAAGTGGATGCATAGAACATCCTTTTTTACGAATAATCTCTCATGAAAAAATATGAATATTTGCTGATAAAAGTGTTCTTTCTTTAATAGAGTTACATCCTTATAGAAAATAAAATGCTATTATATTACGAATTCACAAGCTTGTAAAAAAACATCTCACAATACTCATCACCCCCATTGCACGACAGCCCTCATGAAAGATATAAATGGGCATCATCATTTTTACTTAAATAATAATAAGGTGCAAATCGGTACTACAAAATAAGATATAAATTAGTAGCACAATATTATTTTTTTCTGTTAATGTCGTAACAGCCTGCATCTCAGACAATTTATAAGAAATCTCTTTACACCTTGTCTTCAATAGTTTTTATCCACCACATGCCTTCTTCCAATTATGATGTGCAAGAGGATAGCTCTCATTGATTTAATATTAACAGATTTGACATGAGAAAATCTTACGATACTCAAAGCTCTTATTCAAATTGAAAAGGTAAATTATCTATAGATAATCATATATATATTGATCTTAGATCTATCTTATTATGAATTTATTAAAAATATATACGACTATTTTATCTATGGATATACCATCATTATCTTTTTTAAGACAAGGAAACGTTTTTTGCTATCTATTTAAGTCTTACAAAACGAATAATATCAGCACGACACTGTATAAGATAGTGCATAAATCTCTAAACTTGAGTTATAGCTTTCCTCTCTCCTAGTATGCTTTATCATAAACCATATATCGCTCTTAAGCGTATACATTTTTAATCTTTTATCCAAAATTTTGTAAAATAACATTTATATCATTGAGCTGTTTTCTTGATAACTATGAAAAACCTTTAAGGAAAACACTTTTTATCATTCCTCAAAAAGATTTTTGATATAAAAATCAAAGTTTTTTTCCGCAAACAGTTCTTTGTAAACACTTTCAATCTTGCTTGCCTCTTTTTCCAAAGGAAAGTGAGTACGAACATGGGTTAAAGCTTTCTTTCCGGCTACCAATGTTTTTTCTACATCAGCAAAATAAGGTTCAATTGCTGCTGTTAAAGCCGCTCCTTCTCCTGCTTGAACGACCGTTCCTGTTCCCTCGACCACCAATTTTTTAAAAATTCCTACATCACTCGCCACTACAGCCGTCTGTGATGCCATTGCCTCCAATGGTGTCAAACCGAAACCTTCCAAACGAGAAGGAGTCACATAAAGTGACAGACGGCGATACCACACAGGTATATCAAGCCTCTCACCAAGAAAAATAATGCGGTCGTTTAAACCAGCTTCAGCAATCTTCTGTCGTAATTTCTTTTCAAAACCATAATGCTGTTCTGTAGTCCGACCAGCAATAATTGCAGTCCAATCTGGATAGCATGGCAGCAGTGCTATCATCGCGTCCACAAACAAATCAGTACCCTTTAAATAGCGCACGCGCCCAAAACATCCTACCGCATATTTTCCTGGAAATCCTGTTGAAGAAAAGCAATCATCAAGAGTCTGTGGGGGTGAAAAACGCCTAATATCCACTCCATGCATAATAACCTTATGAGGCACTTCTAGATAGGTTCCCGTACATACACTCGTAGCGATAACCTTATCCATACGACGAAGCAACCATTTGGTAAAAGGCTTGTGTTTGCGTCGAGATGCCGAAGTAAAGATGAGTTTAAGCTTCATTCGCAAAACATCGCGTAAAAAAACCCCGCAAAGCATCTCAATATTGCGTCGTGCATGCCAAATACGAAATGGCTTCCCTTTCGGACTTTTCCAAAGTCCGAAAAGGTCTCTAAAGGCAAGAGTCGGCAAAGTTTGTGGTAAACCAAATCCCAAAGCGGATATACGCACCCCCTGTTCGCGTTGCAGTGGAATAAGCTGAATAATCGTAGATGTCACTCCCGATAAACGCCTTTTAAAGTGAGGCGCAATAATCTCAGTTTCGTCCAAAGATACACGCATAATAATCCATATGTTATTTAGATGTACTGAACCTTAATGATCTCGTAATTATGCGCACCACCGGGTGCATTCACCTCAATCACATCACCTTCTTGCTTGCCAATGAGTGCACGTGCAATAGGCGAAGAAATAGAGATTTTACCAACCTTTACATCAGCTTCTTGATCTCCTACGATCTGATACACTTTTTTTTCTTCGGTATCCTCATCCAAAAGTTTAATGGTTGCTCCAAATTTTATTTTGTCGCCTGAAAGACGCGAGACATCTATAACTTCTGCTCGAGCGATATAATCTTCAAGCTCATTTATACGCCCCTCATTATGACTTTGCGCTTCTTTCGCTGCATGATACTCAGCATTTTCTGATAAATCACCATGTGCACGCGCCTCAGAAATTGCTTCAATAATTCGCGGACGCTCCTGTTGTTGACGCCAACGCAACTCTTCTTTAAGACTCTCAAAACCAGCTGTAGTCATCGGAACTTTTTCCATAATCCGTCCCTTTCTATTACACGGAAGGTTTAATAAAAACACAAAAAACGGCTTCCAAAATTACTTTTGGAATCCGAAAACTACGATCTTTTTCATTATATAGTACAGTATCGCTATTTTCCATACAAAAATAAATAAAGGAAACAAAACATGCACAAATAGTGATTAAAACATCTCATTTTGGTGTTTAAAACGTTAAACTTCACTCTTCTCTTTAAATTGACCTAAAGAAGAAAGAATTGTATTTTTTTCTATTTTATCATAATCTAGAAAAAGAACTCATATGAGATACGAAGAGAGAAGGATAGAAAATCTCTAAAGAAATTCTTTACAGAAAAATGAAAAAAATCGTCATTTTTTTTATATTTGGCTCTCTCTTTTTCGCCACAACAGTATCTGAAGCTGCAGATGCTTTTGTTACAAGAAATCTTAATTTTAGAACAGGTCCCAGCACTCAGTATGCACGTTGCGGCTTAATCTCTGCTGGAGAATTGGTTTTTGTTAAAAACTGTGCAGGAAATTGGTGCCATATTCGATATAACACTCAAATAGGTTGGGTGTCATCTCGTTATCTTTCATTTAAAGATGGAAATGATCTTTATCACACATACACAATGTCTTTAGTGCCCAAACGTACCGATTATTCTCCATAACAGCCATAATAACTTATGCCATCTTGAATATCATCATGGCAAAAATGCAATAGTGTCCACGAACAACCACAAATATGCCCCTTCCAAAGAAACACTTCGAAGAATTCGTCTCATAGAAAAAACTTGGTCAATATCCTAATGAAAGCTCCAATAAACCAAAATAAATCTGTTCAATAACGTTTTGCTGTTGTCGTAATGAAATTGTAAAAATTAGTGTTTTCTTTAAAATCACCAGCACTTTTCTATCAAAGGATACAACAATGAAAAATGGTGTTACAGCAACCGTAGAAGCTCTTTCTGCTCTAATTGCCTCAGGCAACCCTCTTTTTAAGAATGGCGCATTATGGACACCCCACCGCCCTGTTCGTCCTGAAAAATCTGAAGGTGGTATTCCATTTCAACTTGCAACATCCTTTGAGCCTGCAGGGGACCAACCTAAAGCAATTAAAGCTTTGGTTGAGGGAATTGAGAAGAATGAGCGCACTCAA
Organism: Bartonella sp. OC68QHHN; assembly: GCF_042193875.1. Lineage (NCBI taxonomy): Bacteria > Pseudomonadati > Pseudomonadota > Alphaproteobacteria > Hyphomicrobiales > Bartonellaceae > Bartonella > Bartonella sp. OC68QHHN. The sequence goes on along the minus strand of NZ_JBHIME010000017.1, from coordinate 60,032 downwards.
GTGCTTTTAGGTGTTACCGGCTCAGGAAAAACCTATACCATGGCCAAAGTCATTGAAAAAACACAGCGTCCAGCTCTGATCTTAGCACCAAATAAAACTCTAGCAGCACAACTATACGGTGAATTTAAAAGTTTTTTTCCCCATAATGCTGTCGAATATTTTGTTTCTTATTACGACTATTATCAGCCAGAAGCTTATGTTGCACGCTCTGACACCTATATTGAAAAAGAATCTTCTATTAATGAACAAATCGATCGTATGCGCCATGCTGCCACACGGGCCGTACTTGAACGTGATGACGTCATTATTGTTGCATCCGTATCTTGTATCTACGGAATTGGTTCAGTAGAAACCTATACTGCGATGACCTTGCAAATAAAAAAAGGTGACAAACTCGATCAACAACAATTCCTGACTGATTTAGTTGCCCAACACTATCATCGACAAGATATTAACTTCATTCGCGGTTCTTTTCGTGTCCGAGGAGATACAATCGAAATTTTTCCTGCCCACCTTGAAGATCGAGCTTGGCGTATTTCGCTCTTTGGCGATGAAGTAGAAACAATTACTGAATTTGATCCTCTCACAGGGCAAAAAACAGATGACCTTCAATCGATTAAAATTTATGCCAATTCACACTACGTAACACCACGCCCAACACTCAACCAAGCAATGAAATCAATCAAAGCAGAACTGGTACAACGCCTCGCTGAATTAAACGCAGCTGGACGTCTTTTAGAAGCACAACGTTTGGAACAGCGTACAATTTTTGATTTAGAAATGTTGGAAACTACCGGCTCGTGCTCTGGAATCGAAAATTATTCACGCTATTTAACAGGACGAAAACCTGGTGAACCACCACCAACCTTGTTCGAATATATTCCAAACAATGCTCTTGTTTTTATCGATGAAAGCCATGTAACCATTCCCCAAATTGGTGGTATGTACCGAGGAGACTTTCGAAGAAAAGCAACTCTCGCAGAATATGGTTTTCGCCTCCCCTCCTGTATGGATAATCGTCCTTTACGCTTTGAAGAATGGGATGCCATGCGCCCGCAAACTATTGCCGTCTCTGCAACACCAGGACGCTGGGAAATAGAACAATCTCACGGCACTTTTGCTGAACAAATTATTCGCCCGACAGGACTTGTTGATCCACCAACAGAGGTTCGTCCAGCCAGTAATCAAGTCGATAATGTTGTGAATGAAATTCGTAAAACAATTCAAAAAGGCTACCGCACATTGGTGACTGTTCTAACAAAGCGTATGGCAGAGGATTTAACTGAATATCTCCACGAGCAAGGCATTCGCGTACGCTATATGCATTCTGACATTGACACATTAGAACGTATTGAAATTCTACGCGATTTGCGGCTTGGCACCTTTGATGTCCTCATCGGTATCAACTTGCTCCGAGAAGGCTTAGATATTCCAGAATGTGGTTTTGTTGCCATTCTAGATGCCGATAAAGAAGGTTTTTTGCGCTCTGAAACTTCCCTTATACAAACAATCGGACGTGCTGCACGTAACGTAGATGGCCGTGTCATCCTCTATGCAGATACAATCACTGGTTCCATAGAACGAGCCTTACAGGAGACACAAAGACGTCGACAAAAACAAATAGCCTATAATGAAGAACACCACATCACACCGAAAAGTATCAAAAAAAATATCGGAGATATTCTCAATTCAGGCTATGAAAACAACCATATTCGCACAAATATCCCTGATGTCATCGAGAGAAAAAATATGGTCGGCAACAATTTGGCATCTCATATTAAACACCTTGAAAAATCAATGCATGAAGCAGCTGCTGATCTCAACTTCGAAGAAGCAGCACGGCTTCGTGATGAAATCAAACAGCTACAAAAAATAGAACTAGAAATCGCAGAGAATCCCTTAACAAATCATAGCGAACAATCCACTCGTGAACCCGTGTTACAACCAAGTCTTTTCTCCAAACCAGACCTTGCACACATGGGACCAACCATGGACACTGGTATTTTGAAAAAACAAAAAGGAAAATCTCGAAAAAGTACCCCTAATCAAGCAACAATAAAACGAAAAAAAACGCAACCAACAAAGGAGCAAGAAATTTCAAACCGCCTAAAATAAGCTTTTGCTCTTCTAAAAAACGACTAAAGCTCAAAAGCAAACAGCATTATCCGAAAAATAGATAACCTCAAACATCAAGGATGCTCCAATTTGTCTAAAACAACATAAGAAAGAAAATTTTACAAAAAACGCTTAAAATTATTGACTTTTTAAGCAATTTTTCTTGTTAAACCACGTTATAAAAAATCTCTAAAACTTTAAAAAACTTCTAAACTCTAAAAAACGCAGACAAATTTAAAGAGAATGTCTCATATATATCAAAAAAATTCCTGAAATATATTATCTTTATACATTTATATTCTGATATCCAAATAAATATTATTTATCCTCACAAGAGAATATTCAAACAGGACAGTGTCCTATAACACAAATAAAGTAAAATAAGACTTTATCATAACCCCATAAGCCTATGATGACAAAAACTATAGCTTTTATTCATACGCCTATTGTTCAATTCATATTGTATCAAGCAATAAAAAAATCATTTCTAAATAAAGGGTTTATATCCCATAGTAAACAATCGGGTGCTCTCAATTTAATTAACCTTAAGCAGAGTATATTAATTGAAATCAAAATTTTGTCATGATTTTATTTTATCGTACCTGCAACAGGTTTAATTAAATAGATTTTATTCATTTTGTCAAAATAAAATCAAAAATTGTTCAGACTCTATTCAGTTTGACACGTGTATGATGTGAAAAATGCGAATTTACATAAGGAGTGTCATTATGAAAAAGGTGATCAAGCTAGCAGTATTATCAGCAATGTCAGCCGTAACCGTTTTTATACCGCTAGATACAACGCTTGCAGATATGGCATGGGATCATAGTAACTATGTGAAGAGAAAAATAGATGATACGATAAGGGAAATGAAGAGGAGGGTTGATTTTCCCTTTTACAATTATAGCTCTCATTCTTCTCACAGTAAATATCACTCTTTTGATGATCCCCACAAGCGTCATTATGTCGGCCATAGAAGGACGGAACATCATCATCATCATGTGGAACGCAAGACATACCATTATGTCGAGCGCGAAAAGACAAAACACAGTCATATTCATATAAATAACGGAGGAGATGCTTTAGCAGCGGGCATTCTTGGTCTTGCAGCAGGCGCAATTCTTGGAAAAGTTTTTAAGCAACCAGAACAGCCACAATTTGTTTATCAAATCGCACCACCAAATCAGGTAATTTATCAAGAAGTTCCGCAAAATCAAAGAGTTTATCAGATACCACAAACAGTGGGATATGAGCCATTACAACAATCATGGGAATCTGATTGGCTTAACTATTGCAAGAAAAAGTACCGTTCCTTCAACCCTAAAACAGGAACTTTTCGAGGCAGTGATGGCTTAAATCATGTCTGCTATGCTCCAGTAAATTGAATTGACATTGAGAAAAGCCCGCTCTAAAGCGGGTTTTTGATGCCCTCCCCCTTAAATCTCTTGAAGAAAAGGGTTCCATTGGCGCTCATAACCTATGCTACTTTTGGGTCCATGCCCACAAATAAAATGAACATCGTCGCCTAAGGATAAAACTTTTTCTCGAAGAGACCTCATCAGTTTTTCATGAGAACAGAAGGGAAAATCAGTACGTCCAATAGAACCACGAAAGAGAACATCACCCAAGAGAGCGAAGCGTTCTTTTTCATTGAAATAAATAACATGACCAGGAGAATGTCCTGGGGTGTGAAAAACCCTAAACACATGTCCAGCAAAATGAACGCACTCACCATCTTCTAACCATTGGTCAGGAATACAGATGCAAGCATCAGTGATGCCATAATTTTTTGCGCTTTCGCTCACGGCATCCATCACAGGCTTATCATCGCGATGGGAACCGATAATTTTAACATCAAGCGCTTCTTTCGCTTGCATTGCAGCTCCCACATGATCAAAATGACCATGCGTTATCCAAATAGCCTCAACGATAACGCCATTCTTTTCGATTACGTTTTGAATCCGTGGCCAATCACCACCAGGATCAACGAGAACCCCTACTTTTCGTTCATTATCAAAAAGTAAAGTGCAATTTTGTTGAAAAGGTGTAACCGGAATAATATGTGTACTAAGCTTACCCATGACGTCCTTTTCAAAAGTAAAATTTTTCTAAGTTTATAAGAAGCATTCCCTCTCCCTCTAGAAAAAATAACCTGCTCGACAGCTTTATACAACTTATGTAAACTTGCATTTTGTGTAAACTAAATTTTTGTCAAGGTTTTTAAGAATGGCCGATCATGTTCAAGTTTTGTGTGATGACGCACCTCATCTTCTTGTGATTGATGACGACACTCGTATCCGCAATCTTTTATTTCAGTTTCTCATTAAGAATGGATTTCGTGTTTCAGTTTCAGCCAACGCTAATGAAGCAAGACGACTGTTGGCAAGTTTAGATTTTGATCTTCTTATTGTTGATGTCATGATGCCTGGTGAAAACGGTATTGATCTTACCCATTCACTCCGCCAAACAAAAGATGTTCCTATCTTCATGCTAACAGCTTTATCAGAAATAGACAATCGTATCCGTGGATTAGAAGTAGGGGCAGATGATTATCTGGCTAAACCGTTTGACCCTCGTGAACTTCTCCTTCGCATCAACGCCATTTTACGACGTGGTTTTCCCCTTAGCCAACCCAAAATTGAGCAAATCGTTTTTGGTCCTTATATATTTTCAATTTCACGACGCGAACTCAAAAAAGGAGGAGAAATTATTAAATTAACAGATAAAGAACAAGAAATGATGGTCATGTTTGCCGAAAATGCAGGCGATACAATTCCGCGCCATAAATTCGTGACCGATGACAGCAATAATAGCAATATAAGTGAACGTGCCATTGATGTACAGATCAACCGCCTTCGTCGTAAGATCGAAAAAAACCCAGCACTGCCTATATGGCTCCAAACTGTGCGAGGAATAGGGTATAAACTCTCTATTGAATAGACACAAGAATGATCAAACCTTTAAGATTTTTTCTTCGATGGTTAACGAAAAAAATGCCTAAACGGCTTTATGCTCGCTCTTTGATCATTATTATCGCTCCTATGGTGCTTCTGCAAACGGTCATTGCTTATGTTTTTATGGAACGCCATTGGCAAATGGTAACCGAGCGTCTTTCAACGGCTGTCGTGCATGATATTTCAGCCATTATTGATATTCTTGAAACATATCCACAACAAGATAACTATGAAGATATCAAGCGTATTGCACAACAACGTATGGGATTAAACATTTCTATTTTATCTCCTACCTCCTTACCCCCTCCAGGACCTAAGCCATTTTTTGCAATTCTTGACTATTTTTTAAGTGAGGAAATCACTCGCCAAATTAACCGTCCCTTCTGGATCGATACCGTAGGAGATTCTGACCTTGTTGAAATCCGTATCCACCTTGGTCACAACATCTTACGCGTCTTTGCTCCACGCAGCCAAGCCTATGCTTCCAATACTGCTATTTTTTTAAGCTGGATGGTAGGAACAGCTCTTGTTTTATTGCTAATAGCAATTTATTTTTTGCGCAATCAAATCAAACCGATTCAACAATTAGCTGAAGCCGCAGAAAGCTTTGGACGCGGTCGTCCTTTACCAAAAGGATTTCAACCACAAGGAGCTGATGAAGTCCGTCGTGCAGGCATCGCTTTTTTGCGCATGCGTGAACGTATTGAGCGCCAAATTGAACAACGTACCATGATGCTCTCAGGAGTAAGTCATGATTTAAGAACCATTCTTACACGCTTTAAACTTCAGCTAGCATTAGCAAATACTGACTTTGATATTAAACCGCTTGAGCAAGATGTAAGTGACATGCAAAATATGTTAGAAGATTATCTTGCCTTTGCTCGTGGTGAAGGGAATGAAAGTGTTAAAAGCTTTGATTTAAATGCTCTTATGCAAAAATTCTCCGCCGATGCTCATCTTCACAAACGTCAATTTTCTTACACCATTGAAGGTCCCACAGAAATACAAGTACGTCCCCGTGCTTTCACACGCTTGGTCAGCAATCTTGTATCAAATGCATTTTGTTACGGCACGACCGTTAAACTAACAGCTAACTCTCAACAAGAATCTTTTATATTGATAATCGATGATAATGGACCTGGAATTCATGAAAATATGCGCACAGAAGTTTTTAAGCCATTCTTTCGACTTGATAAAGCGCGAAATCAAGATGCAAGCGGAACAGGACTTGGTCTTTCTATTGCTCAAGACATAGCACGCAGCCATGGTGGCAATATACAATTAGATGAGGGACCACTCGGGGGATTACGCGCTATTCTTGATATCCCCCTATGAGCAATATTTCAGCAAACCGTCTGTAAAAATAACAGACTGTATATTTTAGGCATTCCCTACAGTTTCAAACAAAGTGTACTGCAGTGCCTTGTAAGCACTTTCTCCCGACAAAGCAACCATCTGAAACGCAACATAATGGCTTTCACAGGCTTTAAGTGCATGTATCAACAATGTTTCAACCTGTATATGAGATGGATGCACCCCACCAGCTAAAAGAAGTCCTTGCCGATAAATAACTGAATTATTCCTTTGCCAGTAATCAAAATGCCCCAACAACAACTTTTCATTAATTGCTAGCAATAAGCGCTGTATTTCAGCTGTTCGAGCATTTTTAATAGAGAGATCAAATGAACAAGCCAGATGAAGTGCTTCATGCTCTTCCATCCATGAAAAAGCAAGACGATAATTTGCACGTTTTCCTTCCACACAAACGCTAATTTCATCTTGCGCATCCCGCTCAAACGACCAATCATATTCACAGGCAATCTGTTCGATAAAGTCAACAGGGTGCTCTTTTCTTTCTGTGGCGCAAAATGCAAGCCTCATCACAATCCTCAATCATCTTAAAACATTGTCAACAGAATATAAACCGCCTAAACTGTAACAATATTTTGCTACAATCAGACCCTTTACACCAAACAAATACACACAAAAACATCGACAGTACACAAACACCCAGAACACAATCGCGCTATTTAGGGCAACTTGATAGTTATAAAACGAATCATCAAGTCTTTTCAGTGTATTGATACAATTTCATAGCGCCAGCCCCCCTGATTCAAAAAAATGTATTTTACCCAAAAAAAAATCAAAAATAAACAAATGCTCCGCTCTAACAGACTCAAGATTAAGCATTTTTTAGTTTCATGCATCATATTGAAAAATTGGGGATATTTTTTTGACGATTCTTTTTTAAGAAACTATTTTACTTTTTTGTGTCTGCTTTTTTTAATCATCTTTTTCTAAATCATCAAGGCGCCTTTTCAAATCAGCATTATCAGCATGGACTTTTAGCACCATCTCCTTAAAAGTCTCAAACTCTTCGCGAGAAACAAGATCAAGTTTGTTTGCTATCTTTTCAGCCTGCACACGAAAAGCTGTTCCAGCTTCACGTCGTATACCTTGCGCGACGTCAGCAGCATCTGTTGCTAATTTTGCTAATTCATCAAGAATACGATTTGATCCATTACGCATAACATTTTTCCTTAAATTTTAATTATTGACGCACGCATTATAGCGTATTCTGATAACATTTAGATACTGTAATTTGTTCCTTTTGCCCTATATTTTGTATACTGTGCAGATTTTTCATGACGTTTTTGTTTAAGATTTTTTAATATTCCTTTTATCACCATATTTTTTACCGCGATAAACCAGTGGAAATCTATCCCCCTTTCTGACTAGCCCCCCTATTGACTTGACCATTGTGCATTCATCTGTCATTTCTGACTATCAGAGTCACTTCATATTCATCTCGTATAATTTTAAGATGCTTAATTCATGAACAATCTGTCTTGTCCAGCCATTGCTTTTCCGTCTTTTCTTGATCCTGTCATTATCCAGCTAGGTCCCATAGCACTTCATTGGTATGGACTTGGTTACGTGGTGGGTATTCTTTTTGCTTGGTGGTATGCGCAAAAATTATTAAAAAAAACATCTCTATGGTATAGAGACCACCCTCCTATGGATAAAGAAAAGATCGGAGATTTTGTTATCTGGTCTGCCATAAGTGTTGTTGTCGGAGGGCGCTTAGGACAAGTTCTTGTATGGGATCCCATTTACTATTTTAACCATCCAAGTGCTATCATTGCCATATGGGATGGGGGAATGTCCTTTCATGGCGGACTTATTGGTATTATCATTGCTATGATCTGGTTTGCCCGTAAAAATCATATTAACATACGAGCCATGTTTGATATCATTGCTGCAGGTGCTCCTATTGGTATCGGTATTGTACGAATCTGCAACTTCATCAACCAAGAGTTATGGGGCAATATTACTACACGTCCTTGGGCTGTTTGTTTTCCTCTCGATCCTCACTATCTACCGCGCCATCCAAGCCAGCTTTACGAAGCATTCATGGAAGGATTTCTTCTCTTCATCATCTTGTGCCTTCTTATTTTTGGGTTCAACGCATTAAAACGTCCCAGTACTGTATCAGGAACATTTATTATAGGCTACGCAATAGCACGCAGCATTTCTGAAGTTTACCGTGCACCTCAAGAAGATCCAGAATGGTTTTCAACTCTTTTCCATTCTACTGGTTTTACCTATGGCATGGCTTTATCTCTTCCCATGCTTCTTTTAGGTTTTTATCTTCTTCTCCACGCCTTTAAATATAAATCGACAGAAAATGGACAATCTAAAAGAAAAAATTAAAGAAATTATTGCCCTTAATGGACCAATCACTGTTAGCCAATATATGACGTTGGCACTTACCGATCCTCAATTTGGTTATTATCAAACACAAACACCTTTTGGACGTACCGGTGATTTCATTACAGCACCTGAAATAAGCCAATTATTTGGAGAAATGATTGGGATTTGGACTCTCGCAAGTTGGAACGCTCATGGTTGTCCTCACCCTTTTATTCTAGCTGAAATAGGTCCAGGACGTGGAACTCTCATGGATGATGTTTTGCGTACCATTCAAAAATTATCCACGACAGCATTTAATGCCGCTGAAGTTTTTCTCCTTGAAATAAGTAAAAAACTCGCAGAGGAACAAAAAAAGCGCCTTGCCTCCTATCCAAAACAAATCCATAGCATTGAACGTTTTGATCAAATCCCCTTAAAACCACTCTTCTTAATAGCCAATGAATTCTTCGATACACTCCCCATCAACCAGTATATTAAAATTAAGGGAGAATGGAGAGAACGCCGCATTACAATCGATCAAAATGGAGAGTTCACATTTATTGCTGACCCGCGTAAATTTCCTTCTTCTTGCTTACAATCTTACGATTCTAATGTCCCTGATGGAACAATTTTTGAACATGCGCCCTTACGGCATCAATTTATGCAACACATCAGCAACCGCTTAATACAAAGAAAAGGTTCTGCTTTGCTCATTGATTATGGTGCTGCTGATCTTGCATTTGGTGATACACTGCAAGCGCTGTCAAAACACAGATTCCGTGATATTTTCGATGCTCCTGGTGAACATGATTTAACATCGCATGTTGGTTTTTTCTTTTTAAAAAAAATAGCTCTTGAACAAGGTTGTTTTGCTGAAATTTTCGAGCAAGGAGATTTTCTTTTAAAAATGGGGCTGTTAGAACGCGCAAAACAGCTTGGAGCGAGCAAAAGCGCTACACTGCAAGACAAAATCCGCCAAGATATGGAACGATTAGTCAGTCCAGATCAAATGGGGAAATTATTTAAAGTCTTGTATGTTTGTGATAAAAATATACCACTACCTCCTAGGTTTTAATGACCGGCAATAATACTTATTGACACATGCATCTCATACACCATTCTTACTTTGAAAATAACTGCCCATATAAGGAACTTTTATGAATCCTGTCCCTATTCCTATCCTTGCAAAAGATCTTTCTGCTTTTCACCACCAAGGGTTAAAACATGGTTTTTTTACTCGTCAAGGTGGTCTTTCAAAAAGCCTTTACCAAAGCCTTAATGTTGGCCAAAGCTCAAATGATTATCCTGAACATATTGCACAAAACCGTACTTTGATCGCTCATTATTTTGATGTTGAGGCACAAAATTTAGTCACAGTCAATCAAATACACTCTTGTGAAGTCGTTATCGTTGATCAAGCTTTTATAGGCTCCCCCCCTCAAGCTGATGCTCTCGTTACGACTAGAAAAGATCTCGTAATTGGCATTCTTACAGCAGATTGTGGTCCAATTTTATTTGCTGATCCTCAAGCAGGTGTTATCGCTGCAACTCATGCTGGCTGGCGCGGAAGCTTAAATGGAATTATCGAGAAAACAATTGCTGTTATGGAAAAACAAGGAGCCAAAAGACAATCAACAATAGCGGTTCTTGGACCTTGTATTGGTCCTTGCCACTATGAAGTAACAGGTGAATTTTACGATCAATTTATTGATTGCCACAGTAAATACCAAAAGTATTTTTTAAAAACAGACAAAATAAATCACTTTCGCTTTAATCTATGGGCATTCATTATAAATCAACTCACAGAAGCAGGCGTCAATGTTTCTTGTGTAGAGCTTTGCACCTACAAAGACGAAAAGCATTTTTTCTCCTATCGCCGTGCAATACACCGCAACGAACCCGATTACGGACGGCAAATTTCTGCTATTATGCTGAAAAACAAAAGATGAGTCCCTTTATATACTTGAGAACAATACCAAAACTGCAAAACTAAACTTTTTACCCAAATATAACAATAAATGCCGTTGTACTTTGCTTTTTTCACTAAATTATCTACCAGCCCATAAAATATGATAGCTTTCGCTATGAATCATTTTCAATGTTTGGTTATAATGATTGAAGGCAAGATGATACTCCTTTATGATTACTCCCCTTCATTCATCATAAATATGAAACATTCTCCATATTGAAAGCATTTTTTTATAAAGTAATAACCAAAAAGCTTAATCAATATATATTTCTTTGCCGCATGGAGAAAAAACTTTGCTCTAAAAGTAACAAACTTTTGGAAAAAGAGAAAACATACCGCATATTTCTTTAACAATAATAGATAAAATTGTAAGGCTTTTGTAATTGTTCTCTTGCAATTTAATAAAAAGAAATTAAAAAGCTTGTCGCATTCCCACCATGATGATTCAGAGGTTCTACTATGAAACTTTTCTGCGGAAATTCTAATCCACGCCTAGCTGAAGATGTTGCAAATTATTTGAACATCCCCTTAGGCAAAGCAACTGTAAAGCGCTTTGCTGATCAAGAAATTTTCGTAGAACTTCATGAAAATGTACGTGGACAGGATGTTTTTGTTTTGCAATCTACATCCTATCCCGCAAATGATCATTTGATGGAGTTGCTCATCATGATTGATGCCCTTCGTCGTTCTTCTGCGCGTCGTATTACAGCGGTAATACCCTATTTTGGCTACGCCCGCCAAGATAGAAAACCAGGACCACGGACTCCTATTTCTGCAAAACTTGTTGCCAACCTGATTACTGAAGCAGGGGCCCATCGTGTTTTAACATTGGACCTTCATGCAGGACAAATTCAAGGTTTTTTTGATATCCCTACAGATAATCTTTATGCTGTTCCTGTCATTTCTCGCGATGTCAAAGTGCATTATTCTCTTGAAAATGTTATTGTTGTTTCACCTGATGTGGGTGGTGTGGTCCGCGCACGCTCGCTCGCAAAGCGTTTGAACAGTTTGCTTGCTATTGTTGATAAACGTCGTGAACGTCCTGGTGAATCAGAGGTTATGAATATCATTGGAGATGTATCGGGAAAAGATTGCCTTTTGCTTGATGATATTGTTGATTCAGGTGGAACTTTATGCAATGCAGCAAGTGCTCTGCTTAAACATGGTGCCAATAGTGTCACGGCTTATATCACGCACGGTGTTCTTTCTGGTAATGCAATCGAACGAATTACCAATTCAGAGATGAAGGAATTGGTTATTACAGATTCAATTATGCCAACACAAGCTATTGAGAAAGCCCATAATATTCGTGTTTTACCCATTGCCGACCTTATTGGAGAAGCAATAGCAAGGACAGCAGCAGAACAATCGGTTTCCAGCTTATTTGGCTAAAGTGGTTCCTTGGGGTCTCCTGGTGCTGTTTCAACACCAAGATCAGGAAATACAACAATACGTTGACCACTAAAATGTGTATGAATAACAATAAGACCACGCTCTTCAAAGTAGGTTAAAAGTCGGCGTGCACGGCTTAAAGAATGAGTCCCATAAAGACGTGCTAAAAATGCATCGGATGGGCATGGCTTTCCCCTTAATGCGGCCTGTGCTACATTCAAGAAGACTCCTTGGACATCTTCTTCCAAACTTTCTGATATCTGCAAAATATGTTTCCAATGTTCACTGACAGCCGTTTGTTCATCAACAAAAGCCTGAGCAATAGCCAATTTACGCCGAAATTGTGAAAGATTAAAAGGAACCTTTGACATACCATGGATACGGCAACGAACTGAAAAATCTTGATAAAGAACCGCTGTTGAACGATAAAAAGCCTCAGAATCCTCAAGAATTTCCCGAATAATATGTTCTGCTTGGCCGTCACGCTCAGCATCAGAAAGTTCAGGAAATAGACTCGGCTTTTCTTCCAACAACTCTTGTTTTTTATGCACTACCTCCTCTAACATCTCGTGCATTGATTTTTCCATCATCGGCTCTCGTGTTTGTTTAAATGGCGTTAAAATTTCCTCTGGTGAAGCAGTAAAAACGAGCTCTTGCACATCATCCCGCTCTGTTGGAAGTGGCATTAATTTAGGGCTAGAAGAGCGTGCCAAAGTTTCAACCGAACCGATAATGATTGGTACGGGTCGTCGTGATAAAGCGGGGCCTAAAGCGATAAAATTTCCTCGCTCAAGATCTCTAAACATTTCCGCTTGGCGACGCTCCATTCCCAAAAGATCAGCAGCGCGCACCATATCAATATCTAAAAAAGTCCGCCCTATTAAAAAGTTTGAAGCTTCAGCAGCAACATTTTTGGCCAGCTTAGCCAAACGTTGTGTCGCAATAACACCAGCAAGACCACGTTTACGCCCTCGACACATAAGATTGGTCATAGCACTAAGAGAAATCTTACGTGCTTCATCAGAAACTTCTCCTGCCGCAGTTGGAGCAAACAATTGTGCTTCATCGACAACGACAAGCATAGGATACCAATAATCACGTTCCACATCAAACAGTGCCCCAAGGAAAACCCCTACAGCACGCATCTGTTGTTCAGTACCCAAACCTTCAAGATTAAATACCACCGAAACACGATGTTGTCGAATGCGATGGGCAATACGAGTCAATTCTAATTCACTGCGTTGCGCCTCTACAATAACATGACCAAATTTATCTGCCAAAGTTACAAAATCGCCTTCTGGATCAATTACACAATGCTGCACCCACTTAGCACTTTGCTCCAAAAGACGGCGTAAAAGATGTGATTTCCCTGAACCGGAATTACCTTGTACAAGAAGACGTGTCGCCAATAATTCTTCCAGATCAAGAAGTGCTGGCATCGATTTATGCAAAGTACGACTCTCTGACATCTCACCCAAGGCAATATCAACCTTCATAACATCTCCAGTGTTTGATTTTGAACATATCAGCGCCAGCGCATATTGGTTGATTCTCTATCCACACCGTAATTTGTAACATTTCCTCCTTTTTAACGGTAGAAATCATCGATTTTTCCCACAACTCTTGCATCTATGAATAGTTTGAATTATAGAACAAACTTCTGCGTAGACACCCTTGGAGGCAACGCAGAATGGAGCGATCGCTGTTGGTTAGCGCATATCTTCATATCCATGCAAAAACTATTACTGTTTTTGAAGGATCTCCAATCATGTAAAAAGGACTTAAATTATGAGCAAAAGCTACACTCTTAAGGCCGAAAAACGCGAGCGGGTTGGTAAGGGGTCCTCCCGTGAACTTCGTCGCAACGGTCTTATTCCTGCTGTCATTTATGGTGAAAAACAACCTCCCTTGGCAATAACAGTTCCCTATAAAGAAATTTTCTACAAAATTCATGCCGGTGGCTTTCGTACCACCATTGCAACGATTATTCTTGACAAGAAAAAAATTATGGTTTTGCCAAAGGATTATCAATTAGATCCCGTGCGTGACTTTCCCCTCCATGTAGATTTCTTACGCATTTCAGCAAAATCCGTTGTAGAAGTGAATATTCCTGTCCACTTCCTTAATGAAGATACAGCACCTGGACTTAAAAAGGGTGGTGTCCTCAATATTGTTAGGCACGAAATTGAATGTACTGCTCCAGCAAGTGCTATTCCTGAAGCTATTGAAATTGATCTCTCCAGCTACTCTATTGGTGATTCTATTCACATTTCAGCAGTGCAACTGCCAAAAGATGTGACTGCCATCATCCAAGATCGAGACTTTACCATTGCAACCATTGCAGCTCCTGCTGGCATGGATGTCAGCGATGAAACTTCTGAACAAGAAAATGATGATGAAGACACGCAAACTTCATAAAGCTCAAAAGGCGGGAATTTTTTCCGCCTTAATTTATGAGACATTACCTCTACTCTTACTTTGACTGAAGATACACATGTGGCTTATTGCTGGTCTTGGCAATCCTGGTTTACAATATCAAAATAACCGCCATAATGTCGGTTTTATGACTGTTGATGCCATTTATCAGTCCTTCTCTTTTTCTCCATGGTCAAAGAAGTTTCAAGCAGAAATCTCCAATGGTTTCATAAATAATGAGAAAATTTTTCTTATAAAACCACAAACTTTCATGAATCTCTCTGGTCAAGCTATCGGTGAAGCTTTGCGATTTTATAAGTTAGATTTGAAGAATTTGATCATCATTTATGATGAGTTAGACCTGTCACCAGGAAAAGTTCGTATAAAAATTGGTGGAGGAAATAATGGGCATAATGGTATTAGGTCTATTGATGCCCATTGTGGTACTGACTATTGTCGTATACGCATAGGAATTGGTCATCCTGGAAGCAAAGAACTTGTTCATCAGCATGTTCTGGGAAATTTTACCAAATCTGATCAAGAATGGTTATCCCCTCTCTTAGAGGCAATTGCAAAAAATATCGCTCTCCTTATAAAAAATGACAAATCCCTCTTTATGAATGAAGTTTCACAAACGATAAAAAACAATCAAAACCATCGGCTTGCGTGTCACAGTCGCGTGAAGCATATGGATAAGAACTCTTGAAAAAAAAATGCCTCTTATAAACTTTCTCAAAGGCAAAATCTGTTGGCAACGTGAGAAGCTAGAAAATAGAATAAGAATACAAGCTTGTACACACTTTTGAAAAAGAAAGGCTTTAATTCTTTTTCAGAGAAAGAGACGATTGGACAGCAAACCAAAATACTCAAACGGCTCTCTCCAATATTCTCCCCCAAATTAAAAAAATTCATTTGGCTGAATGGTCGACTGTAGCGGGTCATAGCTATTTGATTGTTGACTATAAACTGTAGGAATACTCCTATTGTTTTGCAATACCACAACACGCGAACCAACGGGAACACGATCATAAAGATCAATAATATCTTGATTAAGCAAACGAATACACCCACTTGAAATAGCACGCCCAATTGACCACGATTCGTGTGAGCCATGAATACGGAAAAGTGTATCTTTCCCATTTTTGAACAAATAAAGTGCCCGCGCACCTAATGGATTATCGGGTCCTGGTGGCATTCCTTTCCCAAGATGACCATAACGTTCTGGTTCTCGAGCCATCATAGCTGCAGTAGGAGCCCAATTTGGCCACCGACGCTTGCGCTGTACAACCCCTTCACCTTCAAATGCTAAACCTTCCTTACCGACCCCAATCCCATAACGTAAAGCTTTTCCATTTTCACCAATAAGGTAAAGAAAACACTCTTGCGTATCTATAACCAATGTTCCAGGTGGATAAGATGTATAATAAATTACTTCTTGTCGCCAAAACTTTGGATCAATTGTCGCAAGATCAATAGCAGGTAACGAATAGGTCTCATTCGTTACAGGACCGTAAAAAGCCTGTATTTCTGGTGGAATGTATCGAACTTGTTGAAAAGGAACCGATGACATATCTGACTGATGTGTAGCACATCCAGCCAAAGCCAAAAGTGCTGCAATTAAAAAGGCACAACGAGATAACACTCTTCTATTTTCTCCGATTAATTATTTATGCAGATTTGCATACCATGAAAAACTTAGCACACTATTAACATTAATTTGAAGTTTTCTTATCCTTGAGACTAAGGAGAGCATTAAGATAAGAAGAACTAAGGTAAAAAAAGCGGATTATATGTTACTTTAGACTTTTTTCTCACTTATCGCAATACAAAGACTATAACTCTTCTGAAAATATGCTATAAAAAAGAAGCTTTATCTTGACTATAAAATCAAAAAAAGAAAGACTCTCATGGGCTTTAAATGCGGTATTGTCGGATTACCTAATGTTGGGAAATCAACTCTTTTTAATGCATTAACAAAAACAGCCACTGCACAGGCTGCCAATTATCCTTTTTGTACCATTGAACCCAATACCGGTGAAGTTGCTGTTCCAGATTTACGAATGGAAAAAATTGCATCAATCGCTGGTTCAAAAGAAATGATTCCTACACGCATTAACTTCGTCGATATTGCGGGGCTTGTACGAGGAGCTTCAAAAGGCGAAGGTTTAGGAAACAAATTTTTAGCCAATATTCGCGAAGTTGATGCCATTGTCCACGTTTTACGCTGTTTTCAAAATGAAGATATTACACATGTAGAAGGACGTATTGATCCCATTTATGATGCAACGACTGTTGAAACCGAACTCATGCTTGCGGATCTTGAAAGTCTTGAGAGACGAATTATACAAATCCGTAAACGAGCAACCGGAAAAGACAAAGAAGCTCTGACAATTTTACCCATTATGGAAAAAGCATTAAACATACTGCAACAAGGAAACCCTGTCCGGTTATTACCCAAAGATATCTCTTCCGATGAACACCACATTCTTAAGAGTTTGAATCTTTTAACCTCCAAGCCTGTACTTTATGTTTGTAACGTAAGCGAAAATGACGCCGCTCATGGAAATAGCTTTACCCAAAAAGTTGAAAAAATGGCAACAGAGCAAAATGCGCAAAGCATTATCATTTCTGCCTCTATCGAAGCGGAAATCACACAACTGAGTGATGCTGAAGCATCAGAATATCTCAATGCTCTAGGACTCTTTGAACCAAGTTTAAATCGCCTTATCCGCACTGGTTACAATTTACTTGATCTCATTACTTACTTCACCTGTGGACCTAAGGAAACACGAGCATGGACAATTACGCGTGGTACAAAAGCTCCCCAAGCAGCTGGCGTTATTCACTCAGATTTTGAGCGCGGTTTCATTCGTGCCCAAACCATCAGCTACAATGACTATATTGCTCTGGGTGGAGAAAGCGGTGCAAAAGAAGCAGGAAAAACCCGTGATGAAGGAAAAGAATACATTGTGCAAGACGGCGATGTCATGTTTTTTAAACATAATACTTAAATCTTCACTCTCTTAATAGTTTATCTTGAAAACTTTGTAATAGATCCTTGGAACCTTGTCGCAAAAGCTCCTAAGAGTTTTTTGAACAAAAAAACTGTTGCTAGCATATTATTATGGTAGCAACAGTTTTATCCATTAAACAATGGAAATATAAAATTAGCGTGTCCAACGCCCTTCGTATTTAAATGTTGGAGCGTCCTTTAAAGAATCCTTTGTCGCATTTGTAATGAGTTTCCATTTACCATAATCATTTGTCATCTGGATTGTTTCTGGAGAAACGACCACATAACTCTCGCCTATGCCAAGAAAACCACCAACAGCAACAACAAACCCTGCAATATTATTTTCACGTAAAATAATATCTTTTACTTCACCAATATTTTCATCTTCTATATTATAGACATTGGCGCCTATAAGGCTGGAAGCAACAAAATCGGTTGCTAAAGGTGTCACATAACGCACAGACTTATCTAGCCCCACCTGTACAATACCCGTCGAAGAGATCATTTCAGGTTTTGAAGGCACTTCAAAAGACTGAGCGTAAGTACTAGAAACCATCAAAACTGACATAAGAGTAGTACATACAATTTTTTTCATTTTAACATCTCCGTTTTTACTTTGCTTTTACTTTATAAAACCTCAATGCATCATAAACAGATTTGTTCCTTATGCTCTTTATACTCTATACTCTTTCAAACCTTGTCGCTTTACCATTTTATCTTTATTTCGTCTTTTGTTTCTTTCTCTAACTCTTCTTCTAAACCACACCAAATACGATTTTTTAAAATATAAACAAGCCCTGCAAAAATGATTAAAAATAAAATAACACGAAAACCGGTTTTTTTACGAATTTCCATATGAGGATCGGCAGCCCACATCAAAAAAGCAGAAACATCGCGCGCATAATGTTCAATGATTTCTGGGGTTCCATCTTCATAAGCCACCATACCATCACTCAAAGGAGGAGCCATAGTTAAAGAATTACCAGCAATAAAATAAGGATTATACCAATAACCATCCGCAATTTTTATCTCCTTCGGTGCCTTCTGATATCCTGTTAAAAGAGCTGTAATATAATCTGGACCAGCTGTATCATAATGAGTCAATACATCAGTAATTAAAGCAGGAAACGGCAAAGATACACCACGTGCACGTGCCATCAATGACAAATCTGGAGGATAAGCACTATTCAAAATAAATCTTGCTTCTTCTTCATGTGCAAAGGGAGAAGGAAAATAATCCGTTGCAACCCCAGCACGTTTAAAAAATTTTCCTTCTCGATTAGGACCATCACGCACTTCATATTGCCCCGCCAAAGCTTTAATCTGTTCTTGATCATATCCAAGAGCTTTTAAATTGCGAAAAGCCACATATTTTAGCCCATGGCAGCTGGAACAAACTTGTCTATAAACCTTTAATCCACGCCTCAATTGCGCCTTATCATAAAGACCAAATGGTCCTGAAAAACTCCATTCTTGTTTTTTAGGAATCCGTAAAGGAAAAGAAATAAATTCCTCCTTCTGATCAGAGGTATCACTCGCTAAACTCTGAGCAGAAAAGCTCATAGCAATGATAACAATCAGTCCGACAAAAACATTTACCATAGTCTCTTTTTTTTCTGTTTTAAATCTTGCATAATTGAAGAAGGAAGAGAACAATTTTTTTCAAACGCTGGCAAAGTCGGCAAAATAACCAAAAAAAATATAAAATAATAAACCGTAGCCAATTGCGTCCATAAAAGAATTTTGTCATTTATTTCTCTTGACCCCAACCAGCCAAGGAAAACGATATCAATAACCAACGCCCAAAAGAAAATTTTATAAACAGGTCGATATCTTGCTGAACATATTTTAGAGCGGTCTAACCATGGCACAAAAATTAAAATGCAAATCGAACTTACGAATAAAACAAAGCCCACAAAAGTTGAAGAGAAAATACCAATATCAAAAGTTATAGCACGAAGCATCGCATAAAAAGGCAAAAAATACCATTCTGGAACCACACGAAGAGGTGCCTTTAAAGGGTCTGCCACACTATAATTTTCAGCCTGCCCCATATAATCAGGCATATAAAACAAAAACCAGGCAAAGAAGATCAGAAAAACAGTAATAGCAAAAATATCTTTGATAAGCGCATAAGGTGAAAATGGAACCGTTTCCTTATCTGATTGTATAGCAAGACCCGTTGGATTGCCTTGCCCAACACAATGGATTGCCCAAATATGCAGCCCCACAAAAAGAAGCAAAACAAATGATAAAACATAATGGAAAACATAAAAACGATTCAACGTTGGTTGTCCTACGCCATAACCACCCAGAAGTGTCTCATGCAACCATGTCCCCACCAAAGGTATCGTTTTTAAAAGCCCTGCAATCACTGAAGCCGCTGAAATAGACATCATCCCCCAAACAAGCACATAACCAAAAAATGCTATTGCCATCATGATGATATAAATAAAAATACCTGTAACCCACACCATTTCTCGCATATTTTTATAAGAACCATAATAAAGTCCACGTGCCAAATGGATATAAACAGCAATAAAAAAAAACGAAGAGCCTACAGAATGCCATGGACGAAAAAGCCAACCAAACTGCCCTTCACGCCGAAATCGTTCACTAGTTTCAAAAGCCAAATGAATATCTGGAACATAATGCATAGCCAAGACAATACCAGTCAAGAGCTGTGATAAAAGCATAATGGTCAAAATACCGCCAAATGTGTAAAAGTAATTAAGATTACGCGGAACAGGAAAAATCACAAATTTATTATAAAAAAAACGAGGAAGAGGAAAACGCTTATCAAGCCAACGGGCAAGAGAATTTTTAGGATAATAAGGAGAAAACCTTGTCATGACCTTATCCTATTCTGAGCAAAGTATCAGAAAGAAATTGGTAAGGTGGAATAGCCAAATTATAGTTAGCTGGACCTGACCGCACTCTTCCAGCGGTATCATAGACAGATCCATGACAGGGACACAACCATCCTCCAAATTTACCCGATTGCCCAAGTGTTACACAGCCTAGATGCGTACAAAGATTAATAACAACAAGCCAATTTTCACGTCCTTTACCTGCTGAACGCGCAAAATCTGTTGCTTCTTTTTCACCTTCAAGATTAGGATTGCGCGCTTGACGATCTTTGAGAAGACTCAATTCAGTAGCGCACGCATTAGCAATTTCTTTTTTCGTACGATTTCGAATAACAACAGGCTGTCCTCGCCACTTTACCGTCACCGACATCCCCTCTTCAATACCAGAAAGATCAACATCAACAGAGGAAGATGCCAAAACAGCTTCATCTGGACGCAACTGACGGATAAAAGGCCACGCAACCGCCCCCATTCCAACTGCTCCTGCAACAGCTGTTACCAAAAACAGAAAATCCCGCCTCGTTTGCTCACCCATGGACTTAACTTAAAGAGACTATTTGCTAAAACATTCTTTTACCATACCCTCTCCCATTGTACAATGCTTGATCACTCAGTTGCCTCAACCATAAAAACATCCCCGGAAAAAACCCCTGCCATTTGTATGGTTTATACAAAAAACTGTTTTATAATGATAATTCATCGTTTTACAGAGTGAATGAAATCCTGAAACACCGTAAGTTTCTTTCATTTCAAACCTATTCATATTAATCAATCAAAATTACTCCCCCGCCTGTGAAAAATGGAGATAGCGTGCAAACAAACACTCCTAAAGAAAGATAATCTTGTTATGACCAGATCTCAGTAAATAAGTTGAGCTTATCGGTTATTTCTTTAACACATTTACAGCATCTATCCCTCCCTCAATTCCAACTGGTTGAATGAATATTTTTCCGCTTCTGCTTTTGCATAAAAAGCATGTTTTGTTGATTTTAATTAAAATGGATGGTCCAGCCTCATTAAATATCCCATTTTTCAACATAATGAGCCAATCCATTTCATGTATCGCTTAATAAAAGAAAGTCCCTAATAGGGAGATTCTCTCTTATCCCAAACAAACCTGTGTACATAACTTTTTCCCTGAAATTTAAAGTGAATAAAAATTAAACGTAAAAAAATGTATTTCTCAAAGCATATTTTTCGAATAAATTGTGACGCTTCTTTACAAAGTCGGAAGAAAAATCATATTACAGAGAACATGACACTTCATATAGCTCTTTTCCAACCTGATATTGCTGGTAATACTGGAACGATTTTACGTCTTAGCGCTTGTTTTGGTTTACATGTGCACATTATTGAACCCGCAGGCTTTAATCTGTCGGATCGTAATCTCAAACGCGCAGGATTAGATTATCTCGAATATGCTTCCTTAGAACGACACATTGATTGGCAACATTTTATAAGCTCCATGAAACACTTTAACCGCCGTCTGGTGCTTTTAAGTACAAAAGCAAAAACATGCTATACGCAGATATGCTATCAAAAAAATGATGTTTTACTTTTTGGTCGTGAAACAGCTGGCGTTCCCGATTATGTTCATGAAGCGGCCGATTACACATTGAAAATTCCCATGCAACCACAGGCACGCTCTCTAAATCTCGCCATGTGCGTAGCCATAACAACAGGAGAAGCATTACGCCAAATTGGTTATCATGAAAAAAACTGTAATCTATAAAAACACATGAAATATGGTTTCAAACTAATTAAAAAATCTTTTTTATAGAATATAATGAGTCATTAAAAGCGCATAAAGTTCAATAATACTTTTAGAATAACTTACAGAATGCCTATAAAAACCCATAAATTATCACGAAAAACAATATACAACATATAAAGAACAGTTAGAGCGTATAACGCCTATCATTTTCCAACAATCAAGTACTGATAAAATAAACATTTCTTAGTGCCCATCACATCCATTTCATATCACCACCTATAAATGATTAAATACTCCTTATAGTAAAAATCCATTGGACTTCCCCCTCTTTATGCTCATACAAGGTGCAAACCGCTATCATTATTCTCTTTATCCGTTCTCACTTTCGAGAATCGTTATTTTTGAGATGGTTCATAAGAAACATTTTTCCTCTCTGTAATCATTTTTCCTCACACAGTTTCCCCCACTTGTAACCGTGTAAGACAATAATTTTGATTGATATAATATGAACAGGTTTGAAATAACCCTACAATATTTGGAGCTTTTGTTTCACATGAAGGATAATGAATTATTATTATAAATTAATATGTTGACTTAAAAAATATAAACAGAAATATTATAAATCAATTTTTTCTAATAATGCATGACGATCCATTAAAAATCCGCTTTCAACCCATATCATTTCTAACTCTTTAAGCTTTTTTCCTAAAAGCACACCTTTAGCAAAACCTTTCTTTATTAAATCGTTACCATTAATAGGAAAAGTTGGAATCTGCCATTTTTGGGCAAGCTGATGAAGCTTGACATAACCCTCTGCTTTTTGCAAAGCATCACTTTTTTCCAGATTATTGAGATGTGATGCAGCGACAGACAACGATAATTGATCTAAAACTGGCTGTCGTCCATGAAAATAAATCAGTTTTTGCACAAAATGACCAGAACAGTTTTGGTTTATTATTTCTAACTCTGCCCATTCTTTTAATCGCGTTGTTTCTTTATGGGAAAAATGCAAGCGCTGTGCCATTTCATGAAGACGTATGGAGTCAGGAGGAAGAAGGCTTTCTAGCCGTAACAATGGATCAACTTTCCAACCAAGAGCCTGTTCTGTCTTCACCAATGCGTGAATTGCATCAATACCCCATCGTTCTGTTTCAGGAAAAATGAGTGCCAAAATTCTACTTTGTCGCATCCATAAAAGAGCACGCGTTGGATCAAACGCCGCAAGAAGCTTTTTCATTTCTGCCCAAATACGTTCAGAAGAAAGTTTTTTTAAACCGTGTTTTAAACTAACACATGCCTTCAATCCTTGCACATCAGGTCGCCCTGCTCCATACCACGCAAAAAAGCGAAAAAAACGTAAAATACGCAAATAATCTTCGCAAATACGATCTTCTGCAACCCCAATAAAACGAACTGTTCGGCTAGCAATATCACTCAAACCTCCCACATCATCATAAAGATTGCCAGCAGCATCACAATAAAGCGCATTTATCGTAAAATCCCGTCGTTCAGCATCTTTTTTCCAATCTCGACCAAATGCCACTTTTGCATGACGACCATCTGTTTCAATATCGCAGCGAAGCGTTGTAACCTCATAAGAACATGAATGAGCAACTACTGTTATTGTACCAAAAGCAATCCCTGTAGGAATAGCTTTAAATCCTGCTTCTTCTACACGTGCAATAACCTGTTGCGGCAAACAAGTTGTTGCAATATCAATATCACTAATAGGCTGCCCTAGCAGTTGATTACGCACTGCTCCCCCTACAATACGCGCCTCTTCCCCCTCCAAAGACAAAACACGAAGAAGTGTTTGGATATCACTTTGTCGTAACCACGCAACCTGTTTGAAGTCCTGTCTTATATTCACCCTTTAACCTTTCAAAAAAGTTGTCTTCATTGCTTTAAAGAACTCTCTTCATAAAACAAAATTTTTAAGACATCCCTTATAAAACACGTCTGTTCCTTCCAAAGAAACTTTTCTCTTCTTACATCCGAATATGAAAAAAATGGCATATGATACTTCTTTTCTTCTCATTTTCTGTTACAAACAATAAAATATCCATTATCATGCAGAGAAAATTACCATTTTTGCGACAAACACCTTAAGGAAGAAATATGAGTCAACATGATCCATCATCCAATTGTGTAAAAAAGGTCAATATCAATCATGAGGCTCAAGTCATTATTGATGATATTGATACGGCACACAAAGAATTGGATATTTTACAACAAGAAATTGACAAAGTTATTTTTGGGCAAAGTCAGGTAATCGAATATGCTTTAATCGCTATTTTTGCTGGTGGTCACGCCCTTCTTGTCGGTGCTCCAGGACTAGCAAAAACACGTCTTGTTGAAACATTGGGAACAGTCTTAGGGCTTGATGAAAAACGCATCCAATTTACTCCTGACTTAATGCCATCGGATATTATTGGTTCTGAAATTATGGATTCCGATAAAGAAGGTAAACGTTCTTTTCGATACATTCAAGGTCCTATTTTCACGCAACTTCTCATGGCCGATGAAATCAATCGTGCTTCTCCACGGACACAGTCAGCCCTTTTACAAGCTATGCAAGAATATCATGTTACTGTTGCAGGTAACCGTTATGATTTGCCACAACCTTTTCATGTTCTTGCAACCCAAAATCCTCTCGAACAAGAAGGAACCTATCCACTTCCTGAAGCACAATTGGATCGCTTTTTGATGCAAATCGATATTGACTATCCTGACCTCACAACAGAGAGACGGATCATTTTAGAAACAACAAAAGAAAAAAAATCAAATGCAAAACCAATTTTATCCGCCAAAAAGTTGCAAAAAATTCAAAATATCGTTCGCAAAATGCCTCTTTCAGAAAATGTGATCGAAGCTATTTTAAAAATTGTCCGCTCAACTCGCCCTCATACAGACAATAGCCTTGCTAATACTTATGTTTCTTGGGGACCTGGTCCACGGGCATCACAAGCCCTTTCACTTTGTGTTCGCGCCCGTGCTCTTTATTATGGACGCTTAGCCCCCTCACTTGATGATGTTGAGGCATTGGCCTATCCTATATTACAACACCGCATGGCTCTTAATTTTTCTGCCCGTGCTGAAAATATAACCGTAAAAGATATTATCAATAACCTTGTGAAAGATGCTCTTTGAATGGCTATTGGCAAAAAAGTTTTACAAAAGCCTCCATTGTCGCTGGCAAATGAGCTGTATAAGGATACTGGCAAAATGCCATATTTCCTTTTACAAGCGCGTCATATCGCTAATACACTGATAACCGGATGGCATAAACAACGTAAACGCGGTAATGGGGAAAACTTTTGGCAATTTCGTCCCTATGTTGAAGGAGAATCCATTACCCGCATTGATTGGCGTCGCTCAGCGCGTGATGAAAATACGTATCTCCGCGAACACGAATGGCAAATGACACAAATCGTTTGGCTCTGTCCCGATCAGAGCGCATCAATGCATTACTGTTCGCGCTTTTCTAAAATCTCTAAAGGTAATCATGCCATTATTCTTACCCTTACCTTAGCATCACTTCTTGCACGCAGTGGCGAACACATTGCTATTCCCAACTTAATATCCCCCACAATGACATCCAATGTCGTAGAACGAATAGCCTTTGCTTTAGAAAATCATGCAGATGAAAATTCATTTCCGGATTTTTCAACGATTACACGCTTTTCACATGTCGTTATAATAAGTGATTTTCTCGACTATCCTGAAAAAATCATCCAACATTTAACCGTCTTAACTACAAAACAGGTGACAGCTCATTTAATTGAAATTTCTGATCCCGCAGAAGAAAGCTTTCCCTACACAGGTCACACAGAATTTTTTGATCCTGAAACGAAAGAGAAACATGTTTCCACAAAAGCAGAAGATCTTCGTAAGAGCTATTGTAAACTATATCACGCAAGGCGACAAGAATTGGCAAATTTTTGCGCACGCCAAGGATGGTCTTATCACGTTAGTACAACGGATCAACCTTTAACAGAGACCATTTTTCATCTTGCACATACAATGGGCGGCTCTCCATTGCAAAAAAGGAGAGCACTTTGAGTTTTGCTGCTCCCTTTCTGTTACTAGGGCTTTTGTTCCTACCTGTCATTTGGTGGCTGTTGCGGATAACTCCTCCATCCCCGCGTCAAGAGCTTTTTCCTCCGTTACGCTTCTTACCCAAACCAATTCATCAGCAAGAAACAGCAAAACATACACCTTGGTGGTTGCTCTTGTTGCGTTTAACCATCGCAGCACTTGTTATCATAGCTCTAGCACGCCCCACGTGGGATCAAAAACCAATCAGCTTTTCCGGATCTCACCCCCTTGCAATCATTATTGATAATGGTTGGGCTTCTGTAAAAGAATGGAAAAAGCGCATCTCTACAGCTGAAATGCTCCTTACACAGGCAGAAAAACAGCAAAAAAATATTTATCTTGTTGCAACAGCTGAAAATGATATCTCTAATATAGAGCCCCAACCAGCCAAGATTATAAAACAGCATTTAATGCATTTGCAACCGCGTCCTTGGCCTGTCAACCGCGTGCATGCACTGAAAAAACTCAGAAAAATAACCAAAGGAAAACCTCTTGATATTGCTTATTTAAGTGATGGATTACAAACAAATGAAGATGAGCAAACTTTTGCTTTGCTTGAAGAATTAAAACCTGAAAAATTCTTATGGTATTTGGCTGATATTTCTGATTTAATCGGCATAACATCCGTAAAAAATAACGATGGAAACATGGTCGCGCGTATTATCCGCTCAACAACACACGGCAAAACTTCTGCTACACTCAACCTCTACGATTCAAACAATCAACTTCTCGGTCAATTTACGAAAAATTTCTCTGAAGGAGAAACAACAGCTCTTGTTCCTTTTGATGTACCACTTGAATTACGCAATGATATCGCTTGGATAAAAATGAATAATCAAAACCATGCTGCTGCAACCTTCTTGATAGACAGCCATAACAGGATAAGCCGTGTTGCTCTTCTATCACCCGATACCAATGAAATGGCACAGCCCTTACTTTCTCCATTTTATTATATTATCAAAGCATTACAGGAACATACACAGCTTATAACAGCCGGTGGAAGAGAGCTTTCAACGGATATTGATTATTTGCTTAAACAAAATCCATCTGTTTTCATTATGAGCGACATGGTTAACATGCCTGAAAAAGCAGAAAAAAAACTTTCTGATTTTGTGAATAAAGGGGGAACACTCATCCGCTTTGCAGGAGAAAAACTCAGTAGTGCAGAACATTATGATAGTCTCCTTCCGATACCGCTGCGTCAGGGTCAACGTTTCCTTGGAAGTATTATGTCTTGGACGAAACCACAAAAGCTTTCCCCTTTTGCAAAAAATAGTTTTTTCTTTGATCTTCCTTTTCCAGAAGATGTCACTGTCTCGCGCCAAATCCTCGCAGAACCAACCCCAGATCTTTTTGAAAAAACGTGGCTTAGCCTTTCGGATGGAACCCCTCTTATTACCGCAGCAAAACGTGGTAAAGGAACCCTCATTCTCATTCATGTTGCTCCTGACCCAACATGGTCTAATCTTCCTCTTTCTGGCTTTTTTGCACAAATGTTGCAAAAACTAATCACATTAAGGTCTAACGAAAAAACAAGCCTAACACACAGAGAAAAAAGAACAATGGTACAAAACCCGTGGCGTACCATAGCCGCTGACGGACAATTACAAGTACCGCCCTCTGATGTTGTTCCACTGGTCTTTGACTCTCAAAATCCACCCCATCCTTCCTA
The DNA here is from genome assembly GCF_042193875.1 of Bartonella sp. OC68QHHN. Lineage (NCBI taxonomy): Bacteria > Pseudomonadati > Pseudomonadota > Alphaproteobacteria > Hyphomicrobiales > Bartonellaceae > Bartonella > Bartonella sp. OC68QHHN. The sequence continues at coordinate 32,127 of NZ_JBHIME010000017.1, read as the reverse complement.
TCATACTCCCCCAGGACTTTATGGTATCAAAAACGATTTTTATGCACTCAATCTCTTAACTCATTCGTCGCACTTGATGAAACAATCATCATTGCCAACTTCTCTTAATAAAAACCCTTTATCTTACGATATAAAAGAAAAAAATCTTATCGGCCCACTTTTAGGATTAGCCATCTTATTATTCGCCTTTGACAATTTTCTCATTTTATGGATGGGAAATATTTTTTCTTTCATGAAACAGCGTAATATGTTTCTCCTCCCTTTTATAAGTCTTATTGCCTTATTTTCATATGATCCAACTCTTCATGCACAAACGAACGAAAATCATTATGATAGTGTACAAGCTGCTGGTGCAACACATCTTGCCTATGTTATAACCAATAATCATGAAATTGATACAACGAGTAAAAGTGGTCTAGAAGCGTTAAGTCAATTTATCGCAGAGCGTACAATGCTTACCCTAGGCTCTGTTACAGCACTTGATCTCGATAAAGATGAACTCTCTTTTTATCCTCTTATTTACTGGCCAATTGATGTTAAGAGTCCTATACCAACCCCCAAAAGCCTTGAAAAAATAAATAACTTTATGAAACATGGGGGAACAATTTTATTTGACACGCGCGATCAGATAAAGAGTAATCTTAATCTTGAAGGAGATGCCACTCCAGAAACGCAACGATTACGAGATATCTTAAAAGAGTTAAATATTCCATCCATTGAGCCAGCGTCAATGGATCATGTTGTTGCACGTTCTTTTTATATTATGCCAGATTTTCCTGGTCTCTACCGTGGTTCACCTTTATGGATTGAATCCTCGTCAACAAACAAAAAAAATAAAAATTCTCTTGCCAGCGGTGATAATGTAAGTTCTCTTCTCATTACCGCCAATAACTTTGCCGGTGCGTGGGCACTCGATGAAAAAGGGACATGGAAATATCCCCTTGTTCCCAATGATCCAATGCAACGTCTATGGGCATTTCGTGCAGGTTTAAATATTGTCCTTTATGTTCTGACAGGAAACTATAAAGCGGACCAAATTCATGTTCCAGCACTCTTGGAACGCTTTAAAAGAGAAAGAAGGCAATGATATCATTTTTCACTTTTCAGCCTTTTTTACCACTCATTTGGATTCTGTTCTTAAGTGGAATATCGATTCTTTTTGTCGTTATTGGTCTTGTTACGCAACGTCAAGGTTCTTTATTTCGTCTGATGGCATTAAGCGCCCTCATCCTTGCTTTGCTCAATCCAATGATCATAAAAGAACAGCGTGAACCACTGAAAAGCACTGTAGGAATTGTCATTGACCGCAGCAAAAGCCAAACATTTGGAACACGTACAAACGACAGTGATGAAGCGCGCGCGCGATTAACTCAAGCATTGGCGCATTATCCACAATTTGAACCACGCTTTATTGAAGCTGGAAAACTTGCTGATAATCAGTATGCACCCTCAACGAATTTGTTTGATGCTTTAACACAAGCAGTATCTGATGTACCGCTCTCTCGTTATGCAGGAACCATTTTTATCACCGATGGACAAGTGCATGATATCCCTTCCATATCAGACCTTCATCATGAAGCACCTCTCAATGCGCTGATTACAGGACACTCAGATGAATTTGATCGCCAAATCAAGTTTATTTCTCCTCCACGCTTTGCCCTTGTGAACAAACCACAAACGCTTTCCATTTTGGTAGAAGATAAAGTCCCTGCCAAAAAAACAATATCACAGAAAGCAAATATTACACTAAGCGTCAATGGACAAGACATTGGCCATTATTCTGTGACTCCCGGCGTGATTTTTCAAACCGAAATTACCATTCCTCATGCTGAAAAAAATATTATCCAAGTGATAACGGATCCACACAAAGGTGAACTAAGCTTTGAAAACAACCGCGCCATAACAATCATTGAAGGAATCAGAGAAAATTTACGCGTTCTTCTTATTTCAGGTGCTCCTTATAATGGAGAACGGACATGGCGAGACCTTTTGAAAGGTGATTCCAATATCGATCTTGTTCACTTTACTATTTTGCGCCCTCCCACCAAAGCAGATAATACGCCCTTAAGCCAATTATCCTTGGTAGTCTTTCCCACAAGAAAACTCTTTGTTGAAGAGATTAATAACTTTGATCTCATCATCCTTGATGGCTACCAGCACTCTGCTGCTCTACCCTTAATCTATTATGATTATATCGCCCAATATGTACAAAAGGGGGGTGCATTGCTGATGGTAACAGGACCTGAATTTACCAAAAACAACTCACTCGCGAAAACACCTTTAATAAGCATTCTACCGGCATTACCCAATGGAACTATTATTGAAAAGCCTTTTCGCCCCACATTAACCAAAGAAGGTGAGCGTCATCCTGTCACAAGGGGCCTTGCAACACTTAACCTTCCAGCTTCTCAATGGGGGCAATGGTTGCGACAAATTGCCATTCAAAACATAAATAACGGAATCGCCCTCATGAAAGGAGCTGATGAACAACCACTTTTACTTCTCTCACATGTTGATAAAGGACGTGTAGGCATGTTGCTCTCCGATGAAAGTTGGCTTTGGGCACGTGGTTTCGAAGGCGGCGGTCCTTATGCAGCTCTTTATCGTCGCATTGCCCATTGGCTCATGAAAGAACCAGAACTTGAGGAAGAAAAATTAAGTGCAACCAGCAGCCATCATCATTTAACAATTCGCCGCCAAACTTTAAAAGACCATCCAGAACCCGCTGAAATAACCTTTCCCTCTGGAAAAAAAGAACATATCACCCTCACCAAAGAGCAAGAAGGTCTCTTCAGCGCAACTGGGACCACTGATGAAACAGGAATTTTTACCATTAAAAATGGCGATTTAACAATCCTTTCTTCTGTAGGGATGCTCGATAATCTTGAATTGTTTGACTTAATTTCAACACAAGAAAAACTAGCTCCCATTATTAAGCACACAGGTGGTTACATCGGGCGGTTACACCCTGAGGGAAAAGAAAACTTTCATCTTCCTCCATTCAAGCTGATTCAATCAAAAATAAGCCAGCATTCTTCCCCAGCACATTCAATTGTTCTGAAAGAAGCGACAGAAACCCGTTTAATTAAGACCTTTTATTTTTCGATATTTTCTGGTTTCTTGGCACTGCTTGCTTGCCTTTTACTGTTGAGCAGCATGTGGTATCGTGAAAGCCGTTGAAAAATCTGAAATTTCGTATAATAGTCTTAAAATTCAGCTTATCTTTTTGTGTATTTTCTTGTCTTTTACAATTAGATAAAATATTGATCTATAATGATAATTTATCATTATTTTCGTATTGAGCCATTAGTCCAAGTAGGATTTTTCTTCCTTGTAATACTTTCCATATTAAATCAATTAAAATCACTCTCTTGCACATCATTAAAAGAGGTGCCGTATAAATAAAAACCATTGAAGAAGAGAGCGAAGTACCTCTTATGAATCCTCTTAAAGCAAGGATTTTCATAAAATTGGAAGGGAATAGTATGATTTTTTTGCTTTGCACCTTGTATAAATGTAAAGATGGTGGAGCATAATAAGCCTTATAAACGAGGCTTTTCTTAGCATTACGAGCTTTCGTGAAATGGGATCAAGCGCACTGGGAAATATCTCTTCAAAACAAATATGTGAATGTACAACACAATGATATTTTATTTGGGATATTTTATTTGAAATATTCCTCTTGAAGCGTTCTGTTTTGTGTGACAAAATCTCCTATTAAAAGCAATACATGGCAGTGCAAAACCGTAAAAATTCCTGATAAATACAATACATTCTTTTGCATTTTACACTGAATGATTAGATTTTTTTATAATAATGTGTGGACGTATAAAACTGTTTAAAAGTCTTAAAACTTTATGACCATCATTTTAGAGTTTATCTCATCATACAAAAGACATATCGGTTGCCAAGAAGGATATGTTGTATTATGCTATCTTCTCCATAAAAAATACAATACAGCGTTAATTCTTCAAAGAATCTTCTCATACTTTCAACAAGCTATTTTTCATTTTACAATCCTTCTTGCCTTTAAATATCAATTTATCTTATATTTATTCTTTAAATCATTTTTAACACTCTACGAGCTTTTATGTTTTATCTTGCCCATATATCGGATATACATCTTTCCCCTCTCCCGCAGCCTTCCCTTTTTGAACTTTTTGGAAAGCGTCTTACCGGTTATCTGAATTGGCAAAAAAAACGTAAGAGTCAAATGGTCACAAATGTCCTAGAAACTTTAATAAATACCTTGAACAAAAAAAAAAACTGATCATCTTGTGATTTCTGGTGATCTTGTGAATCTTGCTCTAGATAAGGAATTTGAACAAGCACATCGTTGGCTACTTAACTTAGGACAACCGCAAGATATTTCCTTGACATTTGGAAATCATGACGCCTATGTCCGCGGTGCTTTCCAAAAAGCATGTACTCTTTTTAAACCTTGGATCACAGGTGACGTCCCTCAAAAAAGCACCTTTCTTTTTCCTTATATGCGCATTCGCAAAAATGTTGCCATCATAGCAACTTCTTCAGCCATCGCGACACCACCTTTTCAAGCTTCTGGTTATTTTGGTAAAGTGCAAGCGCAAACTTTACCGTTCTTTTTAAAGGAAGCAGCACAGCACAACCTTTTTCGTGTCGTCATGATTCACCATCCCCCCTTTCCCAAGGCAACGTCTTGGCATAAAAAACTATGGGATATAAAACGTTTTCTAGACGTTATCAAATATCACGGTTGCGAACTTATTCTTCACGGACATACTCATTTACCCACATTAAATTATATTGAAGGACCAATTAAAAAAATTCCTATTGTTGGTGTTCCTTCCGCATCACAAGCTTTTGGTGATAAAAAACCACCCGCAGGCTTTAATTTATTTTCTATTGAACGCTTACAAAATCAATGGCACTGCCAATTGCAACGTTATAGCATTATCAACCCCAAAAACGAGATTGCATGTACTGAAACAATTAATCTTTAAACACCTTCATAGTTGCCACAACAACCAAAAACGAAAATATTTTTACTTCATGTCCCTTTGGAAATCATAATTCTTATTTCCCTTTTTCTTCTTAAAAGACAAAGTCTCATCTTCTCTGTCGATAAATCAATTTCTCTCAGAGAGTTCCATCTGCTACCCACTTATGTGACTGGCTTTAAAAACTCATCGGTTTACTTCCTTCCCGTCCTAAAGTCCAAAAATTTCTACCACACCTGATCTATAAATAATCCAGATTCTTGTCGCACGGGTTCCCCCTGCTAATTGTGCATGTGATTTACCTCACAAAGCTCTACAAACAAATCCTGCCTTGAATTTCATCATACATTCCTACCAAAAGCATCAATGCGTACAATCCTTATACCACTACAGTGATGATATTTTATAGAATAATAGAGAAGCTTATTCAGCTTCTATACCTGAAAATCAATGCCTAAAAAAGTCCAATAATAACTTAAAGTATATAATTTCAATAACCAATCCTACTTGTAATTCATAAACAAATGATGTTGATTGATTTATCATAAATAGATTTGAAATGATCCCCTACTATTTCACTTGATATTTATTATCGTACAGTTAAAAGATTTATAAAAAATAATAGATTCTATTTCGATAATAAGCATAGGTAATAATGTTTTTATGACTCGATAAATTCCTAATTTGCTATCTATTTTTTCCTATAAATCACTTTATAATTATTTTATTACTGTAAATTATTATTTATAATATAACATAAAATATCTAATAATAATAAGAATTATAATATGAATTTTCATTATTATTGAGTCATATTTCAGATGTAATTTGACGGGCTTTAGAAATTTTTTTGCGATTTTTTTGTCATTAAATAAAATATTTTACGATAATGCAAAACAGAAAAGTCGATTGTATGAGAGGTATTTCAAATAAAATAAAACGCCATTAAGTTGCTAATTCATATGTTTGTTTAAAAAAGTATCTTTTAAAGCACCCAAACCCATTTCACGACAGCACCTATGAATGATGTAATGATAAGTCCATTTAGCAGCACCATCTTTACGTTTATAAAATCAAGCTAGTACCAAATCTCACACTTTGCCAACCCCCAATGTAGCGACAAACTTTGGCACTTGAGATGGTTATACGAAGCATTTTTATTCTTTCTTTAATGTTTTTTATCTCACGGCTCTCCCACCTTTTTACGTGCAAAAGACATAGTTTTGATTGGTTTAACATAGTATAGGTTTAAAATGAGAAAATCTTATGATACTTGAGGCTCTCACTCAACATGAAAAAAGTAAATTATATTTACAAATCAAAGTATTGTTCGAATAAAATAGTAGCTCTTTTGAGTGAAGGATATTTTCCAGAACATATCTGAAAAATAAAAGCCTCATTCGAAAATGAGACTTTTGAATTTTTAATTCTGCAAAAAATTAAAATTTATAAGCTACACCCACACGGAAATCGCTTGTCTTGTAGCCCATTTCAAATTTATCATGCACGAACTTCTTCTTACCAAAATCTGAATAACGATATTCTGCACGCACAATAACATTATCAGTCATTGCAAAATCAACACCACCTCCGAGAGTATAACCAATCATAGTCTTTTTTTCATCATGCAACCAATCAGAAAAATTAACTGCTCTATTTTTGCTATCAGCAACTAACCCAAAAATATTCTGAAGCTGCGTATAAGCAATACCTCCAGAAACATAAGGCATCATACGCTCAATCGCAAAACCAACTCTTACCCGCGTAGCACCAACCCATTTTTGTTTTAAAGTATGACGTACAGCTTCAATAGGTGTTGTCGAATCCTCCTCATGAGAATCTCTTGTTCGATTTTTTTCTTCTGGAGAAGTTTCTTCAGTTTGACTTTTTTTTGGTAGACTAATATCTTTTGTATTCTTTTTATCAGACCACATAATATCCGTATCAATACCTATAATAAAACCATTATCGATATCAATATTAGAACCTGCATACCCCCCCCCCATAAAACCAGAAAGTTTAGGTAAATTCTCCTTTCCAATTGGATTCCATATCCCTGTCTCATCTTTTAAATAACTTGCAGTTGTTTTACCTGAAAAGTTACCAATCTGTCCTCCAAAATAAAATCCTGTCCAAGAAAAAGCAGGAACTGCAATAACCGGCTGTTCAGAAGTAATGATATCCGATGCCTGTACTACCGAAATTAAAATTAAAGAAAAGATAGATGTTGAAGCTAAATACTTTGTAATCATAATTGCTCCCCTAAAAGCTAATGTGATACATAAATAATGTAAATCGTTTCATAGTTTTTTTAAAAAATATATAGCAAAAATGACACAGTTACAAAAAAAATAAACTTTCTATTTAAAAATAAAAGTATTTTTAATAAATAGTATTATAAAAAAATTTTAAATATGCTGTATATTTCTATTAATTATTACATATTATCTTTTATAGCTTCCTATTAATCATTATTATCCAAAGTTATATAAATAATTATAATGTCAATTTTTTGAAAAAAATGAGATATGTAATCAATAAAGCTTTTTATCATATTGATTTAAATATGTTAGTATTATTAGTGTAATAAGACATAATCTCTATAAGTTTTTATATAAATCTGTACGATAAAAACACTCTTGCATATATTCTTGTGTTGAATATCTCTCAATTCATAAATGTATCTGATATACTGCTGCTTAATAAATGACCCATATGCTTCTATCACACACATGAGATAAGGCTCATAAAGAATATCATTCACTAAACTAGTCACTCATCGCTTTTTGTATAAAGAATAACACCTAGAATGGCACATTTAACAGAGAAATTTTTTCATCACACTTGAGAAACCAGTAGAGAACTTCACTCTAAACCTCTCAAGCGTATAATGAAATAAAAGATAAAAATTAATCTATAAAAATAGAATTAATAATTTTTATTTTTCTTATAGAATTGTTTTAAGATTTCATGATTTTTGTAAAAACTGAACAGACCAATTGCCCAGTTTCTGCAATTAATTTTTCAACACGAAGTAAATCAGGTTCCCCAACACTATTTAACAACAGGTCACTTAATCCAGGTGGCATATCATTGGGATCAAGAGAATCATTTAAGCAAAGCCGTATAATTTGACTCAAATTTGTATAAAGACGATAAGCATAATGTAAATCAGCAATACATGACTGATTAAGAAAACTGTTTGGTAAGTGATCTAAAATATCCGCTGTCGTCGCTCCAATTTGAAACTCAATGACATGCGTGATAAGAGAAAATTGAGCAATAAACTCCAAATCCATAATGCCACCAGACATCGTTTTTAAATCCCATTGATTTTTTGGTGGCTTTTCTTTTGCAATCAAGGAACGCATTTCACATACTTCTTTTACAACTTCCTTCTTATCACGAGAAATAGCAATAATTGCACACACTTCATTTTCTAGCTTCTGTAAAAAATCACGATCTCCTGCAATGCCTCGAGCCCTTGTTAAAGCAAGATATTCCCATATCCATGCTTCTTGGCGATAATACTTTTTAAAAAATGGAAAAGAAACAGCAACAGGACCTTTATTACCTAACGGCCGTAACCTTAAATCAACGACATAAAGAACACCTTGGCTTGTAAGAGTGGATAAAGCAGAAACGAGGCGCTGTGCTAAACGCGTATAATATTGAGAGACATAAAGAGGCTTTTCTCCGTCAGATATTTCTGCATCATCATCGTGTTCATAAAGAAAAACGAGGTCAACATCGGAATCTGCCGTTAATTCGCGACTTCCAAGCTTCCCCATACCCAATATGCCAACACGCCCCCCTTTAATAGTACCATGAAGACGAGAAAATTCCTCTTGAACGGCAGCAAATGTTTTTGTAATCATAAGATCAGCAAGCGCAGTAAAAGCAAAACCCGCTCTTTCTCCTGTAATTGCGCCATTCAAAATTCGAATACCAATCAAAAAACGTTGTTCATCTGCAAAAATCCTTAAATGGTCGAGAATTTCCTCATAAGGAATAATATTTTCAAGAAAATATTCAAGCCGTTTTTCTAAATACGTTTTTGTTGGTAATTCTGAAAGAATATTCGGATCTAACATTCCATCAAAAACATGGGTTCTGCGTGTAATAATTTCTGCAAGACGTGGAGCAGCACCCATAATAAGGACAAGCATATTCAAAAGAGAGGGATTAGACTGCAAAAGACTAAAAAGCTGAATTCCTGAAGGTAAGCCCTGTAAAAAACTATCAAAACGCAACATCGCCTCATCAGCTCGTTTTGTCCCACCAAAAGCTTTCAAAAGAGCTGGTGTTAATTCCGTTAATCTCTCGCGTGCTTCGGCTGATTGCGTTGCTTTATAACGACCACAATGGAGAGTGCGCATAATACGACAAATATCACTTGCTCTTTCAAAGCCTAAACGGCTTAACGTTATTAATGTCTCCGGGTCATCTTCTTCACCTGTAAAAACTAAATTACCAATTTCTAAACCAAGTTCTTGCTCATTCTCAAACAGTGCTGCATAATGTTTTTCAACAATCTGAAGTGTTTTTAATAAATCACGGATAAAACTGCTACTGTCTTGATAACCCATTAAATAGGCAACACTCGTGAATTGAGCAATATCATTTGGAAGAAGATGTGTTTGTTCATCGAAAAGAATCTGAATACGATGTTCTACATTTCGAAGAAAAGCATAACTTTTTATAAGGCTATTTCTTGTTTTCTCACTGATCCAACCAAGCGTGTGAAGTTCTGCTAACATTGCAACTGTCTGACGTCCACGTAATTGAGGAAAACGCCCACCAGCAATGAGCTGCTGTGTCTGCACAAAAAACTCAATCTCACGAATACCACCACGACCTAACTTTATATTATGCCCATAAGCTGCAATTTGATCGTAATTTTTATGCGCATGAATTTGACGTTTGATCGAATGAATATCAGCAATAGCAGCGTAATCTAAATATTTCCGCCACACATAAGGAAAAAGCTCTTTGAGAAAGTTAGAACCTGCCCTCTTATCACCAGCAACTGGACGTGCTTTAATCATGGCTGCTCGTTCCCAATTTTGCCCACGCCCTTCGTAATAACGCAAGGCAGTCCTTACTGGTAAGGCCAAAGGAGTTGATCCTGGATCTGGACGAAGCCGAAAATCAAGACGGAAAACATATCCTTCCGCAGTGCGTTCTTGAATGATACGGATTAATCGGCGTACCATTTTAGAAAATACGTCAACACTTTCAGAAAGATTACCAATATGAGGTGATGTTTCATCAATTAAAACAATAAGATCAATATCCGAAGAATAATTAAGTTCCCCTGCTCCTAATTTTCCCATCCCTAAAATAATTAAACCACAGTCTTTTTCTGGATTCTCACGGCTTAATAAATTGATCTTACCATGATCATGCGCTTCTCTTAATAGAAAACGTAGTGCTACACTTAATGCAGTTTCGCCCAAACGTGTCAACCAAAAACATGAAACTTCGTAAGTAAAAACACCACTCAAATCAGCTAAAGCAATGAGAACATGCGCTTCTCGTTTTTTGCGCCTTAAAGCAACCATCAATGAAGTTTCATTTATAGATTCATCCTTATCAATAGCCGTAATATCATCTATAATTTCTCTCAACCTTGTTTCTATATCAACATTTAATAAAGCACTAAGATATGATGGATTGGCAATTAAAACCCCACGCAAAAAAGGAGATAAGGTCATAACCGAACCGATAAAATCAATCTGCGTTCCACTTTCTGAAATAATAGAAACAAGCGATTCTAAACCTTCTTTCCTTGCTTGTTCTTCCAGGTCTTTTAACCATTGGGAACCACTTTTATTGAGAGGGCATAAAGGGAGAAACTGTGTTTTTAAAAAAGCTTGTTTCGTTTGCGCTCCCTTGAAAAGCATGTTGCCTTCCTTTCTATTGCTTTATACTTTTAAAATAGTTGTTACGTATGAAAAGAGAAAAGTGAAGAAAAATATCTTTAAGGAAATAACAAAACAGCCCTAAGCCCTGGATTTGCATTTTCAAGTAATAATTCACCCCCATGAAGTTTCATAACTGCTTTTGCTATACTTAAACCAATCCCAAACCCAGGTTGTGTGCGGCTTTCTTCAAGACGAACAAATCGTTCTGTCACTTTTTCACGTTTATCCTCTGCTATTCCTGGTCCATTATCGCTCACAACCACTAATAAATGTTCATCACGATATTCCATTGATAAGTAAACCTCGGCTTTCCTTTCACCTTTAGACGCATATTTAATGGCATTATCTATAAGATTAAAAATTGATTGTGCAACAAGCTCACGATTCAACTTAAGGTCTTTATCAAATATATTCCCTAACCGAAGTAAAACACCTGACTCTTCAGCAAAAGGTTCGTAAATCTCAACAGCATCTTCAAGGATCAGTTTCATATTCATCATTTCAAGATGCTCAATTGCACTGCTAGCCTCAATACGTGAAATCATTAAAATCGCATTGAACGTACAAATAAGTTGATCTGATTCTGCAATAACCCTATCAAGGACCTGACGATATTCAAGCTTTGTCTTATTTCCTGAAAGCGCCTCTTCAGCGCGATTTCTAAGACGCGTTAACGGCGTTTTCAGATCATGAGCAATATTATCTGATACTTGACGTAAACCAATATTTAACTCTTCAATGCGGTCTAACATAACATTAAGATTAGTTGACAATCGATCAAACTCATCCCCTACTCCAGAAACAGGCAAACGCCCACTGAAATCACCATCCATCAAACGCTGTGATGCAGCCGTTACATGATCAATCCTTTGTAAAGCTCTCCTGCCAACAAAAAACCATATGAGTAAAGCGCCTCCAACCATTGCAACAAGTGCAATGATCACAGCTTTACGAATAACCACTGCAAAACGTTCTGGCTCATCCAAATCGCGTCCTATAAGAATCTTCATAGCATTAGGTAAATCAACAATAACCGCCAAAGCGCGATGTTCACTTGTTTTGCCATGTTCTCCAAAACGGGAATACAAAAAAGAGGTAGAAATAAAACCACTCTGATTCAAAAGACCTAATTCAATACGTGCTACATTTCCTGCTAAAATACGCCCCATAGAATCCGTAACAAGATAAAGAAATGCTCCTGGTTGTCTTGAACGATAATCAATAGTGCGCATTAATAAGGATAATCCCCCATAATTATAAGCATTTTCAATATACTTTAATTCTTCATGTAAAGCCTGTTCAGTTTGCTCTGTTAACAATGAAGCAGAAAATGCCGTCATATAAATAGAAAGCCCTGTTGCCACCAATCCAAACAATAAAATGTAAAGCGCTGAAAGCCTTAGCGCCGTCGTGCGCATTATATTAATCAAACGATTCATGCTTTGTTATCTGGTGCTTTCAGCATATATCCAGCTCCACGCACGGTATGGAGAAGGGGAACATCAAAATCTTTTTCAATTTTGGCTCTCAAACGGGAGATATGGACATCAATGACATTCGTTTGTGGATCAAAATGGTAATCCCAAACATTTTCCAAAAGCATAGTGCGTGTAACAACCTGCCCCGCATAGCGCATCAAATATTCAAGTAAACGAAACTCTCGTGGTTGTAATAGGATGTTTCTATCACCCCGTTTTACTGTATGTGCTAGCCGATCAAGTTCAAGATTACCTACACAATAAACAGTTTCTGCTTCTTTAGGATTTTTCCGCCGTTGTAAAACTTCAACACGCGCAAGAAGTTCAGAAAAAGCATAAGGCTTTGTCAAATAATCATCTCCCCCTGCACGCAACCCTGTTACACGATCATTAACTTGCCCTAAAGCCGACAGGATAAGAACTGGTGTTTCATTGCCTTTAGCGCGCAATTCAGCAATAATAGAAAGACCATCACGATGCAAAAGCATTCGGTCAACAACCATAACGTCATAACTTTCCGTGGTCGCTAAAGCGTATCCCGTATCCCCATCATAAGCAACATCAACAGAATGCCCTACTTCCGAAAAAGCTTTTTCGAGATAATGCCCCGTCTCATGATCATCTTCAATAACGAGTATCTTCATAAAACGCATCTCCATTATCTTATTATGTTGTAGGACAAATATTTAATAAACATTTGTCCTACAACTAAAGCCTTATTTTTTGAAAATTGGAAGAGCAACAAAACGATTTTGATCATTTGTTCGCACTTGTAAGAGTATAGCCTTTCGTCCTAACTGCTGAGCATTTTTGATTGTGCTAATAATATCAGAGACTTTTTTAACCGGTTTATTATTTACTGTCACAATGATATCACCAGGGCGTATCCCTTTATCTGCAGCATCTGAATCGGTATCGACATCCGTTACGACAACCCCTACACCATCATCAGAAGGCATAACAATCAGACCATAATCTTCCAATGTTTCATCTAAATCACCCCGTCCATTTGAATATCTTGAAGTCTCTTTCTTACTTTCATCTTCAGACATTGAAGCGAGTTTAACCTTGATACTCTCCTCCTTACCTGATCTCCAAATCCCTATGGTTACCGTTTCTCCTGGTTTAATATTTGCAATACGTTTCGCCAGTTCACGCGCATCAGCAACCTTTTCATTATTCACTGAAATAATTACATCACCCGCTTTAATACCAGCCTTTTCTGCCGGTCCTTTTAACGGATCAGTGACCAAAGCCCCTTTGGCTTCTTTCAAACCTATTGAATCAGAAATCTCCTTTGTTACCGGTTGAATCTGAACACCTAACCAACCACGTTGAACTGAACCTTTTTCAATAAGTTGTTGTACAACCTGTTTTACAGTCGCTGCCGGAATAGCAAAAGCAATCCCAACATTTCCTCCAGAAGGAGAAAAAATTGCTGTATTAACCCCAACAACCTTTCCATTAAGATCAAACGTTGGACCACCAGAGTTTCCTCTATTAACAGCAGCATCAATCTGAATAAAATCATCGTACACACCAGTGCCAATATCACGTCCGCGTGCAGAAACAATACCTGCTGTCACAGTTCCACCAAGGCCAAATGGATTCCCAATGGCAACAACCCAATCCCCAACACGAAGCTTTGAATCATCACCAAAATCAACATAGGAAAATTTTCTTTTATCACTCACTTTTAATACGGCAAGGTCGGTTTTGGGGTCTTTCCCAATGAGCTTTGCGTTCAATTCTGTACCATCATCAAGAACAACAGTATAACTTGTTCCGTCAGAAATCACATGATCATTGGTCACAATGTAACCATCAGACGAAATAAAAAAACCCGATCCAAAAGCAACAGGGCGGAGTCTCTGCGATTGGTGGGGAAATTTATTTTTAGGTTTATCAAAATCATAAAACTCTTTAAAAAATCTTTTCAAAGGATGCTGGTCTGGTAATTGATCAAAACCTGGACCACTAAAAAAGTTGCTAAAGAACCTATCTTCTTTCTTTTTATTGCTCTTCACTTGTACTGCTACAACTGCTGGTTTTACTTGAGCAACAATATCGGCAAATCCCTGTTGTTGCATTAACGAAGTAAATACAGAACTTGCATGAGCCTTTGTCATCCACAAGCTTGATGTACATCCACTAAAAAACAGTGTACTTTCCAACATCGCAGAAAAACTCACTGCGACAAATGTTTTAAAGAAAGCCTTTTTAACCATTTACTCTATGCTCCTATTCAATCATACCTTTATTCCAATTCCGATCACTTATAAGATACCAGACCTTACCGTTTTCTGTCTAAATTATTAAAGTTTTGTAAGGTTTCAGTATTCCCTAATATAATTACAATAAGATTGTATGCTCATTGTAGATGATCTGATTTTTTTCTTTTATATAACATCTTTTTTAATGCAATGGCATTTTTGACTGTTCTTTTTCATTCACATAACTCACTATTTTCTCATGATTATTCCGTTTGAAGTGGAAAAATATGATACTTGCCCCAATGATGATAATGATCAAAGGCGAAAACCATAAAAACCAAGTTATTTTATTCAATGGTGGTTTCAAGAGAATAAATTCACCATATCGCTCAACAAGAAAGTCAGTGACTTGCTGATTACTATAGCCCATTTTTAGCCTTTCCCGAATTAAAAGCCGTAAATCACGTGCTAGAGAAGCATCTGAATCATCAATTGATTGATTTTGACAAACCGGACAACGTAAATGCGATGAAATATGACGTGCTCGCGCTTCAAGAAGCTTATCTTTTAAAATCTCATCCGGCTCTACTGCTATTGCTAATCGAAAAGGAAACGTTGCAATTAAAAAAAATACAATCCAAAGAATTTTTTTCATCTCAATGTCTTTTCCAAAAATTTAAAGCAAGCAGTACCCTATTGTACATGCCAATGCGAAGCCAATACCCCAGAAGAGAAAGACATCCGCCTACAGCCATCATGAATGCCCCTAACCAAATACATATTACATAAGGCTTCCACCATATGTGCACCACAAGACCCCGATTATCGATATGTCCCGGTACAATATATAGCTGCGATAAGCCATGATTTTGAAGACCAACTTCTGTTGTTGATGTATTTTGGCTTGAATAAAATCGCTTTGAGGCTGTTACATGACCCACAATGTTTTTATCTTCATATATTTTAAAATAAAACTCCATTGCCGAATAATTCGAACCAACACCATCATACACTGCATCAAAATGAAGCGTTTTATCCGCTATCGTCACACTATCCCCTACGTTCATGATTAAAATACGTTCTTGCCCAAAACTTGCCACACAAACAATACCAAATAATGTAACGCCTAATCCCATATGTGCTATTGCTGCACCAAAAGTAGACCATGGCAATCCAATAAATTTCTTAACGCGTACTGAAAAAGCTCTCTTGCCATATCCACTCTTTCCCCATAGATCCGCTAAACTGCCTAAAAAAACAAACGCTGAAAGCCCAATCCCTAAAACTGCAAAAATATCACGCACAGATGTCGCATAAAATATTATAAAACAGATGATACCAACCAATACAAAAACAAACCACAACCGTTCAAAAACTGCAAGAAAATCACCGCGTTTCCATGCCATCATTGCCCCAAACGGAACAAACAACAACAGCAAAACCATTAGCGGTCCACAGGTAAGGTTAAAAAAAACCGCCCCTACAGAAATTTTTTGCCCTGTTAATATCTCAATAAAATAAGGATAAAGCGTACCAATCAATACTGTTGCTGTTATTGTTGTAAGTAACAAGTTATTTAAAACAATAAACCCTTCACGTGAAATTGGTTGAAAAAATCTTTCTGTTTTTAAAATAGGGGTGCGCAAAGCAAAAAGAAGAAAAGCCGCTACTGTAAAAAAAAAATAAAAGCGCAAGAATTGCTTTCCCCCGTGCTGGATCAACAGCAAAACTATGAACAGAAACTAAAAGCCCCGAACGCACAAGAAAAGTTCCCATCAGAGAAAGGGAAAAAGTAAGCAGCGCTAAAAACAAAGTCCAACTTTTCAATATTTCTCGTTTTTCGAGAACAAGAGCAGAATGTAAAAGAGCCGTTCCTGAAAGCCAAGGCATAAACGAAACATTTTCAACAGGATCCCAAAACCAATACCCCCCCCATCCTAGCTCATAATAAGCCCAATAGGAGCCAACCATAATACCCAATGTCAAAAAACACCAAGAAAGTAAAAGCCACGGACGAATCCCACGCACCCAAATTCTATCAACATGTCCGGTAATCAATGCCGCAACGGCAAAAGAAAAACAAAGTGAAAAACCAACATAACCTAAATAAAGTAGCGGTGGATGAATCGCTAATGCAATATCTTGTAAGAGAGGATTGAGACCATTTCCCTGCAATGCTGGTGGATTCACACGTAAAAATGGATTGGATACAAAAAGAATAAATAAAAGAAAAGCACTTGTAATCCAACTTTGACAAATTAAAACAAGCGTCTTAAAATCTTCTGCCAAATGTTGGCTAAAAAAGGCCATCAATGCACTAAAAAAAGCAAGACTTAAAACCCATAACAACATAGAGCCTTCGTGGTTGCCCCAAACACCTGTAATTTTATAGAGCATCGGTTTTTCTGAATGAGAATTCTCAACAACGTTCAAAACAGAAAAATCAGATACGACATAAGCATAAATTATCACTAAAAATGATAAAAGCAGTAATGTAAAAGTGATATATGTCAGAGGAACAGCTGTTTGCATTAACAAACGCTCTCTCCACCAAAAACCTAAAGCAGGTAAGAACGCTCCTAATAAGCTTACTGAAAATGCTGCAGCTAAAAAAATATGACCCAGTTCGACAAGCACAATCGAATTATTTCTCCATAATGTAATGTTTTTTCAAACGATCAGCTGTTTCTTTAGGCATATAAGTTTCATCATGTTTTGCTAAAATACGCGTCCCTATAAAAAAACCCTGTTTATCGAAATACCCTTCTACAATCACCCCCTGACCTTCACGAAAAAGATCCGGTAAGGCACCATTGAAAACCACTTTTTCATGTTTTTTGTTATCCGTTACAAAAAAAGTAACGCCTCTCTTTCCAACATATTGAACAGTTCCCTTTTCAACAAAGCCACCCAAACGCAAAGGGCGCCCCGTTAAAATATCTTCTCTTGTAATTTCAGAGGGCATTCTAAAAAAACTGACCGCATGACGCATTGCATACACTATGAGACTTGCTGCAATTGTTATAACCAAACAACATAATAATATGATCAGTAAGCGCTTTTTTTTTTTGCTGCTCTAAAATAATCTTCAACGAAGCAGAATTCTTTAAAGATTGACTGTTCATAAACACTATACGAAAAAAATTTAAATACGTTATAATTAAGTATCAATATTTTATTTTTTAAGAGCTTTGCACATCTTCTACATAGGTGCAACTTTTTATCCAGTACCTCACCTTTGCTAACAAGCTTATCAATACCTTTTTTCCTTTTTTAGTTTTTCCACCAATTTTTATTTAACCTATAACCACTTATATCGCGCTCTTTACATTCTTCATTTCTGTTCTTCAATCTTCTTCACAAATACCTACTTCTAAGATGATTACTTCTCTTGTTCTTTCTAAACAGCTTTTCTCTTTATATTTCATCATCTCAATTGGCCACGATTGCTTTTCTTTGTATGCTCACTCGATAAATCACGTAACTGAATCATCATTTTTTTAACACGTGATTTTCCTGAAAAATTTTCAGGCATTGTATCAAGAAAGCTTTGTAAAAATTGCACTGCCTGCGCAGTTTTTCCTGCTTGATGAAATGCATCGGCCAACAATAAACGTGGATAAAAATCTGTTGGCGCTAAATCTGCTGCTTTTTGAAAAGCATTTTGTGCTTCTTGTGTTATCACTCCCCCTTCATAACCAACCAATGCTAAACCATATCCTACAAGTCTGGGAGCTGTTTCTCCATTCAAACGAAGTGCGTCTAAATAAGTATTCACAGCCTCTTGAAAAAGGCTTTCTTCGAGATACCCTACCGCTAACGCATCTGCTAGCTTACCATCATGAGGTGCACGGAAAAAAAGCACTTGTAAACGAATAAGCTTTTCTTGCTTACTGAGAGTTTTAGGATCCTTATCCATTAATTCGCTAAAAAAATAACTTTTCACTTCTGGATTGCCTGTCAGTCCATAAATATTCCATGTCATAAGAAGAACAAACAAAATACTTAAAGCCTTAAGAATATTTCTTTTTTTATAATGCATATAAAGCTTGTTAAGCTCAATCGTATGCTTATGACTTCTATAACCATCCACGATTTGAACTTTCCATTTTTTCTTTATCTCATCGTCAAAACGTAGTGAAAGAAAAAGAATACTTGCCAGTAAAGTCAGAAAAAATGCTGCAAAAATTAATAAGAGCATATCATTTTTTTCCAATACGAACAGAGAATAACTCGCTTACATTTTACCCTCTTCATGAGAAGAGTGATGTGAATTGATAAAAATTCATCTTTTCATGGAAAATATTATAAAATCTATTGTCCATAGTTATTATATATCAATAAAACAAAGAAACTAAAAAAAATGTTTCCCTACTCTTTATGTATTGTCTGAAAATACTGCTTTACAAACTTTATAGACATTTCTTTCTTAAGGAGAAAATATGTTATTCTCCCATCTTAGGTAATAAAACTTTTGCATACAACCCACCCAAATCAGAACGTGATAAAAAGAGATTTCCACCATATTCACTGACCATATCTGAAACAATTGCTAACCCTAAGCCTGCCCCGAGTTTACTTTCATTAAACCGCCGCCCTCTTTTTAATGCTTCATCCATTTTGTCTTCTGTTAAACCAGGACCATCATCTTCTACAAAGATACTAAAATATTCTTTTTCTTCAACATTTTCTTCTAAACAACAAGAGATCAAAACCTTTTCGCGAGACCACTGAGTAGCATTTTCAATCAAATTCCCTATAATTTCTTCTAAATCTTCCTTCTCTCCAGAAAAAACAATATCATCAACATCCATAATAAATTGAATTTTTTTTTCAGGATTAAGCTTTTTCATAACCCGCACCAAACGTTCAAGCACACTGCGAACAGACGTATGATAGACAATACTATCGCATTGTGCTGCAATCCGCGCACGCTGAAGATAATGATTGATTTGAGCTTGCATTATTTGCGTTTGCTCTCTCAACAAACAAGCCTTTTCTCCGCGCATCTTATCTGTCTCATTCATAATCACAGATAGAGGCGTCTTCAATGAATGCGCGAGATTACCAACCTGTGTGCGAAATCGCTCAATAATACGCTGATTATTATTAATGAGAGCATTCATCTCTTGTACAAGTGGCATCACTTCGCTTACTAAATCCGTATTCACATAGTGAACTCTTCCTTCGCGAATATCATTTAATGCGCGTCGAATCAGCTTCAACGGTTGAAAACTAAAGAAAATAATAGCAATATTAATAAGAACACTCCCGATACCGAAACTCCAAAGAAAAATTTGCAAAGTTCGCTTAAATTCCTCTACCTGGGCATGAGCTTCATCGATATTCCCAACAAGCCGAAAACGTGCAATATGATTTTTATTATCAAGAACAACATCACTCTCAATCACTTGTAGCTTTTGACCATTGTTCCCCATTATCCGATAAGAGCGAAAGAATTTATTGTCAAAAGGTATATCAACATCACTTGGTGTAAATATCTCGCCTGTTCCCAATGAGGGGGACGTCAATCTTCCTTTTAAATTATGGGATATCGCAACAACTTCCCAATACCATCCTGTTGTTGGATCAGAATAACGAATATCATCAATCCCAGCCCCTCCTCTCAAAGTACCTTCCGATGACACCGTCACTGTTGCAATAAGACTGTAGAGTTGAGCAGAAAGGATACGCTCTAGGCTTTGTTCAGTTGAACGCTTATAAAATAAAATACTTACTGCAGAAATCGATAAAAGAGAAATAACAACCCATAACGTTGATAAAATCATAACACGTAAACTGAGAGATCGAGTGATTATAAAAAAAAACCTTCTACACCAATTATTCTCTTCGAAAACAATCATTAATCACCTAGCATTCTCACGCGATACCCCATTCCTCGAATAGTTTCAATCAAATCCACTCCAAGCTTTTTCCGTAACCGACCTACAAAGACTTCCACCGTATTCGAGTCCTTATCAAAATCCTGATCATAAAGATGTTCAGTAAGCTCTGTTCTTGAAATGACCCTGTCACAATGATGCATGAGATAAGAAAGCAGTCTGAATTCATAAGATGTTAGTTTAATCAATTGACCATCCACAAAAACACGAGACGTCTTCGTATCCAACAAAACATTTCCGCAACATAATGCACTTGTCGCATGTCCCGTAGCACGACGAATTAATGCTCGCAAGCGCGCCATCACTTCCTCCAAATGAAATGGCTTCACAACATAATCGTCAGCCCCAGCATCAATACCGTGCACCTTATCAGACCAACGATCTCGCGCCGTTAGCATTAAAACAGGCATGAAGTGCCCTTCTTGACGCCACTTTTCAACAACACGAATACCATCAATATACGGTAAACCTATATCAAGTATCACTGCGTCGTAAGACTCTGTGCTACCTAAAAAATAAGCCTCTTCACCATCGAAAGCACTATCGGAAACATATCCTGCACGTCTTACAGCTTCTGCTAATTGATGGTGAAGATACCGATCATCTTCAACGATTAAGATACGCATCACAACACCATCTGCCAAAGACTAATCAGCAGGAACAAAAAACTCAACACGACGTAACTTTTCACCATTACGGGCTGGTACAACAACCACAATTGCACACATGTCCTTTCCATCCTGAACAACCGGTTTTGAACGGATGAGAACCCCGCTCTCTTGCACGGCAACCTTCTTACCTACTTCAGCACACTCAGAAGCTAGAACAGAATCTGCTCCTAAAAAAGCTATTATTATTACGAACAAGAAATTTTTTTTCATCATAAATATTTCAATAACCCATCTCTTCTCTTCCTTGATAAAGGATAAAAGAAATAATGTTTTTTCTGGTCGATTTAAAAGTCACAAATGGAAATAATTTATCCTCTATCTTACAGAAGAACGTATTAACATTACTCCAAATTTTTAAAAAATCAAAAAAATATTTTTAATAATGAGAATAAAATTTATTCGATAAAATAATGAAATATTAATATACTATCTTACGAAAAATGAATAGTTCTAAAATAAACTCTTTCTCTGTTAGCACTATAGCAAAAAAATACTTCTACTCCATATAATTATTGTAGATTTGTTTGGTTGTATTTCTTTGCCATAGGCTCTCTTTAAATGTTTGATTTTTTTAAAAAAAATAAAGGGCAACACCGTAAGCCATTTCACAGTCCTGCTCTCATTGAATTAGACGCACGATTGGACACAGCGCTTTATCACATTCGTTCTGCTAACAGTTTTTTCTGGAAAAAGGCAAAAATCATCTCACAAAATTTTCATCTTCAAGGATGGAAACGTTTTATCATTGAAGTTCTCGGTGAAATACTGACATTAGGGTTGATGGGATTTACTCTTTTCACTATTTTGGGCATTTCTGTTTTTGAACTGACCAAAACAGATTGGTCTTCTCCTAAAAACTTTTCTATTCTTTTTCTAGATCGCTATGGAAATTCCATTGGGCACCGTGGTGCACTGCCGGCGATCTCTGTCCCCGTTGAAGAAATGCCTGACACTGTCATTAAAGCGGTTCTTGCTACAGAAGACCGACGTTTTTTCGATCATTGGGGTATTGATTTTCAAGGACTTACACGGGCAATTTCACAAAATATGCAAGCTAAAGGTGTGGTGCAAGGTGGTTCAACTCTCACACAACAATTGGCTAAAAATTTATTCTTAACAAACGAGAGAACCATAACACGTAAAATCAAAGAAGCTTATCTTGCTCTTTGGCTAGAAGTAAATTTTAGCAAAAAACAGATTTTACAACTTTATCTTGACCGAGCCTATATGGGAGGAAATAATTTTGGTATTGCAGCAGCAGCAAAATTTTATTTTGGAAAAAATATACGTCATGTATCTTTAAGTGAATCTGCTATGTTAGCAGGACTCTTTAAAGCCCCAACAAAATATGCTCCTCATAGTCATCTCTTTGCTGCTCAAACACGTGCCAATGTAGTCCTTTCTAATCTTGTTAATAGTGGCTTTATGACAAAGAGCCAGATTATCAATGCGCATCGCCACCCTGCTAGAGCACTTCCCCAAATAGAAAATAATCAGCCTGATTATTTTCTTGATTGGGCATTCGAGGAAGCCAAAAAAATGCGTAATCAACTTCCAAGCCATAGTTTAATTATTCAAACGACCCTTGATCCGAATATTCAAAAAGCAGCAGAAGAATCAATTGCATATCATTTACATCAATATGGTCAACAATATCGCGTAACACAAGCTGCCACCGTTATACTCGATAATAACGGTGCCGTATGCGCAATTGTTGGAGGACTAGATTATAAAAAGAGCCAATTTAACAGAGCGACACAAGGAGGACGGCAAACTGGTTCTTCATTCAAACCTTATGTTTACGCAACCGCACTGGAACACGGTCTATCTCCCTCAACAATCGTTTTAGATGCCCCCATCAATTGGGGAGGTTGGACACCAAAAAATAATTCTGGTCGTTATTTGGGGAAAATTGATTTAGCAACAGCTTTAGCTTTTTCCATTAATACAGTCCCTGTGTATCTCACCTATCAATATCTTAACCGCGATACCCAACCTATCGTAGATCTCATCAAGAATATGGGGATTAACGCGCATATTATATCACACAAAACGATGGTTCTTGGCACTTCCAACATGACCCCCATGGATCAAGCAACTGGCTTTAATGTCTTTGCGAATGGTGGGATAGCTGGTAATCGGCATGGGTTCACGCAAATCAGAACAATCGATGGGCGTGTGGTATGGGATTTCAAGCATAACGGAAATAAGTTACACCGAGTTCTCAGCAAACAATCAGCTGCTTATATGAACCAAATGATGGTGGGTGTCACAACACGAGGGTCTGGTAAGCGTGCTGCTCTGCCTATGACTCTTGTCGCTGGGAAAACTGGAACATCACAATCCTATCGTGATGCTTGGTTTGTTGGCTTTACAGGCAATTATACTGGAGCGGTGTGGATGGGAAATGATAACTTTTCACCGATGAATCGTGCTTTTGGGGGTGGCGTTCCTGCCATGATATGGCATCGCATCATGCTTACTGCACACCAAAATATTATGCTCAAACAACTCTATGGTGTTAAAAGTTCTCTTCTTCCTTATCATCCCCCAATACTTTCCTCCCATGCAAATTCTGAATTTTTTTCCCCAATACCCTCTACGCTTTCTCCTGAAACATTGAATATCGTGCGATTGATTAACAAAGATCTGAAAAAAACATCTGCAATTTCTGTGAAGACGAAAACAACTGGAGATTCAACATTTTGAATTCAAGATATTCACTGATGTTTTTTAATATCACCATTTTCTTTTTTATCGTCGCTTTTTCCATTTTATGTGGAAAACTGAGTGTTGATTATGTGCTCAATTCCTTTCCTCATTTTGGACGCTTCACAATTGGAAAATGGAGTGCTTATCCACAAGTGGGAACCGCCAATATGGACCCTTACACTCGCGCCCGCACGGCCAAACGAGGCATAGTTTCACTCGGACGCACTGAAGGTCTTCAATTCCAGATTTGGCAAGATAACCAAGGGCGTCCACTCCACCCGCACTGTCATTATTTGCTCAAAGGCACCATCCCTGAAACCCGTCTTTTTACCCTTTATACAGCTGACAAATCCCTTAAACCCTATACTTCATCTAAAGAAATCCCTTTTGAACTCCACACGAACGCTATTACTTATGAACATGATGGCTCATTGCGCATCAATATTTCACCTACACCCCAAGCCGGCAATTGGCTTGCAGCAATTAGTCAAAAAGAATTTGGGCTTATTCTTACCTTATACGATACCTCAATCATTTCTGCAACGGCACTACAAAAGCTTACGATGCCCTCAATAGAACAAATTCCATCAGGACAAATAAATTGTGACTAGATTTATTCATACCGCACTTCTTGCAATCATTGGCGCTATCATTGTTCATATTTGCGTTTTATTGCTAATCCCCTATTGGGCACAAAATAATATATGGACAACTCTTAAAAAATCTGGATTCCCTTATCAATTTGTTGAATTTACTCCCAATAATCCTATTCAACAATTTGCTGATCCACTCTTTCTTCTTAAAGTCTGTAGATTTAATCTTGAAAATGGACCTGTTCATTTAAAAGCTTCGAAAACACGACAATTTTGGTCACTGGCAGCCTACACACACAACGGAATTATTTTCTACAGCCTTAATGACCGAACAGCCCCTGATAATACACTCGATCTTATTATTGGAAAACCAATACAAATAATAGAACTCAAAAAATCAAAACCTAAAAAAAATGCCAATTCAGTTTTGGTTGCTAAAAATTTGAATGAAGGTTTTGTCATTTTACGTATTTTTGCCCCTTCTTCACTAGCAAAAAAAGAAAGTGAAGCTTTCCTTTCATCTGCAACCTGCCGCATATTTTATGAATAAAAACGGACTAACCTCTCATTTGTACAACACCTTACTTTCTATACAAAATAAACGAAGCCTATCAAAATGGTTATCTTTTTTCTCTATTAATCGAATACTCGAATTCAGGTTTTTCTGATTGTAGATCCCTAAATTTTTTATTGAGATAGAATGAAATCTCTATTGCACATCATCATACCATATTTGATACGCATTATCTGACAGAAAAAACTCCCCGTAATCAGAAGAGAAAAATCAAGAGTAAAGTTCTAGAAAAATATGCTGCTAACGACTGTAAACTTGCTATTTGAGTTTTTTCTTTTTATTTACAAACGTTTCCATAAAGTTCGCATCAATGACATGATAAACTATAGAAGAAATACTCATTACCTTCAATGAAGTGCCAAAATAATCGCTGGAAACTTATAAGACATTACTCATCCTTGACCTCAAAAATAAGTGCTTTATTTTTCTCTTATGAGCAGAATTTTTTTGTAGGATATGCACTCTGAAAAAACTTGGCTTATAGTTTACAATTGAGGGGAAAAAACTTCATGAAGAAGAGATATGTCCGGTTCGTTTCAAGAGCATCAGTATGGTCCCCTCGATTTGGTGGATTGGCGTTCTTTATTTTATTATTTTCAGTCATTTTACAACGTTTTTCTGTCATTAACGTAACCGACTTCATAATTTTGATAAGTATCTCTACTGGCTGTGTGATTATTTCTCTTTTTCTTGCTTTAAAAGCACTTTACAGCTTATGGGTCTATGGAGCCCTAGGGGGAATGAAAGCTTTAAAAGGGATCATTTATTCATTAATAACTGCTACACCATTGATGTTATTTTTTGGACTTTGGTTTACCTTCCCGGCTCTTTACGATATTTCTACCGATACACAAAGCCCGCCAGCTTTTTTTCGCACAATACGTCCCAGCGATGCTTTACCGCTTAAAAGTGTTTTGACTGAACAAACAACATTACAGATGTCACAATGGCCAGAAATATCGGGGCGCCGTTATGATGGCTCACCTGAGCGTATTCGCGAATCTGTTCTCAATGTTTTAGCAACCTATGATTGGCCTGTTGTGGCTCAAAGAAAGTTTCAAGGTGAAGAAGATGCGCTTTATATTGAAACAATAGCAAAAACCTTTTACCTTGGCTTTATTTCAGATATTGTCATTCGTTTAATTGATGAAGGGGATACCACTTTTGTTGATATGCGTTCTGCTTCTCGTTATTTGCCAAGAGATTTGGGAACCAATGCTGCTTTTATTATCGATTTTATGGATGCGCTTGATACAGAAATCGCGTCACTTCCTCTTTCTGAAGATGATGAATAACAATCAAGAGAGATAAGGCATTTTATGTCCATAACAATTGCTTATTTTTCAATAAATATGACACATAAGAAGAGAATCACTTTTCAAAAACTATAAACTGAAAATTTTTATACAAAAGACAATAATATCAAAACAACCCATGCTTGAAATAATTAAAAAGATTTAAAATAGGAAATAAAAAACAGAATTCTTGATGATAATACTGATTTTAAAGTATCTATCCCAATGTAATAAGTAAAAATTTTTTTAAAGATTAATAGTATATATTCATAAAAATTATTATAAAAACAATTACAAAAATTAAACCTATCACTAACAATAATATATTTTTTTTGTATTCTTTTTTATTATAATTTTTATATTTATTTAGTAATAATAAATAATATATAATTGTAACTACACTTATTATTGAAAATAACATATTTACAACAAAATTAATAAAATCTGTCCACATTAACAATACCAACTACAATAATCGACAATAAAAATATAAAATACATAGATATTTTATATAATATTAGTTTATAAAATAATAAAGTCCAAAATATATTGTAAAGTATATGNGATAATTATAATAAATCCTAATTTAATAGACTTTTTCCAAGTAGGGAATTTTAATTTAGAGGAAAATATGCTTAAAACTAGAAATATATTTGTTGCAAGTAATGCATTTTTAATATTAAATAAAATATCATCCATAATAAATTCCACTTAAAATTATATAAAATAAATAAATATAAAATATATTTAATTAAATTGTATTAATATAAAACTTAACTAGGGAAAATAATATAACGAATAATATAAAAAATGAAATTATTCTTATTAATGATTTTATTTTAATGTTTTTTTCATTACATCCATTAGATTTATAATACAATTCAAATAAATATATAAATATACTTAAAAAGCAAACTAATAAAAATAATTCATTAATAATATTTAAAATATACATAATGTACAAATTTCCAACTTAATATAATTATAATTTAAATTATTACTAATAATATATTTTATTTACAAATGTTTGTAGATATATTCACTAAAATATATCTACAACATCATTAACAATGTAAAAAATTATTAAAATATTATAATTAATAATAGCACGCGTTATACTGAGTATTTAAACCTATACCTGCTCCTACCCCATAGCCAAAACCTGCACCGATTCCTCCACCGGTTCCTGCACCTAAAATTATACCCAATCCGCCTGATGAAAGACCTCCGGCTATACCGCCTACAAATACTCCACCAGTTCTTCCTATATCTCTTCCCACCACTCCGTATGAATTTGCTGTAGAGAGATAATCGCCGACAGTACACCCAGGCTGTGATCCACTACTTAAAAAATTAATTGATGAAATATCAGACCAAGCATTAGACAAACTATGAGAAAAACCAGTATTAGACCAACCACTAAGCCAACCAAACATACAAATTATATTATTAAAATAACTGTATCATAATGATGCAGCTGCAATTTCATTATTGTTCTGTTTAAAAAATGTCAAATATAATTTGTAAAAAATAATAATAAAATACTGTATAAATAATAAATACATTATGTTTATATCTCATTCGCACAAAATGTATACTTTTTATTTAGTAATAACAATATTTACAATACTGTTTAAATATGCGACATCAATCGCTCTTTCTCTTAAAAAAAATCATAAAATAAAATGAATCATTCACAAGAAAAACTAGTAGCCTTCTCTTGGTTTACAAGAATAACAAAGAAATATATTTATTATGTCATCGAACTCAGTTGCGTTGCTGTTGTTTTGCGTTTGCTAGGCTTGGTGAATCCTTTTATTTTTCAAGCGATTATCGACCGTATTCTTCCTTTTCAGCGTATTGAAAGTCTCTATGCTATCGTTGTCTTGATGGTTGCTATCATGCTGTTTAGCACAGCTCTTAGCACTCTATCAGGTTATTTAGGAGCTTATTTAGCCAATCGGCTTACGCTAGAATTTGGACGACGTATTTACACCCATGTGTTAAGTCTCTCCTTGCCTGTTTTACGCACTTGGCAAGTAGGAGAATTGTTTTCACGTATTGGAGAAGTTGATACAATTCGCGGTTTTTTAACAGGAACCATCGCCACAACTGTACTGAATGTTCTCTTTGCCATTATTTATATTGCTGCACTCTTTTCCATTAGTCCAAAACTTACCTTCATTGTCCTTATTGTTTTACCCTTGCAAATGGGTTCTTTAGCGTTGGTCGGTCCCTTCTTGCGCCGCCAATTACGCCGTGCTTTCACTCTGCAAGCTGCCCATAAATCGCGCCTCATTGAAAGTTTTACCAATCTTGAAGCCATAAAAGCACACGTAAAAGAAGCTGCTCATACGATACGTATGCAAGAAACTTTAGCCCGCAGTTTAGATCAAAGCCTTACAACCAGTAAATTGCATCTTCTCAATGGAGCCATGAGCCATATTTTTGGTGATCTTTTCACTATTTTTATTATCTTTTTTGGTGCTCAGGCAGTTCTTCAAAACCAGATTACGCTAGGGCAACTTATTGCCTTTCATCTCCTCGCTGGAAATGTTTCTGGTCCTATCTTAAGCCTTGCATCCCTATGGGAAGAATGGCAGCATTTGAAAATCTCTCGTCTTCGTTTGGGCGATATTCTTAACTCCCCTGCAGAATGGAAAGAAGAAAAGCCGCCTCTTCAACTCAGCGCTCCTCCTCATCTTGAAGCCAACGATCTCTGTTTTTCTTATGGAGATAAGTCCATTATCAATCATCTTGATGTCTGTTTACAATCTGGACAACCGATTATGTTACTTG
Organism: Bartonella sp. OC68QHHN; assembly: GCF_042193875.1. Lineage (NCBI taxonomy): Bacteria > Pseudomonadati > Pseudomonadota > Alphaproteobacteria > Hyphomicrobiales > Bartonellaceae > Bartonella > Bartonella sp. OC68QHHN. The sequence goes on along the minus strand of NZ_JBHIME010000017.1, from coordinate 2,983 downwards.
GTCCTTCAGGGTGCGGAAAAACAACCTTGGCGAAGCTCCTTTGTGGACTCTACCCCCCAACAAGCGGAAAGATATTGATTAACACACAACCTTTACAGAATTTTGATGTCCGTAGCGTGCGTGAAACAATCGCGTATTTTCCTCAAAATCCTTGCCTTTTTTCCGGAACCATTCTTGAGAATATGCTTCTTGCTAAACCAGATGCCACTAAAGATGAAATCGACGCTGCACTATATGTTAGTGCTTGCCATGATTTGATTGCTCAGTTGCCCTTTAGGACTCAATACTCAAGTAGGAGAGCAAGGTGGTTTTTTATCAGGTGGTCAGCGCCAACGCTTGGCTTTGGCTTGTTTCTTTCTGATAAACCCAAGCCTTCTTATTTTGGATGAACCTACTTCCGCATTGGATGACGCTGTCAGTACACAAATTGTTGAGCATTTATATAAACTTTCGCAAGAACGTATTGTTCTTGTTATTACCCACAAAAGTGACCTCTTTCCTCAGCATGCAACCGTCTTAAACTTTACTGATTTGGAGACAAAAAATGGCAGATAAAGCTCCCTATTTGCACCCTTTATCGCCAACGCTTCATATGGTTGTTGCTGTTTTGGTCACCTTATTTCTCTTTATTGTGATCGGCAGCTTTATCGCAAAAACAGAGATTGTTGCACGGGGGCAAGGAAGTGTTATTCCCACCGCTTACGTTCAGCTGGTCCAAGCGCAAAATACAGGACGCATTGAGAGAATTCTAGTAAAAGAAGGGCAATTTGTTCATCAGGGTGATCTCCTTATTCAATTAGATCCCCGTGAAGCCCTCAATGAGCGCGCACGTATTCAAGCAGATATCGCGCAACAAACCCTTCAAGCACAAATCGCAACAGCTATTTTAACAGCTTTGCATGAAAGTGATCCTTTGGATAAAGATTTTGTGACCAAAGGGCTTGCCTATCTGCCAGTTCCTCCTTCTGGCAATAAGACTGCAAGAATAGAAGGAGAAAAACTCATTAGCGCTACCCTTCAATCTCTCCAAGATAAATTAAGAGCGCTAAAAGCACAAGCGGACCGCGTCGAGCGCAGCGGTGCAACACAACATGCGCAATTAGATAGGTTGGAAGATGATCGTCAATTAAGTCAAGGAAAATTAAAAGCTGCAAAAAGCCTGATGGAAACAAAAGTCATTAGCCAAGCGGTTTATTTAGAGCGTTTACATGACTTTAAAAATGTCGAGCATGAAATTTTAACCAATCAAAGACGTTTGGAAGAAAATGCCGCCGAAATAAACACCCTCCGCCAACAACGGAAAAGTCTCATTTCCGATGAAATCGCCCGCTATCGCCAACTTTCGCGTGAAACAGAACTGAACCTTCAAGGATTAAAAGCAAAGCTTGATAGCACTCAATACCGTCTTGACCACCTATCACTTTATGCACCTGTTGATGGACGTATCGATGATTTAAGTATCCATACTTTGGGCGGCTTTGTAGAAGCTGGTAAAACACTCATGCGTATTGTCCCTGGTACAGGCGGTCTCATTGTTGAAGCGTTTTTTGATAATCGAGATATTGGTTTTTTAGAAAAGGGCCAACGTGCTTACATCAAGTTTTCTGCCTTTCCGCCTGAACGTTTCGGTGTTATCCACGGTACAGTCGTTAATGTAGGCGCTACAGCGCGCTATGATAAAGAAATTAATAATGGTGTCTACGCTGTTTTAATCAAAATTGACCAAGATCATATCACTTTGAATAACAAACAACTTAAATTTATTCCTGGCATGACTGTGACAACGGATGTCATTACCTCAAAACGGCGTCTCATTTCTTATTTCTTTGAACCTATTACCAAAGTTTTAGAACAGTCCCTAAAGGAAAGATAATGTCTGTAAATGAAAATCCATCACCATCACTCATAGATCCTCTTACAGCGTTAGGAGCTATGGTTGTTTTAATGCTTACATCTCCCTTATACCGCCGCTGACGAATCTGGGATATCGAACGAAATTTAGGACCAGCTTTACAGACTGGGCAATATAAACTCTATAAAAATGAACGTGGAGAATTTTGTGCCTTTATCACTTGGGCTTTTTTAGATGAAAAAATCATCAATCTATGCTTGAAAAGGGAGAGCTTTTGTCCGATGCGGATTGGCAGAATGGAAAATACGTATGGTTCATTGATTGTGTAGCACCCTATGGACATGCTGCTGGTATGGTCCGTGACATGCAACGAAATATATTTCCTAATCAGCATTATTGCTACGCTGTTCGACGTAATGAAGATGGTGAAATACGGAAAATTACCCGCTGGTGTTGCTATAGAAAAAAAATCCAGCCAAATAGTTTTTCTAAAGCAAGTGCGCATAAATCATTTATCCCCCTCTTATAGAAAGAATCTTTTAAAAGAGCTCTCTGAGCAATAGCTATAGTAAAAGAAAACCTTACCATATTTAGAGCTAATCCGCTACAAATGGGTATTTTTCAGCTTACCAGACTTGCTATGAATAGCAACAGATGGTTAAGGGGGTTAATCCACTCTCAAGCTGAACTTTAATTAACTAATTTCACTAGAATTGGCTGGGGTACCTGAATTCGAATCTTAAATTTAATTACATAACATATTGATTTTATTTGTATTTTTTTAAGATTAGGGAGCATATAATCAGGTTCGGGAATAGGATTTTCACACTTTCCTTTACAAAGCGCATTCTTTTTGCCAGCTTTCTCTAATAATTTCTTCAATTGTGCTAACTCCTCTTGTGAAATAATATTTATCAGTCTAGAAAACATACCAGCAATTTCACGACTCAATGTATCAGAAGGCTTTATAGTGAAGCTTTTGCGACAAGCATCCGATTCTCTTCTCAAAATTTCTGCTCCCTCTCGATCTAAAGCATAGAGTTCAATTATCTTTTCCTCCAGTCCTACAGGAACAGACTTTTTGCCAATTTCTACAGATGATAAAAATGCTACAGATATATCTAATTTTTT
>NZ_JBHIME010000044.1:0-1103 GCF_042193875.1 Bartonella sp. OC68QHHN | reverse complement strand
TGGGAGTTTTATTAAACTGGCACCCAGCTATACTCAACAGAGTTATCGCACTTAATAATTTTAAGGTTTGTTTCATTTTTTTCTCCATGATCTAATTCAAGGTTTTTGTTCTAGATGAGATGTGCCATAAAGTATGTTGCACATAGCATTCGCATGTCCAAGACATGTGTGAACACTGTTGGGATTTGAGAACATATTCCATGTTTCTTTCCACCTGCTACTACCAGCAGGTATTGTCTCGTAGGTATAGCCATTACCGCCAATCCATCGGCTTACAAAGTCAAATTTATGCCCATCAAAGCCAATAGTGGTTTGTTTGCTATCACTCACATAACCTAACAGACCGGATGCAAATAAAGCATTAAAGGCTGGTCCATAGAAATTGATAGTCGTGTTTTCGTTGGCTATACCGTGAACACCTTCTTGTTTGAAAGAATTCAGCATATTCCCCAATGTCATTGTCCCGCGACTATGTCCATAAAGTTCTAATCCTGTAAGACCATAGCTATACATCAAATCTTTTGCTTCTTGTGTGGAATTGGTTAAACCCCAAAAGTTATTTTCCATAAACTTCTGATAGCCCGCGACTAGAAGTTCTGAGATAGCAGAATCCGCTTCTGGAAACACAACAAAATAAAGCGGATTATTTTTATCCTTCGCATGTTGCTCTGCATAAACAGCGGCTTCATAGGGTGGCNTCCGCTTCTGGGAACACCACAAAATAAAGCGGTTCATTTTTATCCTTCGCATGTTGAACCGCATAAACAGCGGCTTCCTCTGGTGGAGTAAAGATGCCATTAAAGGACACATGCACCTTGCCATCAGCACCCTCTTGTAAATGCTGCTTTTCTTCATCCGTTAAATAATGTGCGTAAGGTATTGGTTGTCCACGAGCGTCTTTGATATACTGTCCATTTGCATCTGTTTTATAGATTATATTTCCGTCTTTATCACGGTCGACCACAGCGATGCGGTGCTCTTTGATAAACATGGTTTTATAGGAGTCATCACTGTATTTAAATCCTTCTTCTAAAAGTTGGGTTGCCATTTCACGGTTTTCATGGACGATTTGTTCCAGCTTGCCTACATCGAGCTGTTGTACA